>JBNLFN010000074.1:0-14459 GCA_050305555.1 Desulfobacteraceae bacterium | reverse complement strand
GATGATCTGGGAATAGATATTGTGGATGAAAATAATAAAAAATTGACCAAACCAAAACCAAGGACGCCGGCAACCACCGGCAAGACCGGAGACGGCGGCGTGCCGGACTATGGATCAGTGACCGATCCGGTCAAGATGTATTTGCGTGAAATGGGACTCGTCACGCTATTGAGCCGTGAAGGTGAAGTAGAAATCGCCAAAAAAATCGAGTCCGGGGAGCAAGACGTGCTTAAAGCGCTCTTGGAAACCAGTTTTGGTGTGGACTGCTTGCTCGATCTTGGACGGCGCATTGAAAATGGTATTTTGCGACCCAAGCATGTGTTGCGAGATATTGATGAAGGCGACACCTACCAGGACGAAGTCGCCCAGATAGCGGCTTTTGTCAAAACCATCAACAACATTCAGGTTGTACATGATGAAAATATGGAATTCCGCCATAAACTATTCAACAACAATAAACTTAAATCCGACGAACAGCGACGCGTGCGGCGCTGTATTACACGCCGTAATCAGAAGATCTTCGACGTGCTTAAAGAGTGGCGGCTTGAAGGCAGCGTTATTGACCAAATTGAAGCCGATATTCGCAACTTGATCACCTGGTTTGATGCCATGAACCGTGTGCTCACGGCATCAGCTGAATCACTTGGCATTCCAGTTACTGATTTTCGCGAGAAACTCCGAGCAAAAACACCCTTTGTTAAAATGGCCAAAAGCAATAGCCATCTGACCAACAAAGAGCTTGACCAGCTTTATCAACAACTGCGTGGCATTCATGACCAAATTCAAGAAAAAGAGAACGAGGTCAAAGCCAACAGTCGTATTTTAAAACGGATTTTATCGAATGTGGACGAGGGGCGGGCGCGTGCCAAAATTTCAAAGAGTGAGCTGATCAAAGCCAATCTGCGTTTGGTGGTGAGTATCGCCAAAAAATATACAAATCGAGGACTACAGTTTCTCGACCTGATTCAAGAGGGTAACATTGGGCTGATGAAAGCTGTGGATAAATTTGAATATCGTCGCGGTTATAAGTTCAGTACCTATGCGACTTGGTGGATTCGTCAGGCCATCACGCGTGCCATTGCAGATCAAGCGCGCACCATCCGTATTCCCGTCCATATGATTGAAACCATAAACAAACTGATAAGAACTTCACGCTACTTGGTTCAGGAAATGGGCCGCGAACCGCGGCCTGAGGAGATCGCAGACAAGATGGAGATTCCCTTGGACAAAGTGCGTAAGGTGCTCAAAATTGCCCGGGAACCCATTTCCCTTGAAACGCCCATCGGTGAGGAGGAAGACAGCCATCTGGGCGATTTTATAGAGGACAAGAAGTTCATGCTACCCTCGGAGGCGGCTGTAAGCCTCAATTTGGCAGAACAAACCCGCAAGGTGCTGGCCACTTTAACACCTCGTGAAGAAAAAGTTTTACGCATGCGTTTTGGCATCGGAGAAAAAGCCGATCATACCCTTGAAGAGGTGGGTCAGGATTTTACGGTCACACGGGAGCGAATTCGACAAATAGAAGCCAAAGCTTTGCGCAAGCTGCGCCATCCCACTCGAAGTCGCAAACTCAAAAGTTTCATCGATACCTAATCGATAAACTCGATTTCTGACCTAATGGTTTAGAAATACTTGACAAGATGCTGGTCTGCCGTTACTAAAAGCCAGCATTGCTGCGGGCCCATAGCTCAGTTGGTAGAGCCACCGGCTCATAACCGGTAGGTCCCTGGTTCGATCCCAGGTGGGCCCATCTTAATTTTATTCACAATCCTGCGCTGAAAACCTGATTCATCAGATCAATAAATAATATAGTGGATAGAATAATCCACACACTTTATTCTGATGGTGCGCCTGTTTGGGCCATTGGATCCGACACCTGCTTGCTGTAAAGGAATGCGACTTAAACCGTTACATTCAAAGTTAAAAGTGATATAGAAAGCTAAAAAGGGAGGATCGATCCCGATGCAGGCTCAAAAGCTACATGTGGCAGACTTGGTTGCCATCATGGAACAGTTGGCACCTTCAGATTTGGCGGAGGAATGGGACAATTGTGGCCTGCAGGTTGGATCGATGCAATGGCCGGTGAAAAAGATCTGGGTGGCCCTTGATCCTCTTTTGCCAATAATTAAGGCGGCTGTTGATCACAATGTCGACATGGTGATCACACACCACCCATTGGTATTTCAAGCGCTGACACGGATCGATTTGGAAACCGTTGTTGGGCAGGTGATTGGTGCAGCCGTTAAAGGAAACACTGCCATTTATGCTGCCCACACCAATTTGGACAGCGCCTTTGAAGGCATAAATGATGCACT
Source organism: Desulfobacteraceae bacterium (assembly GCA_050305555.1). Lineage (GTDB taxonomy): Bacteria > Desulfobacterota > Desulfobacteria > Desulfobacterales > Desulfosarcinaceae > JARRKU01. Next base: position 12,144 of record JBNLFN010000074.1, on the reverse strand, counting down.
CGCCGAAAAGATCGGGTTGCAGGATTCGACCCCTTTGGTTCCTGCCAAGCTGCCATTTGGAGCCGAGGACGCTGATGCATCGATGCCTAAACAAGGACTTGGGCGTGTGGGTGGGTTAAATCCAACCGTGACCGTTGATCAGTTGGCGCAGCGTATAAAAAAAGAGATGGGCACACCCCAGGTCAGGGTTGCAGGCGACCCTCAGATTGTGGTGGATCGAGCAGCCGTTTGTTCCGGCTCTGGTGCGGGACTGATGGATGCTTTTTTAATGTCGGGTGCACAAGTTTATATTAGTGGTGATTTAAAGTATCATGACGCGCGAACGGTTGAAGCCGTCGGGCGTGCTATGATTGATGTGGGACATTTTGCTTCAGAACACATTATGATTGAACCCCTGGTCAGCAGACTCCAACAAGCCATTCGGGCGCTGAATGGGTCAGCACAAGTGGAAGCTTGCCAAATGGAGCAAGACCCATTCAGGCTGATTTAAGCAAAAGGACGATCTGGGACCGGCCGCTTCAGATTCAAAGGATGCTTGGTAAAAAGGGAGGCGATTTTGAGCAGCATTAAAGAGGAGATGACCGTTCTTTTGGCGTTACAGCAGTGTGAAAAGCAGATCAGTAAACTTGAACATGAGCTGGCCAGAGTAGAAGCACGCATTGAAATGTTGAATCAACAATGGACGGAGTTTGAAAAACGGGCTGTTGATGGGCAACAAGCACTAGCGGAATTGAAAAAGCAATATCGTGCAGGGGAGGCTGACATTAAATTGGCTGAATCACAAGTCAGCAAAAGTCAGGAAAAATTAAGGGCAGTCAAAACCAATAAAGAGTATACATCTACCTTAAAAGAGATTGACGATTTGAAAGTGAAAACCTCCCAGCTTGAGGATGGCATGCTTCGAATTTTAGATAAGATCGAGTCGACGGAAGCTGAAGTTGCGCAGTCTATTATCGATTTAAAGGATGTTAAAGCTGATGTGGATGCACAGCGAAATAACATACGCGCTGACAGTGAATCCCAAGAAAAAGAGTTGGCCGGGCTAAGGCAAGAGCGAGAAGCGATATTGGCACGCTTGCCGGCGGCACTGGTGGAAAAGTACAATAAAGTGAAGGTTCAGGGACGCGGGATTGCCATCGCCGCTGTTGCGGACTCCGTCTGTCAAGTTTGTCGTATGAACATACCTCCCCAATTTTACAATGAGTTATTGCGCATGGACACATTTCGCATGTGTCCCAATTGCCAAAGGATTGTTTATCCCAAGGTGGCGCTGGAAGAAGGTTGATACTGCGCATCGTTAACCATTCAATCAATTGATATATGAAATGACCCGGGTGGCCCTAAGCGCAACACCCGGTTTAAAGTTATCAGTTTCCGGCTTTCGCCGGGACACCTCCTTTGGCACTATGGTTAGCGTATTGAAGAGACGAAATTTGGAGGATTAAAAAATAGCGGTCGGAGCAGGGCAGGCAATCGCTGGTTTGGTTATTGTCCAAATCGGAGGAAAGTCCGAACACCACAGGGCAGGATGCTCCATAACGTGGAGTCGCGGCGACGCGAAGGCAAGTGCAACAGAAAGCAAACCGCCTCGTCCCAGACGGGGTAAGGGTGAAACGGTGCGGTAAGAGCGCACCAGTTCTTCAGGTGACTGGAGAAGCTAGGTAAACCCCATCCGGTGCAAGACCAAATAGAGGGGTGTTTGAGAACGGCCCGTTCGAGCTCCCGGGTAGGTCGCTTGAAGTGCCGGGCAATCGGCATTCTAGAGGAATGGTTGCCATCCTGATGGCGGGTAACTGCCGCAGGAGACAGAATTCGGCTTATGGCCTGCTCCGGCCGCGAATTTACTTTAAAATTGGGTTGAAACCACTGGAACTGTTGACCGCGCTATTTGTGGTCTGCTCCGCCAAGATATAGAGTGAGACAAAATTCATGAAATACTGTGAAACTGAATCCGAAGGCTATTGTGATATCTCTTTTGCTGAAAAAGTGCGCCTGTTTTCACAAGACTATTTAAAGTGTTGTACCTATTTGGCCAAGGGCGATTTGCCGCTTTACGCGCTTAACAAAAAACTCTACTCCAAATTGATAGGTACCTCTCAAGTATTGGAAGATTTTCTCGATTTTCATGGTGCCAAAAATAACAAAGACTGGTATTTTTATCGAGAGCTGACCGCTGCAATACATCATTTGAGCTTAGGGGGCTATTCCCAAAAACACATCTCAAACCGCTTGATGTATTATGATCTGCCGGACAGCGAAGAGTTTAGGCGAGCTGGGAAAAAAACAGCGATCTTTATAAATGAAACCCTGTCCAAGTTAGCCCCGGTGATCCTTGATGAGGCAAGGCGTTTGAATATCGCAATCCCTGAAGCGTCGTTTGGTCCCGAAGATTTTCCGGGTATCGCCACCAGCGAGATGTTGACCTATAGCATCGACGATGAAGCCAAAAACGTCCAAAAAAAAAATATCGTTAAAATCGCCAGCGGATTTTTAAGTGTAGCCGCACGATTTGATCAGCTCGGGCTTTACGAACCTTGCAGCGTGGAACAGATCGAACAACTGGTGCCGACCAAAGTCAATGAAGTTGAGATACGTCGTTTTGAGATGGTCGTACACAACCTGCAATCTTCTTTTGATACCTATGTTATCCATGGCGGTTTTCGTTTTGGTGATCGCAAGCTTAAGGCTTTGCGCAGCTATTTTTCGGTGGTATTTCACCTGATGCAACTGATGGGACGCTTGCTTCATTTTTATGAGCGCCACCTTTACGAAGCCGGGTACAAAGACACCTACAAGCAGGTGCAAGATCGAATGGGTGACTTGGTTGATCCTGAGATGCTGCTCTCGTGTACGGTCAATTATGGCCTTTTTTATGCCTGCCACTTTCTCAGTATCGGAAAGGATGTCGCTCGGGACATTCTGAATGAAAATGTTGAACGGGGTCAAATCACAGTGGGAATTCCGGTTACCCTCGGGTTTCACAGCCGTCCAAGTTTGCTTGTTGCCAAGATTGTGCAGTATTACGGCGGACCGGTGGAACTGGTCGTGGGCATAGATCGTTTCGATGCAGGAAGTGTGCTGGATATCCAGTGGGCCGGTGGCAAAATTCAAAAAGAGAAGATTACCCAGGTGCAATTTCATGGTGACTCCCGGGCACTTAAAGATATAGAGATCCTTGCCGGTGTTAATTATGGCGAAGACACCATGGGCAAAGGCGTTCCACTTCCTAAGGAATTAAAGTATCTACAATGATTTGTGCCTTGATCGTAGCTGCCGGCATAGGTTCTCGAATGGCGGCCAAACAACCCAAGCAATATCTAAAATTGGCCGGTCGGCCCATATTGAGTCTCACCTTGAAGGCTTTTGACCGCTACGTTTCGATTGCCCATATTTATGTGGCCATACCGGCCAATGATCTTGCTTACTGCCAAAAAAAGATTATTGATGTTGGAAAATTTACAAAGCCGGTAACCCTTGTGGCCGGTGGGAAGCGGCGTCAGGATTCAGTCTTCAATGGGCTGAAGGCCATTGCAAATACCGAAGGGCTTGTGCTGATTCATGACGGTGTGCGTCCCTTTTTATCGGATACGCTTATCGCAGCATGTATCCATGCCGGGAACCAATACGGGGCTTGCGTGCCGGCTATACCGGTCTTTGATACCCTCAAACAAGCCGACGCCGCCAATTGTATCCAAAGCACCATGTCCCGTGAGGGGCTTTATATGGCTCAGACTCCTCAAACTTTTCGTATTCCCTTGATTTTAAAGGCGTATGCCGAAGCACAGAAGCAGGGATGGGAAGCCACCGATGATGCCGCATTGGTCGAACGATTGGGGGAACCTGTGCATATTATTTCCGGGTCGCGAGAGAACATTAAGATTACCACACCTGAGGATCTGGCCTGGGCAGAGGACCACCTTAAAGTGCAAAGTTTAAAGATTAAAGGTTAAAGTTTATAGTATGGTTGGCGGCCGATTAACTAGCGATCGTCAATAGGCCTATGTTTGGTGGATAGTCCTTTTTTATTTCGGCGGAAACAGACGCAAAATATGGTCGACCACTTGCTCCGGTGCGGTAGCGGCGATCAAGGTTCCATTGCCTTGGTAGTCCGCAAAAAAATCTCTCGTATCGAATCCCAGGGTAATTACAATTTTGCCGTGTTTTAAAGCCAGGGCGATTTCAGAGAGGGTGCCGGTGCCGCCCGGACATGCCACCACAATATCACTACTCAAAACATTGATGGCATTGCGGGCACTGCCCATGCCTGTGCAAATAGGAATCTGGATATGATCAGCCTTCTGGGAGCTGTCGGCGTCTGGAAGAACGCCCACAGTGATACCCCCCTGATCGGCGGCGCCTTTGGCAGATGCCGCCATGACCCCGGCGTTGCGCCCCCCGTTGAGCAGAACCCATCCTTGCGCAGCGATTAAGCGCCCCAAATGGTAGGCTGCTTCGGCCACCGGCGGCGCAACATTTCCACCCCCCATAACGCCAACAATCAGGTGATGTTTCACTTTTCCTCCGAATGGATGATGGTGTTCAAGAGTCGGGCCAACTTGTCCGGATCGTGGCGAATGACGCTAGAACTGGATTCCAGTAAATCGGCTGTAATCAATTGGCGTTTGCGCCACAATGGATCTTTGTGGGCCACTTCAACAAATTCTGCTTTTTGTTGGACATATAGGTCGCATAAAGATTCCATAGGGCGCTGGTGATTATAGATAACCGCATCTATTTTTTTTTGAAGAATAGATTCGAGGTGGTTAACAAAATCAGCCACACTAAAATTGTGGGTCTCACCAAACTTAGTCATGATGTTCACCACATACAGTAGCTTGGCTTTGCTTTGGCGGATGGCATCCGACACCCCGGGGACGATAAGATTGGGGATAATGCTGGTGAAAAGATCACCAGGGCCGATGATGATATAATCAGCCGATGCGATGGCATCTACGACGGGCGGGTAGACTTTGATGTTGTCGCTGTGGTGGGGAACAAGATAGACATCCCGAATTTTTTCGCGCTGATGGCCCCGGGGGATGTCAATGGCACTCTCGCCGAAGATGCGCGCACCATCAGTCAATTCGGCGACCAAGGTGGCCTGGTCTGTGGTGACCGGCAAGATGGTGCCTTTTACATCAAGTATCTCGGCCAGGGCCAAAACACCCGATGGGAAGCTGCCGGTATATTGGGATAGCATGGTCAATAGCATATTGCCCGCATTATGGCCTCGTAGGCGGCGATTGCGGATAAATCGTTTTAAAAGCAGGCTTCGGGCTGTTTCCGGGTGAGGGGACAAGGCCAACACGCATTTTAGGACATCACCAGGTGGCAAAATGCCCAATTCATCACGCAAACGTCCTGTGCTGCCGCCACTGTCGACCATGGAAACTATGGCCGTGAGGGCAATGTCATCCAAGTCGCGCAGACCTGTAAGTAGCGCGAACTGGCCACTGCCGCCACCGATGGTGGTGACTTGTAAAGGTGTTTTAAGCGGTTTGGATTGAGGCATGATCTGAAATTTGGTTTGGGTTTGCCGGCAAGGGCCTATGCCAATGAACTTTCGACTGCAAGTTCTGTGGCCATTGCCTCTTGACGTGTGTCTCTTATTTCCGATATTTAATAACAAAATGCAATAGTTGAGCAATAATAATTGTTTGAAATGGCTTCGCTTTGCGGTATCGCTTGAGGAAGAAAGTCTCTAACTAGCAGGGGAAACAGTGGAACTGTAGTACCCAAAGATCACTCAAACGCATGAAACCCTTTATGGCCTGTGCGCTCAGGGACATGAGGACAGATGTTGACAAAAAACTATTTCGAGCTCATCTTTACCATGCCATGGATTGAGTGAACTGGATAAGAAGGGAATATAAATATGGATATTGAATCACCGCAACAACCAGGCCCATCTGCGGATGCTGAACAGGCGTTTTTACATCAGCTTCGTCAAACTTTTGAGCAATTGCCCAACCAGATACCGCTCTATCTGTTTGTTGACAAAGGGCAAGACGATGTGTTCGTTCAGGGGGCCCGACAGATCATTCGCGCTTTTAGAGAGCTGACCCCCAAAATCACCCTCAAAGAGTATGATTTGAATCACGAGATGGCGAGCAAGTGGGGGGTTGAGAGTTCGCCCACCATTGTCGTTGATCCGGATAATTATAAGATACGGTGGGTTGGAGCACCGATGGGAGAAGAAGGCCGCTCCTTTTTGGAAGCCATGATTTTAGTGGGACTTGGTCGCAGCAATTTAAGCGACCAATCCCTTGGGGTTATGCAGCGTATTGATGACCCGCGTCATGTGAAAGTGTTTGTCAGCCCCACCTGCCCTTATTGTCCACAGGAGGTGGTCAATGGATTAAAAGCGGCCATTGAGCGGCCGGAACTGATCTCTCTTGAGATTATCGATATACAAAATCGCCCGGATCTGGCTGAGCAATACGGTGCCCATAGCGTGCCCCAGGCATTTGCCAACGATGTTTTAATTGGTCAAGGTGCCCAGCAAGAAGAAGTCTTCGTGTCCTCGCTGCTCAAATTGGAACCCCAGACCATTTTTATACCGGAAAGCACCGACCAAGAAGTACAGGCTGATTTGGTGGTTGTGGGGGGCGGGCCTGCCGGGTTAACTGCCGGTATTTATGCCGAACGGAGTGGTTTGAAAACAGCCATTGTCGAGCGCGATGCATTGGGTGGGCAAGTGGCCTTGACCCCTGTGGTGGAAAATTATCCTGGTTTTGCACAGGTGGGCGGCAAAAACTTGGTAGACATCATGGTCAGCCACGCCTTGCAATACGTGAAGATTTTTCAAGGAGAAGAGGTGCTTGATATTGTGCCTGGAGATCCTATTGAAGTAAAAACCACGCGTCGCAAATTTTTTACCAGAACGGTCCTTTTGGCTACCGGTGCCGCACATCGCAGTTTGGGTGTGCCGGGTGAAAAGCAATTTTCCGGGCGCGGGGTTAGCTATTGTGCCACCTGTGACGGCCCTTTATTTAAAGGACGCAAAGTCATTATGGTCGGTGGCGGCAATTCGGCAGTCACCGAAGCATTGCATTTGAAGCACATGGGAGTAGAGGTGACCCTGGTTCATCGGCGCGATAAATTACGCGCTCAAGATGTGCTGGCTCAGCAGCTTGGGACCAATGGCATTCCGATCCTATGGAATACGGAAGTGCAAGAAATTCGTGGCAAAGAGCGTGTGGAAAATGTTATCCTGACCAATAATCAAACCCAAGAGCATAAAGAGATTGCCGTTGACGGTGTGTTTATTGCCGTTGGATATAAGCCGACCATCGATCTGGCCCAGAAGATCGGGGTGGAGACCAATGTGGATGGATATATCAAACATGAAGGTTCTCATCGTACGAACATCCCCGGCATCTATTCTGCGGGTGATGTGGAAGGTGGGTATAAGCAAATTGTAACCGCCACGGGTCAGGGTGCGGCTGCCGCAATGACCATTTTTGAAGACATGATAAATCCATACTGGAAAAGTCAGAAAGCGTCATCACTTTCAAAGTTGAAGGTCGGCGCATAAAGGTTGCAAACCCTGGATGAACCAAAGGAGAATAGATTATGGCTGTTGGAGTGGTCAGATCCTTTGATAATGAAGAGGGGTATGGTTTTATTGAAACCGATGAGGGCGATCATTTGTTTGTTCACCACTCGTCCATAGAGATGGAGGGATTTCGAACCCTTTCCCCTGGAGCCAAGGTGATCTTCGACATCGTTGTTGGAAAAAGAGGGGCAGAAGCGAAACACGTACGTAAAATATAAAGCGACCCGTTTGGCACCTTTGGTGCTATTGCCTCGAATAGAGGTTGTGGGCTTTGCAAATCAGCTATGGCCGAACAGATAGCAATTCATTGATGGCTTCCCAAGACAGGTCGTCACCCTGTTTGCATCCGCTATTATTGCTTTTTCGCTTTTAATTTCAAATTGGTAATGGTTTGCTGATAATTATCGCTGTTAAAAACAGCGGACCCGGCCACAAAGACGTCGGCGCCTGCTTCTGAAATCTGCGCGATGGTCTTGGCATTCACACCGCCGTCTACTTGAATCAAAATCGGTAACCCCAATTGATTGATCCGGGCACGCAAAGCCCGTATCTTTTCCAGGCTGCAAGGAATAAAGCTTTGGCCTCCAAATCCTGGATTGACACTCATGATCAACACAAAATCCAGATCTTCTAACACGTAATCAAGGGTCGACAAAGGGGTGGCCGGATTGAGTACGGCGCCGGCTTTAGATCCCTTTTCCTTGATCCTATGAATGGTCCGATGCAAGTGGGTACAGACCTCTACTTGTACGGACAGATAGTCAGCACCGGCTGCGATAAAGTCGGCAATATATTGATCGGGATTAGCGATCATCAGGTGGACATCCAACGGAAGTTTTGTGACGCGCTTGACAGCCTCCACGACAAGGGGACCCATTGTGATATTGGGGACAAAATGTCCGTCCATGACATCGATGTGGATCCAATCGGCACCCGCATTGCTGACTGACTCAACCTCTTTGCCCAGGCAAGTGAAGTCCGCAGATAGAATCGAAGGGGCAATCAATTTCATTTCAGCACTCCTAGTATAAGTATTCTGTTTTTACCAATTCACCATCGATATATAAAAAAAGGGTTGTGGCCGCGTTCCCCGGGATGATCAACCAGATTTCCTTGCCTGGTTTTAGAAACGCGTCATAGATATTGTAAGATACTGTTGGCTGACTGATTTTGACACGGACTTGCTGGCGTAAAAAGCCTTGGGGTGCACGGTAACGAAATAAAGCACCTTGAGCGCGCCTGGCGTCAATGGGCTGCGGATTTTGCCGGTTAATGGTCAAGGCAACGCGCTTGCTGCGCTGCACAGGGTAACCCGCCTCGGGAGAGTGGGCCACGACAATGTCGTCGGCAACGTCCGGGCGAGATTCGATAGTTATAGTTCCGACGCGCAGCATGTTGTTCTCAATGCGATCAATGGCCTGGTTCAAGCCCATTCCCACCAGCTTCAGCATTTGGATGGGTTCAGGTGTCCGACCGATGCTGATCAATAAGTTGACGGTTTCACCACGCACACAGGTACGGCCTGGAAGCGGGTATTGGGTCACAATTTCTTTCATGGGCACTTTCTTATGGTAGGTATGGCCCACATGGCCTTTTACCAGTCCGTTTTGCTCAATGATGATGTTGGCTTGGGGAAGATCCAGTCCCGCCAAATTAGGAACAATCACTGCCCGTGGTCCGCGGGAGATGACCAGGCGCACATCACGGCCACGTTTGATTTCATGACCGGGATCGGGTTTTTGGGCGATCACATAATGTTTGGGTACCTTTGGATCAAAAGCTGCCCCTTTGACTTTGGTGTTCAATCCCAAATCGGATAAAACCTCAAGCGCATAAACTACTTCTTTGCCCACAAGGTCCGGCACCACCGCGGTATCCTGCCCGCTAATGAGCAGATGCACGGTCAAGTAAGTACTCACACCGGCTGCGATCATGAAGACCAGCATAAGTAAGGTTATTTTGGTAATTCGTAAAAGCACATCTATATCGACTTAAAAGGGTATATGCAAACTGAAAAAGAGGCCTTTTGCTGATGCTTGCGGTGGTCCGGCCGTTTCCCGGACTTGATAGTGATTCAGTTGGTCCACAACCTGTCGTTGCTGATTGTGGTTGTATTTATGGGCGTCTGATATCGCACCGTATATGTTTCCTGAATAGAAGCCTATCCCGATAAAAGTGAGCAGGCCACCCAGTGCCGGCTGGTCCTCCTGAAAGGATTCGCCAGCCGCCCAGAATAATCCTACATTGACCAAAAAAGCGATCAGTGCATCTTCATAGCGTTGGCAATAGAGTTGACCGGCACCGGGTATGATCGAAAGCGTGCCGGCCAAAGTGGGGCTTTTGCGTGGGATGCTGGAGGTCTTTTCCAGCAATGCAGCGACTTCGTCCGTACGGTAATGGCGGCGATGGGTCGGACTGACCTGGGAAAAGGCACGCTGGGCAGCAGGCCAATCGGCATAGTTGATATAAAGCCAGCCCAATCGATGATAAGCGCGGTCTTCAATGGCCCTATCCCCTGTCATGGCAATAATATTATGTAGCTGAACAGTAGCTTGGGTGGGCGCATTTAGATTTAAATAGCACTCAACCATCATGAAATTAGCATCGATGGTCAACGGGGTCGATTCCGGCTGATTGGCCAACTCTTTAAAGCGGGCTAGCGCCGTGCTGGCATCACCTGCCAATAAGAAGGCCTTACCCGCTTTATATAGCGTCTTTGGTTGTTCGGGGTGGTATCTAAAAAAGAAGGCAAAACGTTGATACTCCTCTGCGGCACGAAGGTATTGTTGGTTCTCAAAAAGATGATCCGCATAGTCCAATTGCGTCTGGGGATCAATGTCCAGGGCAAAACCATTTGGAATTGTGCCTGCGCAGGTCAGCATCCATATTATCAGGAACGGGGCCCAGATCCATTGCCTAGAGCGATGCATTTAGGGTTTGTCCCACCAAAAGGTGTTGGCCGCCAGTGGATCGTGGACTTTGCGCTGGCCGCGAACGATCACTTTGGGAGACATATGGATTTCGCTATGGCCGCAGCGTAACAGACGATCGCTGGTGAGCATCCATGCTGTGAAAAAGCCATATTTATTAAAGGCTTCCAAAGCATATTGGGAACAGGTGGGATGCATGGGGCAGCGACTGCCATCGGCCCTGGAGATGGTTTTTTGAAATAGGCGGATGGGGGCACTCCATTGCATGTCCGGCGTCGGCGCTTTGGGTTGAAAGCCTTCGGGCTCCGCCGACAGCACTGTAAAAGGCAATAGCAGCAGGAAGCACAGACAACTGAATAAGCCGGCGAGCTTCGTGTTTAGGAATCGGTATTTTCCGGTGGACATATGGGATCCGCTCCCTTGCAAAGGTTCGGTCGTAAGGGGATTTATTTCTGGGTCACCCGCACCACCTCTTCTATAGACGTAATGCCGCGTAATACTTTTTCAATACCGTCTCTTCGTAGTGTCACCAATCCCAGTTTGAGGGCTTCTTGCTTGATTTGAAACGAGTCATAGGTTCTTTGGATCAATGTTTTAAGCTTGTAACCCATGGTCATGAATTCAAAGATGGCGATGCGGCCACGATATCCGGTATTGAAGCATTTTTCGCAGCCTTTTGGCCTGTAAAAGGTGTAGTTGCGCAACCGATCCGGCCGCAGCCCCAAACGCTGCAACCCTATATCCGGTTTGTAGGCTTCTTTGCATTCCTCGCATAGCACGCGAACCAAGCGCTGGGCGATAACGGCGACCACGGCTGAAGAGATCAAGAAAGGTTCTACCCCAATATCCACCAGGCGGGTGATGGCGCTGGCTGAATCGTTGGTATGTAAAGTTGAAAAAACAAGATGACCGGTCAGAGAGGACTGCACCGCTATTTCAGCTGTTTCAATATCGCGGATTTCACCGACAAGGATCACATCGGGGTCCTGGCGTACGATAGAACGCAGCCCGCGAGCAAAGGTTAAATCAATTTTAGGATTGACCTGGATCTGGCTGATGCCCTTAAGCTGGTACTCCACTGGATCTTCAATGGTAATAATATTGATGTCCGGTTTATTGATCGATGAAAGCACCGAATACAAAGTGGTGGTTTTGCCGCTACCTGTGGGGCCGGTTACCAGGATGATGCCATTGGGGGATGTTACGAGCTCTTGCAATATGTCGAGCTGCTTGCCGGATAGTCCAATCTCCGCAAGATCAAACACGGAACTGGACTTGTTCAGTAAACGCATCACCACGCGTTCTCCAAAAGAGGTCGGCAGCGTCGAGACTCGCACATCGATCATTTGTTGGCCGATTTTAACTTCCAGGCGGCCGTCTTGGGGCAGGCGTTTTTCAGCAATGTTAAGCTTGGCCATGACTTTGATACGGGAGGTCAAGGCCGGCTGAATCCATTTGGGGGGGCTGAGCAGATCGTATAAAATGCCATCGACACGGTAACGCACCTTAAAGCTGTCTTGATAGGGTTCGATATGAATATCGCTGGCACGGGCTTTGATGGATTGGGACAAGATGTGGTTGACCAATTTGATAATGGGTGCATCACTGGTATCTTCAAGCAGATCAGCCGTGTCTTCTATTTCGCTGATGATGGCG
>JBNLFN010000073.1:0-30438 GCA_050305555.1 Desulfobacteraceae bacterium | reverse complement strand
TTTGAGCACAGCGAGTTTGCGGGGCGCCCGCAGCGCGTCTTAGTGACACTTGAATGAAGCTGCGCATGACGAAAACCACCCGCTGGCGGCGCCGGCTAGTGAAAACCGAAAGTTGAGTTAAAACCTAAAACCATCATCCATCAGCATGGAGCCTCGCAAGCGAGGCTCCATGCTGATGGATGATTTCTTGACTTATAGGCAGTACAATAATAAAAAATGCACCTTGCATGCACTGCCGGTTCATTTTGTTCCAGCGAGTGCATAGAGCAACCTAATTTTATGCAGGTGCAAACGTGCTACTGGAAATCAACCCCATTAACCCGCAGCCACGCAGAATCAACCAAGTTGTAGATCTGCTGAAAAAAGGCGCTGTGATAGCATATCCCACCGATACCATCTACGGCATCGGTTGCGACATCATGAACAAAAAAGCCATCGAGAAAGTCTACCAGATCAAACAATGGCCCAAAAACAAACCCTTCAGCTTTCTCTGCTCGGATCTTAAAAACATCAGCCACTACGCCAAAGTCACCAATTATGCCTATAAAACCATGCGCCGTTTGCTGCCCGGGCCCTATACCTTTGTGCTGGAAGGCTCCAAAGAGGTACCCAAAATGATGCTGACCAAACGCAAAACCGCCGGTATCCGCGTACCCAACAACCCCATCTGCCAAGCCTTGATCCAGGCCCTGGGCCATCCCATTATCTCCACCACCGCCGCAACGCCCGACGGCGAGCAGTTCAACGAACCCTGGTTGATCGAAGCCCATTTCGGGAACCGCCTGGACATGGTCATCGACGGCGGCCCCGTGCCCGGAGAGCCCTCCAGCGTGGTCTCCTTGATCGGAGATGAACCTGAAATCCTGCGTAAGGGGATTGGGGAAGTGGCGAGTTTATAACTGCGGAATTGTTATCTCACGGTCTTTGTCAGCCTTTGCCGATCGGACCAGGACGCATCCCCTGTCGATATCAAGGTCTTTGACCCGAAGACAAACACATTCATTGGAACGCAATCCACTACCGTAGACCAACCGGTCCATCAGCGCCGTTGTGCCATTCATTTGTTGAAAATACGGTGCGCTTCTTCTTTTGAAAACACCATGAGTTAACGTTTCTTTCTCTTTTATCGTACAGGTTCAGACAAGTCACCGGGTTCTTTTTGGCTCAATTTTCGGCCAGGCTCTCTTTTACAGCTTTTATAAAAGTCCAAACCTATCTGAACATAAAAAGGGCGTTGACTCAGCTTAATAATTTGTTTATTTTGCAAATAATTCAAATATTGATATATCACGAGTAATTTTCCCCATCATTAGGGAGAAGTCTGTCCTAAGTACATAATTTCGGTATAAACGAGGATCAGCGACCTGCACCATAAAAAACCTATAATGCGCGACAGTAGACAGGAGAATGATGATTTTGGCTACTCACATAATTATTAGTGTGAGTTCAAGATTTTTTTTGATAAATATACAATTTTGTAATATTATAAGAAATTGGCTAAAAACCTGAAAAAGCGAGAACTCTCGCTAATCTAATATTTGGCTCACAACAGATGATACTAATTTTAAATATTTTACCGGGAACTTTTTTAACATTAGCGTGCTATATTTGATATTTTACGACAATGCCTTTCACGTTCGAAATTTTTCTATTTTCTCTTTCTGGAATAACTATTTGCGGTTTCCTCATATTTAAACCAAAAGGAGTGAAGCAAAAAATTCCAACCGCGCAAAATTTAATTGGTTTTTGGGTCACCCAATTAGTTGGATTATACGCAATTTCGGGTATCCCAGAGGATTCTATTGTTGCATTATTATAGAATGCCTATTTCCTATTTGTTCTATGGTTATTTATGATCTACTGCATCATTATGAGCTACAGAGGAAATAAGAAGGCTCAACCGCCTGCAAAAAGACTGCAAAAGGCGAGCGGCTGTGTCTAAAACATATTCATCATTTAACTTCCATCTGCCAAGGTCGTATTGCTTTTGCGGCCTGTATGGCTGATCGCTGGCTTTATAAAAAATTATAACAAAGGAGGTGCCGATAGACATTTACTTTCTGTTATTATGGAGATACCAACAAAGGAGGGGCTGCTATGGGAATGATGCAAGAGTTTAAGACCTTTGCAATGAGAGGTAATGTGGTAGACATGGCCGTTGGAATAATAATTGGAGGTGCATTTGGGAAAATTGTGTCTTCATTTGTCGCAGATGTAGTCATGCCACCAATAGGAGTCATTATTGGTGGTGTAAATTTTTCAAACCTTACAATTACTCTAAAGGAGGCCGTTGGAGACTCAGCAGCGGTTACAATTGGCTACGGTAAATTTATTCAATCTGTTTTTGACTTTGTGATCATTGCCTTTGCAATTTTTATGATGATAAAATTTATGAATTCTTTAAAGAAAAAAGAAGAGGAAGCACCAGCACAGCCGCCTGCACCCTCAAATGAAGAAATACTTTTAACAGAAATTCGTGACGCTCTTCGGCAAAAATAATGTATTCGGGGTAGCCAGCATTACCCTTCAGCAGACCGCGGATAGATCGCCGCGACTGCTGAGGCAAGCGTCAACCCTGTCGTTGCAAAAGTCGGAGGGCTCCAGAGCCAAGGCGCCAAGGGCACAGCCGTAGTCAACCTACTGCAAGTCCTTGGCGACGCGGGATCTGGAGTCCTCAGGCTTTCCCGACGGACCGCTATCGCGGTAGCCGTAGGCGTGCAAAGATGGCATAAAATTGACCCGATCCTCTAGTCCACCATTGGTTTATTGCTCGAACTGGTTCCAAATATGCCAATTGTTCAATGCTCATATGGCTCTGCAACCTTTTTGCCATCTTTTTTATGCAACTATAGGGTTCACTGTCAAATAAGATGATTAGAAAAATAGTAATTTGTTTGAACATTGTGGGTATCATACTGTGTTTGTATACTATCGTTTATCCTGCATAAATTTGCTTTATGATTCATGCGAATATTCATGATATGATATAATTTTTGAGTCCAATAAATGCAATTAACCTGAATGGGTGAACCTGGGGGGATTCAAATAATGAAAGATATACCTGATTTGATAAAAGGAATGAGCCGAACGCACACGATTCTTTCCGAATTTGTCCAAAGCATCCCTGAAAACAGACTGGACTTGCGACGGGGGGATGGCTACTGGACCATTGCCGAACATGTAAGTCATTTGGCACAAGTCCAGCCGATGTTGTTAGATCGTATCCATCGTTTTCTGTCTGAGTCCTGCCCGGAATTTATCCCGTACCTTCCGGGCGAAGACGAAAACGAATCGGATACGCCCGCACGGATGGATATGCCCGTCGCCCTTGAACAGTTTGCCGTATGTCGTATCGAGCAATGCTCACTTATAGAAAATGCAGACGACGGCATCTGGCAAAGGACCGCCAAACACCCGGAATATAGCAGATATTCGCTCTATATTCTCGTCCGGCATATATTGATGCATGATTATTGGCATATGTACCGGATGGAGGAGCTTTGGCTGTCCAAGGATGCCTATCTTACACGGCTGGATTAAAGATCCGCACAAAATAACTTCACATTCACATTTTTATACGGATCCTAAGGGTGGCTATTTTGATAAATATTGAAGTTTGGATTCCTTTTGTATTGGCCTCGTCATTGATACTGATTATCCCGGGACCGACCATCATTTTGGTCATCAGCCAAGCGGTTTCGCATGGCCGCAAGGCGGTGGTACCGCTGGTATTGGGCGTGATGTTGGGTGATTTTACGGCAATGACATTTTCCCTTCTGGGGCTCGGTGCGCTAATGGCCGCTTCCGCCGCCCTTTTCACAATATTCAAATGGATCGGTGTATTTTACTTGATTTACCTCGGCATCAAACTATGGAAATTGAAGCCTGAAAATACTCCGGTTCAAAAGCGCCAAAAAAAATCAGCACGGGCGCTGTTTCAAAGTTCATTCATTGTGACAGCCCTTAATCCCAAGAGTATTGCCTTTTTTGTGGCTTTCCTGCCGCAGTTTGTCGACCCTCAAAAACCCGCTCTGGTTCAACTGGGATTGCTCGGCGGAACGTTTTTATTTTTAGCGACGGTCAATGCAACGCTATATGCCGTGTTCGCCGGCCAACTGAGCGAATATTTGGGTAAGAAGTATGTGCGCACCTGGTTCAACCGATGCGGTGCAGGCGCATTGATTGGGGCGGGCATCATTGCCGCCGGCATGCAACGGGCCAACTAAATGGCCAATCACAAACCGTTGTAAGACCCTTTCGCGCTGAAATGCTACTGGTCCTGAGAATGTTTTAGACCCATTGATGGAGCGAAAGATTCAAGAAAAATTTTTCGATGAACTAGTGGGGGTTTAAAATGAGAAGAATTGCTTTGGTCACCGGTTCCAGTCGTGGGATTGGTGCGGCCACAGCGATGCGTTTGGCGCAAGACGGGTTCGATCTTTGCATCAACTATCTTAACAACGAATCCAAAGCCAATGAAATCGTTTCGCAAATTATGGCAACAGGTGCCAAGGCCATCGCTTTTCAGGCGGATGTATCCGTGGAGCGCGAGGCAGTCGATCTGTTTAATTGCATGGACAAACAGCTTGGAACATTAGATTGCCTGGTCAACAATGCCGGCATCCTTATGCCGCAGACCCGCTTGGTGGATATGACAGCCGATCGAATCAATCGGATATTGACGACCAATGTAACCGGTTATTTTATTTGTTGTCGGGAGGCGATTAAACGAATGTCGATTCAAAATGGCGGCAAGGGCGGTTGTATCGTTAATGTCTCTTCAATCGCAGCACGGCTTGGTGCTGCAGGTGAATATGTGGACTATGCGGCATCCAAGGGCGCCGTCGACACATTGACCAAGGGGCTGGCACTCGAGGTGGCTGACGAGGGAATCCGTGTAAATTGCGTTCGTCCCGGTTTAATTTATACGGATATACACGCCGATGGGGGAGAACCCGCGCGTGTCGATCGCTTAAAGAGCAGCTTGCCCCTTGGACGCGGGGGGACGGTGCAAGAAGTGGCAGCGGCCGTTGCCTGGCTGGTTTCGGATGAGGCGTCGTATTCAACCGGAAGTTTTATTGACGTTGCGGGTGGGCGTTAACGTAGGGTTAAAGAAAAACAAAAAGCGGCCGGCAAGATGGTCTTGCCGGCCGCTGGTGATTTGAGAATATTGAGTATTGAGTGCCTCTCTTAGTCGTCGTTCAGCTTCTCCTGAAGGTTTTCACGCAGAATTTCGCCGAAGCTTGAGGTGGCAGGACCCATATTGTTGACATATTCGTTAAGCAGCTCCTGGTCATCTTCCATGTCCAGGCGCTTGATCGAAAGTCCGATGCGGCGCTCGTCGCTGTTGATGTTCATCACTCTGGCGGTCAATACATCGGCGATATTGTACATGCCTACCGGGGTTTTGATCTTTTCTTTGCTGATCTCAGAGACATGCACCAAGCCTTCGATGCCCTCTTCCAATTCTACAAAGACGCCGAAATCGGTCACATTGGTAACCGTGCCGGTGATCTCTTTGCCCACTTCGTATCGCTGGGCCACACTCTCCCACGGATCGGATTGCAGTTGTTTGACACCCAGGGAGAAGCGTTCATTTTCCTTGTCGATCTCCAGCACAATGGCTTGTACCAGATCGCCTTTTTTGTAGACTTCCGAGGGATGCTTGATTCGTTTAGTCCAGGAGATGTCGGAGATATGTACCAGGCCGTCGATGCCCTCATCGATACCGATAAAGAGACCGAAATCGGTGATGTTCTTGATTTTGCCCTCAATGGTGGTACCGATGGGATATTTGTCGGCAATCACGTCCCAGGGATTGGGCACGGCTTGTTTCATGCCCAAAGAAATACGTCGGTTGTCCGGTTTGATATCCAAAACCATGGCTTCGATCTCTTCGCCCACTGAAACCACTTTGTTGGGATGTCTGATTTTGCGGGTCCAGGACATTTCCGATACGTGGATCAACCCTTCGATGCCCTCTTGCAGCTCGACAAATGCACCGTAATCGGTCAGGCTTACCACGCGGCCGGTGACCTTGGATCCCACGGGGTATTTTTCTGCGGCGGTGGTCCAGGGATCGGGTGCCAGCTGTTTCATACCCAGGGAGACACGCTCACGCTCCAAGTCAAAATTGAGAATCTTGACTTTGATCTCATCTCCCACCGTAAACAGCTCCGAGGGATGTTTGACGCGACCCCAGGAAATATCGGTAATATGCAGCAAACCGTCCACGCCGCCGAGATCCACAAAGACGCCGTATTCTGTGATATTTTTGACCACACCTTCGATCTCTTTGCCTTCATGGATATTGGTCAGAGTGGCTGAACGTTTAGCTGCGCGTTCCGCTTCCAGCAGCACCCGACGTGAAAGTACGATATTGCTGCGCTTGCGGTTGTATTTTAAAATTTTAAATTCAAAGGATTTGCCCACCATGTCGTCCAAATTGCGAACAGGACGCAAGTCGGCCTGGGAACCCGGCAAGAAGGCGTTGACGCCGATATCGACGGAAAAACCACCTTTAACCCGGTTTACGATGGTGCCTTCAATCGGTTGGTCCGCGTCATAGGCTTTTTTAATCTCTTCCCAGACCTTGACCTTTTCCGCTTTTTCCTTGGACAGAACAACCACTTCATTGTCGTCGTCCCACCACTCCACCATTACTTCGACTTTGTCATCAACTTCAGCTTTGATCTCGCCGTTCTCATTGCGGAACTCTTCAATGCGAATCTGGCCTTCGGATTTATACCCGATATCAACGATTACATGATCCTTGTCGACAGAGATTATTTTTCCCGTGACCACTTCCCCTTCGGCGAAGCGCTTGAAGCTTTCTTCGTAAAGCTCCATGAGCTCTTCCATGCTCTCTTCTTCGTGCTCATCCGCTTGGACGTCATCTTTCGCTTCGTCCATGGGTTCGGGCTGGGCTTCTTTTTTCTCTGTCATTGAATCCCTGGCGTCGTCTTGGTTTGGTGTTGGTTGGTTGGTTTCATTTTCAACGGTGTCATTCATTGGTTTACAAATACCCCCTAAGCCTTTTTTTGGTTTGCGCCATGGTCGGCAGCACAACTCGGGGACTATAACCAAGGGATATCTAAAATGCAATCACAATTTTAATTTTGCCCTTGCCGATACTGCCTTTTCCAACATCGCAGGTTGTAAAGGTTTGTAGATTGCGTATCAGCCGCCGGCGCCAAAAAAAAGGCATCTGCCCTGTATTGAATTGGTTAAGGTAATATTCCAATAGGTTATATGGTTTGTTGCAATCCGCAGCCTGTTGGGTTTGCTTTTATCTTAATTTTCACATGTTGCCGATGGTATGCGGTGGGCAATTTTTATGTAAAATCGTGGGAATTCGTAGATTTAACACATAAAATCATATGTGACGCGGTACACGCCTAATTGTTTCTGTCCTCAATATGCACGATCATGGTGGCCACCACTTGTTCGATGGTTAAGGCGGTGGAATCAATTCGGATCGCATCTTGGGCGGGTTTGAGCGGGGCCAACGCTCGGCTGGAATCGTTTTTGTCCCGTTGAAGCATGTCTTTTTCGACACTTTCCAGACTATAGGTATCCCCCTTTTTAGCCTTAAGTTCCGCATAGCGCCGTTGGGCACGAATTTTGGGATCCGCATCCAGGAAAAACTTGATATCGGCTTGGGGAAACACCACTGTGCCCATATCGCGACCTTCCAGGACAACCTCTTTTGCTTCTCCCATGGTGCGTTGAATCTCCAACAAAAAAGCGCGAATGACAGGACGGGCAGAAACAGCCGACGCCATCATGGTCACTTCGGGCGTACGAATCTGATCACTGACATCCTTACCATTAAGCATCAAGCGCAATCCCTGGGCGCCAGGGTGAAAATCCAGTGCTATAGTACGGCACAGCGCGGCCAAAGCCTCATCGTCATCCACATTCACATCGGCCTGATATGCCGCCAGGGCAATGCCCCGGTAAAGGGCCCCGGTGTCGATATAGCGATACCCGAGGTGGTGTGCCAACATTTTACTGATGGTAGTCTTGCCGGCACCGGCCGGTCCGTCAATGGTAACGATCATGGGTTGTCTAAGCTTAAGGGCTTTGTCCATTTTTACAGTCGCTTTTCTTTTTCAGGTCTCTTTATACCCCTGTATTCTACACAAGGAAAAGGTGCGAGCGCTACCCCATTGCCCAGAGCCAATACAGGCCTCTGAATGCAGACGCATCTGATAATTATCCAGCCAATACCTGGTCCAAGGCATCTAAAAAGCGCTGATTCTCTTCCGGCAGGCCGACATTGATACGGATATATTGCGCAAAGCCATAGGCAGTCATGGCGCGTACAATGACACCCTGGCGCAGCATTTGATCGAAAACCGTTTTGGCATCGCGTTCCACATCAATGAGGAAAAAATTGGTTTGAGTTGTGAAATAGTTCAACTCCCGCTTGTCCAATTCAGCGTAAAGAAAATCGAGGCCTGTGTGAACCAGGTCAATGGTTCGGTTTAAAAAGGCGTCGTCGTCCAAAGCGGCTATGGCCGCGGTTTGGGCCAGCGAATTGACATTAAAGGGCATACGTACCCGGTTGAGCAGCTCGGCCAGCGCTGTAGGCATCACACCGTATCCCACACGCAACCCGGCCAAGCCATAGGCTTTGGAAAAGGTACGCAAAGTGACCACGGCCGGCCCGGCGTCTAAAAATTCAGTTCCTTGGCCGAAGCGGTCATCACGTACAAAATCGCCATAGGCCTCGTCCACGACAACCACAACCTCTTCCGGCAGCGCATTTAAAAACGCGCCCAAAGCAGCACGGGTCACCAGGGTGCCGGTGGGGTTGTTGGGGTTGCAGATAAAGATCAGCCGCGTCTTTTCAGTGACTTGCAATAAAATTGCATCCAAATCGATGGTCATCTCTTTCAGCGGTACCATGACCGGTGTTGCACCGGCGGACTGGGTCACGATGGTGTACATTAAAAACGATGGGGTGGGCACGATCACCTCGTCACCGGGCTGCAGCAGGGCCAGCGCCAGCAAATCCAGCACCTCGTCCGAACCGTTGCCCACGATAATCTGCTCGGGTGCCACATCCAATTTGCGCGAGAGGCGATCAAGCAATAGGAACCCTGGTTCATCGGGATAGCGGTGCAGGTTTAAAATAGCCTTACGCACCGCTTCCTGGGCTTTGGGTGAAGGACCCAGCGGGTTCTCGTTGGAAGCGAGTTTGATGGAATTGCGGATACCGTACTCACGCTCGAGGGCTTCGATGGGTTTGCCGGCCTCATAGGGCTTAATAGCTTTAATGTGAGAGGGAGTTTTTAGCTTCATTTGAATCAAGTTTTGAGTGAAGACTTATTGAGCTGCTTGAACCCCTGCATCCACGGCTTTCATGTTCAGAGGAATCAGCTTGGCTTTCTTTTTAAACGCTGTCTCGACACATTTTTTCAAGGTGGCAATGGATACCAATCGGGTGCGGGCCACGAATGCGGCAAGGGCCACTATATTGGCTGCTTTGGCATTGCCCAGATCAGTGGCGATCTCCACCACAGGCAAATTCAGCACATCGCAGTCCTTACGACCGGGATCAAAAGAGATCAACGAAGCATTGACTAAAATGACGCCGGTGGGTTTAACCACAGGGGCGAATTTTTCCAGGGAGGGGCCATTCATGGCGACCAAATGCATTGGATTTTTTATAATCGGCGAACCAATGGGTCGATCGCCCATCACCACCGTGCAATAGGCTGTGCCGCCGCGCATCTCAGGCCCATATGAAGGGACCCAGGCAACTTCAAACCCCTCTTGCATGGCGGCTTTGGCCAACAAGGTGCCGCTTAATAAAATACCTTGGCCGCCGAATCCGGCGAACATGATCTCACTTTGCATTTTATTCTTCCTCCGGTGTCTTAAAATCACCCAACGGATAATAGGGAAGTAAAACTTCCTCTGACCATTTTATTGCTGCTGCCGGGCTCATGCCCCAATTGGTCGGGCACGTACTGATCACTTCTACAAAGGAGAAGCAACGGTTCGCCTTCTGGTATTCGAATGCTTGCCGGATGGCCTTTTTGGTCTTATTGATCATCTTGGGCTTGAGCACCGCCTGGCGACTGATATATGCCGGTGTGGCCAGCGTACCGAGCATTTCGCACATACGAATGGGCATGCCCACCTCATCGGGTTTACGACCGAAAGGCGATGTGGTAGTACGCTGCTCGGGCATGCTGGTGGGCGCCATCTGGCCGCCGGTCATGCCATATACGGCATTGTTGACAAATATGGTGGTAAACTTTTCGCCCCGGTTGGCGGCGTGCACGATCTCACCCATGCCGATGCTGGCAAGATCACCATCACCTTGATAGGTAAATACCATTAAGTCCGGTCGTACGCGTTTGACGCCGGTAGCCTGTGCCGGTGCTCGGCCATGGGCCGCTTCCTGGAAATCAACGTCCACGTAATTGTACATCAAAACGGCGCAACCCACCGGTGCAATTCCCACTGTGCGTCCGCGAATGCCCATTTCATCAATGACTTCAGCAACCAATCGGTGGATCACCCCATGGGTGCAGCCCGGGCAGTAATGGGTGGCTTGGTCCAACATCGCTTGTGGGCTTTCAAAGGTCTTGGCCATGGAACTTCACTCCTATTTTTAAATACATCGATTGATCGTATTTAATTACTATTTAGCTTATTTTTCACCAGCTCGACAATCTCTTCAGGGGTGGGTACTTCTCCACCGCACTTTCCGTACCACTCCACCGGACAGGTGCCTTGTACACTGCGCTGGACATCTTCCACCATCTGCCCCATGCTCATTTCGATGCACAGGGCCAGGCGACAACCGGGATTTTGTACGGCCTGATGAACAGCCGCCTCCGGATAGGGATAGAGGGTCTGGGGCCGCAGCAGGCCGACGCTGATCCCCTCTTCGGCCAACATGTCGATGGCGGTTCTGCAAACCCGGCTCATGGTCCCGTAAGAAACCAACAAGACGGCGTATTCGCTGTCCATATGGTAAGCTTCATAACGCACATCTTCTTTTTGCATACGCAGGTACTTGTCCCGCAGTTGCAGGTTGTTGTCATTGAGGTCTGTGGGGTCCAGATAAAGCGACTTCACAATATTGCGCTCACCGCCGCCGTGAAAGTCGATCCCGCAGGTCGCCCAGGCCGCTTTATTGGTTGGTTCGCTTTTCAAATCATCGGGAAATTCCACCGGCTCCATCATTTGCCCGATGAGCCCGTCACCGAGCACCATCACCGGATTACGGTATTTTTCCGCTAAAGTAAACGCCTGCATCACCATCACGGCAGCCTCCTGCACGGTGGCCGGCGCCATCACGAGCATGCGGCAGTCACCATGACCGATACCCTTGGTGGCTTGGGCATAGTCGGCTTGCGAGGGCAAGATACCGCCCAATCCCGGTCCGCCGCGCATGATATTCACAATCACAGCCGGCACCTGGGCACCTACCATGTAACTGATGCCTTCACTCATCAGGCTGATTCCCGGGCTGGACGAGGTGGTAAAAACTCGTTCGCCGGCAGATGCGGCACCGTGGATCATGTAAGAGACCGCCACTTCACTTTCACCTTGTAAAAAAACACCCCCCACCTCGGGCATACGCCAGGCCAGATATTCGGCGACTTCGGACTGGGGAGTGATGGGATAGGCAAAATAGTTCAAACATCCGGCCCGGATGGCGGCTTCTGCAATGGCTTCATTGCCCTTCATCAATACCTTGGACATTGTTAATTCTCCCTACTTGTCGGCGGCTTGTGTGTCGGCACACTCAGTAATGGTAATGGCAACATCAGGACACATGGTACAACACAAAGCACATTTGATGCAATCTTCCGGCCTGGCCTGGTAGGCCGCGAAATAACCTTTGGCGTTCACTTTCTTGGAAATTTCCAGCACCTTTTTGGGGCACACCTCCACACACAGACCGCAACCTTTGCACCGGTTGGTTTCTAGATGATAACAATGGGCCATAAGGGTTGACTCCTGAATTTGGTTCATAAAAAATTGCCTGCACACTGGGGAGCCGCAGCATACTGCCGGGTTGGCGCTTTCAACCTCGCATGTGCTATTGGGTCTCACTCCCACCATACCGAATTTATGCCACCCATTACAATTTTTCGCTGTGGCGGTTCTTGCTATAGCGGTATTGTGCACAAATTAAAAGTTTAAATGGCGTCCGCCTTTTTCCAGGGGGGCACCATTTGACGCCCCATGGGCAAAACAGGCCATGGATATGGAGATAAATCCACCTTTTCCATCAATCGCCGGGGCACACCGATCCATTGAACAATGATCCCGCTGGTGTTTTGCAGCTCCTGCATAAAGGCGGCCCCGTTGACAACATCCTTTGCGGTGGTCGCCTCCATCAAGTGGGCGTTGCCCACCCATCCGCTGACGGACAGACGGGCGGCGGCCTCTATGGCTGATCGCATCTGTTGGCAACCCGCCACCGTATCCGTGTTGGGACGAAAGGGATTGACCACCTGGAAAACATGCAACGAATGATCGGAGGCTTTGATAACATCGGCCAATGCCGCCAGCACTGTGGCCCCGACACCATCACCGCCCACATCCAAAATGTCCAGCTCCCCGGGTTGCTGAATCAGACCTGCCACCTGGGGCATTAATATGGGCAAATCGGCTTGCAGTAAGTGTTCGGGAGGTAATATCACATCAATGCCGCGGTCTCTCAACATCAGACGCGCTTCCCGCGTACGAAAATACGGATTGACCAAATCCAAGTCCGCCACGCGGACTTTACGTCCCTGACGCTGCTGGTCAACGGCCAGGTGAACGGCCATTTCGGTTTTACCGCTGCCGTAATTGCCCACAAGCACAACCAAGCCAGTCATTTGAATCTGTCCAGGCATCTGTCTGTTTCGCCTTATCCGGGATCGTCCTATTCCAGGTTCGATCTGCCCATACCAAATGGATAATTCTCAAGAAAATTAAATCTATTGGCAATGTCAATTAGAGTCAAGTGGTTTCAGGTTTACATTCACAGCCGCTTCCTTTATAAACCTAACTACCGCGTCCCCGAGTCTTTTGTGCCTGGCCGCCGGATGTGAGCTTGGGTGCAGAAAAAGGAAAAACCCCGTTTGCGAATGACATCATGACCGCTGTATCCATTGGCTTAGAGCAATTGGTTGCTGATCCGCCAAAAGCATTAAAAGGCCGGCGTCTTGGCTTGTTGTGCAACGCCGCTTCGGTGGACCGGCATTATGTGCATGCCCGCCAGTTGTTGCATCGTGTCTTTGGTGCACAACTGAAGGTGCTTTTTTCGCCGCAACATGGTCTGTTCGCCGAAAAACAAGACAACATGATTGAGTCTGCCGACCGCGCAGACCCCTTGTTGCAGATCCCGGTGTGCAGTCTTTACAGCCAAACTAGAGTGCCAACCCAGGAGATGTTCGATCCCATCGACACTTTGATTGTTGATCTACAAGATGTGGGCACACGGGTCTACACCTTCATTTACACCATGTCGTATTGTATGGAAGCAGCGCGCCGCTACAAAAAGCAGGTCATCGTTCTGGATCGCCCCAATCCCATCGGTGGTTTGGCCATCGAGGGTAATATCCTTGCAGATGAGTGGCGCTCTTTTGTAGGACGTTACCCGTTGCCCATGCGACACGGTATGACCATCGCCGAGCTGGCATTGCTGTTTAATCAAGAGTTCGGCATTGGGTGCGAGCTTGAGGTGATTCCCATGCAAGGATGGCAGCGCCACATGCGGCATGCGGATACGGGCCTGCCGTGGGTAGCGCCATCCCCCAACCTGCCGACACCGTATTCGGCCCTGGTCTATCCCGGCCAAGTGATCTGGGAAGGGACCAATGTCTCGGAAGGCCGCGGCACCAGCCAGCCCTTTGAATTGTTTGGCGCGCCGTTTATCAACGCCCAAACGGTTCAAGCTGCGATGGCGCCCCAAACATTGAAGGGTGTGATTCTGCGACCGGTGGAATTTGAACCCACCGCCCATAAATGGCAAGGCCAAATCTGCCATGGTTTTCAACTGCATGTGACGAAGCCGGATCGGTTTCAACCTTACTACACCAGTCTTTCGTTGCTCCAGGCGATTTTAAAATGTCATCCAGACCTGTTTCAGTGGAAACAGCCGCCCTATGAATATGAGTTTGAACGCATGCCCATTGATCTGATTATCGGCGACCCGATCATTCGCCAACGCATTGCCGATGAGGTATCCATGGATGCAATAGCGGCCTCCTGGCAAAAGCCGCTCCAAGTCTTCAACGCCTTACGCCAACAGCATCTTTTGTATGAATGATTTCAACGCCCATACCCACTGGAAGCGCATGCGTTTTAAACGTAACAAAGTATGGGTGGCTTTGGACGAAGATCAGAAGCTCCGGGTCGAAAAGGGCAAGGTACGGGTCAAGTATCAGCTGGAGCAATCCCATCAATACTGGGTGCATGCCGATAGGGTTTATGAGTTGGATGCGCCGGTGGCCGATCAGAATTCAGGCCCGCCGTCGGTTCCCCCTGCATGCGAAGACCATGAACCGGAAGCTATTGCCATCTATACCGATGGCGCCTGCTCAGGCAATCCGGGCCCTGCCGGCATCGGCGTGGTGATGGTATACAAAGGACACCGCAAAGAGATCGCACGCCATATTGGCGTTGCCACCAACAACATCGCTGAATTGGAAGCAGTTCGCATGGGCCTTGAGGCCGTCAAAAACCGCGATTTGCCGGTTCATGTTTATACGGACAGCCGCTATACTTGGGGATTGCTCTCCCGGAACTGGAGGGCCACCGAAAATATAGCCCTTATCGAAAAAATACACCGACTGACCCAAAGCTTCCGCCAATTGCACTTCATCAAAATCAAAGGCCACGCCGGTCACCCTGAAAATGAACGCGCTGATCGCCTGGCGGTAAGCGCTATCCAGAAGGATCGACCCAAGATAACCTGAAGCGGGGTGGCTAAAACGTGGACCTCGTCCGTCACAAACAAAAGACCCCTTTATCATCCTGGTTTTGTTGTCATTGTTGACGACAAGGCTGCCATACCCAACGACGTAAAGGACAATCAGGGGTCAAATTGTGATGAACAAATGGGGTTAATCCTTATCGGATTTAAGGGTTTCGATCTCTTTTTTCAGATCATCGATCTCTTGTTTGTATTTTTCAGGGTCCTGGGTGCTGGTTTCGACTGCATCGTCTCCCTCTTTATGCCAGGAGTCTTTGAGTTCATCAAACCCAAGATAAATGGCCAGTCCACCACCGATCAATAGCATCACGGGAATGGCACCGGCCAAAAGATCAAAAAAATCCCGCCAAAATATGCCCAGACCGATAAGCCCGCACACTGCCGCAATCGAACCACCGATTAATGTTTTCATATAAAGCCAACCTCCTTTAGTTCTTAAATCTATTTTCCAATTCGTTTTTATCTTTTCAAAGGGCGCTTGGCCCTTTTGCCGACGTTGCCGGTTCAAGGCCGGGGCCGGCTACCATTTTTGCAATGTTGAGGAAAATCACCGGAAAAGTTACATCTTCTGCATGAATGCAGGTTTTGAGAAATACCATAGCCATAGTCATAGCGCAAGCCCCTTTTTAGAGGCATGTTGCGACTTGCGCATCCAAACCATCGCAAATCACCACTCCCGAATCAGGCAAAAGTCGGTGCGCGTTGCTTGAATGAATCTTCTCTATCTACAATTGCAAATGGCCATGGATTCTGTTAGCTTTTTACCCAGGTCGCGGCGGGCCATGACAGCACATAATCGTACAATATCCCGTCATATGGGTTTCAGCGGGCCAACAGATTGGGCGGCAGATCCTATGCTGTGGGTCGGCAAAACGTAAACCCAGATGAACGGCAACACGAACGAAATGTGACATTTATTTTTGCAGCGACCCGGATTGCATCCATTATATGAGCCCGGGACCGGTTAGGATTCGAAGATGACGCAGTTGAAAAATGGACGCACAAACGCTTGGCGCAGCAAATGGCATGCGACCATGCAAAAGATACTTCATGGCACACACAACCATTATTTGTTTGATCTACCACCCAAGTCGGGTTTGATCCCCTGGCTGCAAAAACGATTCTTCCATGGTGTCAGCATCAATGCAGATCAGCTTGAAATGCTGCGTCAACTGCCGGCGGACAGCGTAATCGTCTATACCATTAAATTTAAAAGCTACTTTGAATTCTTTTTCTACCACAGCAACTATGGTCAAAAAAAAGTGCGGGTTCCGGAGTTGGGCTTTGGATTTCAATTGGGATGGTTTCAATCCGTGCCCAAACTGCTGCGCTGCCTTCTGGCTCAACTGGACTGGTTCTTTACCCACTGGCACCGAATGGATCCTTTCGCCAACGGGTATTGGCGCGATGAGCTGTTAAAAGGGCGAGCGGCAGTGTTGCCGTTGGTAGAAAAACACGGCTTTTATCGGCGTTTTGTCAAATCCAAAACCGACCCCCTGCAGTTCTTAATTGAGTTGCAACAAACCATCGACAAATCAGTTTACCTGGTGCCCCATCTCATGTTTTTCAGCAAAAGCCCGGCCCCGGAGGTGCCTCGGCTGCGCGACTTATTCCTTGGCACCCAGCAACGTCCGGGGCTGATCCGGCGCGTGTTTACCCTGATTCGCCATCCGGCCAAAGTATTTGTTGAAATCTCGGAGCCCATCGACCTGCGCCACTTTATGGACAACCCCCAGACCCGTGAAGCCAATCTGGAATACCAAGCCTTAAGACTTCGTCACCAATTGCTAGTACGACACAACCGACACCGCCAGAGCATCACTGGACCGGTGGTCAAATCCCATGAAGAGATTAAGGAAAACATCCTGGCCAATGAGCGGCTAAGAAAGGTAATTTCGCAGCATGCCAATTCACGCAAACAGTCCTTGTACGCGGTACGCAAACAAGCCGACAGCTTTCTGGATGAGATCGCCGCCAGGTACAGTTACTTTTTCATCTCCTGTATCCGACGGCCGGTGGGTTGGTTGCTCAATACCATGTTTGATGGGTACACGGTGGACACTGAAGGGCTTCAGCGCGCCAAGGCCATGTCTCAGAAAGCGCCGCTGATCCTGGTGCCCTGTCATAAAAGCCATATCGACTATTTACTGCTTTCTTACGTGCTCTTTGAGAACAATTTGCCATGCCCGCATATTGCCGCGGGCAAAAACCTGTCGTTCTGGCCGTTGGGACCCCTTTTCCGGGCCGGTGGTGCGTTTTTCATTCGCCGCACCTTTCGCGGCGCGGTTCTGTATGCCAAAGTGTTCGCCGAATATATCCATAAATTGTTGGAAGATGGATTCAATATCGAAATTTTCATTGAAGGCGGACGCAGTCGTACCGGCAAATTGTTAATGCCCAAACTCGGGTTTCTGTCCATTTTGCTCAGCGCCCTGAAAAACGGTGCTTGCGAAGATTTGATTTTTGTGCCGGTGTATATCGGGTATGACCAGATACTGGAAGAGCAGGCCTATTTGAACGAAATAGGGGGCGGCCAAAAAGAACCGGAAAACCTGTCCCAAGTCATAAAAGCGCGCAAGTTTCTTAAACAGCGCTTTGGTAAAATTTATATCAATTTCCATGATCCTGTCTCCATCAAAGAACTGCTCAAAGCGTACCCAGAACCTTTGACCGGGATGCCTCAAAAAACCCAAAATGCACTCTGTCGTAACCTGGGTTGGCGCATGGTCAATGCCATTAATCAGGCCAGCGTTGTAACGCCTCATGCGCTGGTGGCCGCTGCCATACTCAATAGCCCATCCCAGCGTTTCACGGCCAAAGCCCTATTTGAGATCATCAACACCTACCTTAATCTGCTCTTTTCCCTTAAATCAAAGTTGGCCGAAACCTTAATGGTGGATCACCAACAAGCTTGCCAGAAAGCTTTGGACAGCTATGTCCAACGTAAATGTATAGATTTGCCAAGCGGTGAAGCGGACATGCCTGAAGAGCTGGCGCAATACTATTTGCCCGATTCTAAAAGGCTTCAACTGGAATACTATAAAAACAACTGCATCGCCTTTTTTGTACCCGCAGCTATTCTGGCGCTGGCCATTTTGGAAAAAGATGCTTTCCAGTTTTCAGCGATAGACCTTCACGAACGCTACCGCTTTTTACAGAGCTTCTTTAAGTATGAATTCGCCTACGACGTCAACAAATCGACTGAAGAGCTGGTGCGCAAAACCTTGAAAACCTTCATCGACAAAGCCATTATAATCCCCCACCAAAGTTTGCCGGACACGTATCAAATTACCTCATCGGGATTGCGCAAGTTGCGTTTGTTCGCCAGATTTTTAAAAACCTATTTGGAATCCTATTGGGTGGTGTTGGCTTTTCTCAAACAAACCCCCCGATCCAAAACTCGCAGTAAAGATCGTATCAAAAAGATGGATGCCATAGGAAAAATAATGCTCAAACGCCAGGAGATCAAGCTGCCCGAATCACTCTCCAAAATCAATTACCAAAATGGTATGAATTTATTTACTTTCCGGAACATCAAAGGTGCTGAAGAAGCAGAACGAATCCAGGAGTTCGAACACATCATTCAAAAATTAATGAACTGTATTTAAGAAACCCTTAAAAGCTGCCCAAGCAAGAATAAACGCGTATGTATTTGTTTTCAAATGAACTTTTTAGGAAAGGTTCAGGGAAAATGGTCATGTTTTTTTATTTGCAAGCTATTGATACAACCAAAGGGTAACCATGAAAGCGATGATTCTGGCTGCAGGGCTCGGTACGCGATTGCGGCCCTACTCCGGGCATACCCCCAAACCCTTGTTCACCATCAACAACCGGCCTGTGCTGGATATCACCATCGAAAAACTCTACCGGGCCGGATGCGCGTCCGTCATCATCAACACCCACCACCAGCATGAACAAATAGAAGCTTTTGTTGCCAAACAAGCATACCCCATCCCGGTGCTGCTGCGCTACGAACCGAGTATTCTGGGTACCGGCGGGGGTATCTGCAATGTGGCCGATTTATGGCAAGGTGACAGCCTGCTGGTAATCAACGGCGATGTGGTGACCGACTTGAACCTTGCGCTCATATGGGCAAGCCATCAACACGGGACGGCGGCTG
The DNA here is from genome assembly GCA_050305555.1 of Desulfobacteraceae bacterium. Classification (GTDB taxonomy): domain Bacteria; phylum Desulfobacterota; class Desulfobacteria; order Desulfobacterales; family Desulfosarcinaceae; genus JARRKU01. Next base: position 11,359 of record JBNLFN010000073.1, on the reverse strand, counting down.
TCACCATGGTGATGCACCACCACCCTCTTTTTAATTCAGTCTGGGTGTCGGACAAGGGGTACGTAACGGGCTTTCACAAAATATCGCCACCGTCGGATCCCACTCAGAAACTGGCATTTACCGGTATTCACATTTTGGATCGATCGGTACTGGACTATCTGCCGCAAAAGGGACCCAGCCATATCATCGATGCCTATGGAAAGATGCTGGCTGCCGGGGAGTCCATCGCAGCGCATGTGGTTCAAAACCACTATTGGCAGGACATTGGCACACCGGAGCGTTATCAAATGGCTGTGTTTGATCATATGGCGCCGGAAGCATTTCAACGCGCTTTTGGGGCACCTGCGCAACAGATCGTGACGCAGCGCCACCTGGCGGGTGATGGTTCGGATCGTCAATGGTATCGTCTGGTATCAGGATCCCAGCAACTGATCATGGTGGATCACGGCATTCGCAGCCAACTCAAGCCGCAACAGGAAGTGGATGCCTATGTGGACATCGGCCGCCACTTGCACGGGCAACAAGCAGCGGTGCCCCAGATTTATTTATGGGACCGATTTGCCGGTCTAGTCTTTATGCAAGACCTGGGTGACCGTCACCTGCAACAAGTCACACGCCATCAGACCGATCCTGAAAAACTGGCGCTTTACAAACGGGTGATCGATGCCTGGCTCCATATGGCGATGGCAGGCCATCAGCACTTTGATCCCGCGTGGACCTATCAAGGTGCACGCTATGATCGCACCACCATACTGACAAAAGAGTGCCGCTATTTCGTAGAGGCTTTCTTGCAGGGCTACCTGGGATGGTCCATCCCCTATGAAGAACTTGAGGCTGAATTTAATCGGCTCGCCGATGCCACCATCGAGGGGGGCATCAATGGTTTCATGCATCGCGATCTGCAATCACGCAACATCATGGTCCATGAAGGACGCGTCTTCTTCATTGATTTTCAAGGGGGGCGTTTGGGTCCACTGCAATACGACCTGGCATCTCTTTTAATAGACCCCTACGTGGCCCTTGCACCCACGATACAGGTACAATTGCGCACCTATTGCATGAACATACTGGCGCAGCGTTACGGTGTTGATCCGGATGCTTTTGGTCAAGGATACCCATATTGCGTTTTGACCCGTAATCTGCAAATATTGGGCGCTTTTGCCTTTTTAAGTCGGGTCAAGAAAAAGGTCCGTTTTGAAGCCTATATCCCCCCGGCAATCGATAATCTGAAATGCTGCATGACCGATCTAAAAACCTTAGAGATGCCCCAGCTAAGGGAAGTGGTCCTAAAGGCAACTGAAGAAATAGGAGGACAGCATGGAACGCGTTAAAATCATCATCAATGGACTGCCCGGTAATGTGGCCACAGTCATTGCCGAACAGGCCCTTGCCGATAAACGTATCTCTGTCTTGCCATATGCACTAACCGGACCGGAAATCAATGCACGCCATTGCCACATTGGTACAACTGCCTTTGAACTGATCCAACCTGCAGACCGGCAAGCCAAATTCCAATCGATTGTTGCTGACGAAGGCCCATTTATCTGCCTTGATTTTACCCATCCGTCAGCGGTCCTGGACAATGCCCGGTTCTATTGTCAGCAAGAACTGCCCTTTGTCATGGGCACCACCGGTGGTGACCGCGACCAATTGGTCGAAACGGTATTGCAATCATCCATTGCGGCGGTGATTGCCCCCAACATGGCCAAACAGATTGTCGGCCTTCAGGCCATGATGGCATATGGTGCTGAAAATTTCCCAAATTTATTTGAGGGCTATACGATGACCCTGAGGGAAAGCCACCAGGCCGGCAAAGCCGACACCAGTGGAACGGCCAAAGCCATGGTCGGTTACTTTAACCAAATGGGAATAGATTTTAAGCTGTCGCAAATAGAAAAAGAGCGGGATCCGGAACGCCAGCACAACATCTGGGGTATCCCTTCCGTATCTTTGGGAGGCCATGCGTGGCACACCTACACCCTTTTGTCCGCCGATGGAAGCGCCAAATTTGAGTTGACCCACAACGTCAACGGCCGCGATATTTATGGCGAAGGAACTCTGGATGCAGTCGTATTTCTTGCAGGACAGGTTGCGCGGGGTGCCAAAGCAAGCGTATTTACAATGATTGATGTGCTCAAGGCTGGAGTCCCAAAGTAAGCACAGGTGTTTTCAATCAAAATTGGGGTTGTAAAAAAAACGGAAACCCATAACAAGGCTTATCGAAACAGCCCTATCGTATCCTTGTCTGGATGTCAGAAGTCCTAAAAAACCACTTTCCCCTGTAAAGTTCATCAGCAATCGACCGATGATAGGAACAGTATGTGGCGGCTATTAATGACCGATCATCACTAATAGCCCCGTGCCACTGGTTCATCTCCCGATAAGCGCAGGAAGGTAAAACATGATTGACCCCAGTTATATTAAACCATTTGTTGTGGCAGCAAAAAAACTATTTGAAACCATGATTGAGGTGCCCTTTAAGCTGGGCCAACCGACGCTCAAGACCGGCAGCGATGTTCCCCCTCATGAAGTCAGCAGCATCATCGGTATATCCGGCAGCGTGAATGGATGCGTGGTCATTAGTTTTTCCCATGCGGTGGCTTTTGAAATGGTATCCGCTTTGATCGGAGATGAGGTCACAGAACTCGATGAGGACTGCACCGATGCCATCGGTGAAATTGCCAATATCATCGCCGGAAATGCAAAAACCGATTTTCCAAGCAACAACAACGCCATCTCTGTGCCCAGCGTGGTGGTCGGCAAGCATAAAGTCACCTACCCATCGGGCATTCCCATTATTACCATTCCTTGCATCACCAACCAAGGTGAGATGTTTATCGAGATCGCCCTAAAAGAAAATAAAGAATAGTACTTATTTTTTCTCAGTTTTCTGAATAATCTGTATGGCTTGGTCCAGAGCCAGATCTAAATTCTCCGGTTGGGTACCGCCGGCTTGGGCCATATCGGGCCGCCCGCCGCCACCACCGCCTACCACAGCAGCCAAGGCTTTAACAATATTGCCGGCATGGTAGCGGCCCAGCAAATCTTTGGTTACCACGACGATCAATAAGGCCTTGTTTTCAATATCACTGCCCAACACGACGATGCCGGATTTGATACGATCTTTGAAACGATCGGCCAGATCCCGTAAAGCCGCCGATTTGTCCACCGCCACCTTTTTGACCAGGACCGATACCCCATCCACGGTTTGGATCTGTTCATCGGCATTGCCGGCCTTGGCATCCGCGAGTGCCGCCTTGAGTTTTTCGTTCTCTTTTTCCAGCGTTTTTTGGGTTTTTAACACCTGCTGCATGCGCGGAACCACTTGATCGGGGGTGGCGCGCAACAACTGACTGCACTGCAGGGCGTTGTGCGCCATTTTCTGGATGTGGGCGATGGCCGCCTCCCCTGTCAAGGCTTCAATGCGCCGGACCCCGGACGCGACGCTGGACTCGGCCACGATAACAAACAGGCCCAGATCGCCGGTGCGGTTGGTGTGTGTGCCCCCGCACAGTTCTTTGCTAAAATCAGATAGCGAGACCACCCGTACGCGATCGCCGTATTTTTCCTCAAACAAGGCCATGGCGCCGGATTGCATGGCCTTTTCAGCCTCCATTTCATCGGTGTGCACCGCTACATTGTCGCGAATACACGCATTGACCCATGCTTCAATGCGATCCAAATCTTCGGGGCTCACCTGGGAAAAATGAGTGAAGTCAAAACGCAGTCGCTGCGGCGCCACCATGGATCCAGCTTGTTTGATATGATCACCCAACACCTGTCGCAGAGCCCCATGCAAAAGATGGGTGGCGGTGTGGTTTCGTGCAGTGTTCCGGCGTTTGTTCTGATCCACCGACAGGGTCACGGCCTGGCCTTTGGCGATCTGTCCGTTAACCACTATTCCCTTGTGAATGATCAAGCCCGTGGGATCCTTGATGGTATCGCTAACATCAATATGCATGTCCTGTGTGGTGATCGTGCCCTGATCGCCGACCTGGCCGCCTGACTCTCCATAAAACGGCGTGGCCGCTGTGACCACCTCCACATGGTCGCCGCGCTTGGCAAGCTTGATCTCTTGCCCCTCTTTTACCAAGAGCAAAACCTGGGAATCCTGGTGCAAGGTTTGGTATCCCATAAACTCAGATTTGACGGCTTGAGCCGACAGGTTTTTGTAGGCATCGCTCATGCCTTCAAAGGTCACCTTGGAGCGGCTGCGCTTGCGCTGGGCGTCCATGTGGTTCTCGAAACCACTCATGTCCAAACCCATCTGCATATCCCGAACCACATCCTGGACGATATCCACCGGAAAACCAAAAGTATCGTAGAGCTTGAAAATCAGATCCCCAGGCACCTGGTTTTGGCCACCGGCCTTTAACTCAGTCAACGAGTCATTGAGCAATTTTAAGCCGGTATCCAAGGTCTCCATGAAGCGCAACTCTTCATTTTCGATAACGTTGCAAATAAAGGCGGCGGACGCGTTCAGTTCAGGGTAAGCATCCCGCATCAATTCAAAAACAGTCTGGGCGGTTTTGCCCAAAAAGGCCTGCGCTAAACCAATGTTGCGGCCATATCGAATGGCCCGCCGCATGATACGCCGCAATACGTAGCCACGCCCTTCATTTGACGGCAACACGCCGTCGCCGATTAAAAAAGCAGCCGACCGGCTGTGATCCGCAATGACTTTCATGGCCACATCCACGGTCTCATCCTGCCCATAGGGCTTCGCGGACAATTGTTCGACCTTGGCGATAATGGGCCGAATTAAATCGGTGTCATAGTTGGTGGGGGTGTTTTGCAGCACCGAGGCCAGGCGCTCCAGCCCTAGACCCGTGTCGATACTGGGCTTGGGCAGCGGTGTCATCTTACCGCTTGCATCCCGGTTGAATTGCATGAAGACCAGATTCCAGATCTCCAAAAACCGATCACAGTCACAATCGACCCCGCACTCGGCACGACCGCATCCATTGTGTTCACCGCGGTCCAGGTGAATTTCACTGCAAGGCCCACAAGGCCCTGTATCGCCCATGGCCCAAAAATTCTCTGCTTCACCCAGCCTAACCATGCGCTCAACCGGAACCCCGATCTTGGTATGCCATAAATCGTAGGCTTCATCATCGTCTTGATAGACGGAGACCCATAACTTTTCCGCCGGCAGCCCATAACCATGGGTAAGTAGATCCCAGGCAAAAACAATGGCGTCTTCTTTAAAGTAATCGCCAAAGGAAAAGTTGCCCAGCATCTCAAAAAAAGTGTGGTGACGAGCGGTATAGCCCACATTTTCCAGGTCGTTGTGTTTCCCGCCGGCCCGCACGCATTTTTGGGAAGTGGTGGCGCGCACATAGTCGCGTTTTTCTTCTCCCAAAAAGGTGCGTTTGAATTGTACCATGCCCGCATTGGTAAACAGCAAGGTGGGGTCATCCTGTGGGACCAGTGAAGCGCTGCGCACTACCCGATGCTGGTGTCTCTTAAAAAAATCGAGGAAAACCTCGCGTATCTCGTTGCCTGTCATGAAACCTGCTCCATTGATCATTGAGCGGTATAATTTCACAGTTGGCTTGAACCACCAGGCTGCTATTCTTCTACCGCTTCCTCTACTGCTGTTGCTTCCGCTTTTGCGAGCCCGACCGATTCACGCACCCGCTTGTTCAAGGTGGCAAAGATGTCCGGATTGTCTTTTAAGAAATTTTTGACATTCTCGCGTCCCTGGCCGATGCGTTCACCATCAAAAGAGTACCAGGCGCCGCTTTTATCGATAATCCCGGCCTCTGCACCAATGTCCAACAGGTCGCCGGCCACGGAAATACCCTCGCCGTACATGATATCAAATTCAGCTTCTTTAAAGGGTGGGGCCATCTTGTTTTTGACTACTTTAACCCGCGTGCGATTGCCCATCACATCCTGCCCGGTCTTGATGGCGCCAATGCGCCGGATGTCCAGCCGTACGGAAGCATAAAATTTCAATGCATTGCCACCAGTGGTGGTTTCCGGATTACCAAAGACCACGCCGATCTTCATGCGGATCTGGTTGATAAAAATCAAGCTGGTCATAGTTTTGCCAATGGTACCGGTCAGCTTGCGCAGGGCCTGGGACATCAAACGCGCTTGCAGTCCCATGTGGGAATCGCCCATCTCCCCTTCTATCTCCGCCCGCGGCACCAGTGCGGCCACAGAATCAATGACCATTACATCAATGGCGCCGCTGCGCAACAGCATGTCGGCAATTTCCAGCGCCTGCTCGCCGGTATCGGGTTGCGCCACCAGCAATTCATCGCAATTGACGCCTAAACGTTTGGCATAGCCGATATCCAAGGCATGCTCCGCATCAATAAAAGCGGCAATACCCCCCTGCTTTTGGGCATTGGCCACCGCATGCAAAGCCAAGGTCGTCTTTCCGGACGATTCAGGCCCATAGATCTCGATGACGCGTCCACGGGGCAGACCGCCGACGCCCAGGGCCCGATCCAGCGCAATGGCTCCGGTGGAAATAACCGGCACATCTACAATGGGGCGACTGCCCAGCTTCATAATCGCACCTTTACCGAACTGGCGTTCGATCTGACTCATGGCCGAGTCAACGGCTTTGTTTTTGTCTACGGAACCACTCATAGGGCCTCCTGAATTTCAGTATAGGGGTACATGTTGGTTAAATTCGGTGAAACGAAATCGTACGACACCGTTTCTGCTTTTTATTGCCCTATCCCCACATGAACTTTGGATGTATATACCGCGCCTTGGGGACGTAACTCACTTTCGAACAACACCATCTGTTTGGCCGTGAACGCCAGCGGGTGGTAATGCCCTAATTTTTCAATGGCGTGCACCAACCGTTGGGGTTGCGGCCTCGTTTTAAAGCGTGCAAGGGTCAGGTGGGCCTTGAAAGACCGCTTTTCCCTGGCAAAACCTTGGGATTCAAGCGCCGTCTCCAACCGTTGAGCAAGGGCCTGGAGACGATCCAGGTCACCGCCCAAGCCGGTCCAAAGCACGCGCGGCCTTTTGCTCCCCGGAAAGACCCCTATGCCTTGAACCGTTAATCTCAAGGGGCCCTGCCCTTGGGCTGCGCTTTGCATGGCGGCTTCCACGGCTGCAATATGCGCCACCGGTATCTGCCCTAAAAACTTGAGGGTCAGATGAATATTTTGGGGTTTGACCCAGCGCAGCTTAAGCCCCATCTCTTTGAGCGCCGCTTGAAGGGATTGGGCATGCTGCAAAATTTCTTCCGGCAGCTCAAAAGCCACAAACGCGCGCAGGGTATCTCCCATGGGCGGCCCCGTTGTTAAGCCGGCAAAGTCATTTGCGGTTCACCCAGTATAAATTCTCCTTTTTCAATCCACTGCTTCAGCGTGTCGGCGATCTCTCGCGCCCGCACCATACTGGACAGCGGCACCGTGGGTATGGATTCGCCGTTAACGGTGATGGTGCCGCTCTTTAGCTCGGCATAACTGACCTGGGCCAAACTTACGGATTTACCATTAGGGTAATCTTTGCCATAGTCAATCACCTGGCTGAAGATCTCTTCGTCGGACACGCCGGTAAAGCGCGCCATCTCTTCATTGAGTATGGGAATGGGAATGCCCAAACCCACCGCCAGGGAGCAGCCATATCCTTGAATGCTCACGCCTACCAACCATCGTGGGCTCATCTGTTTGAGATCGCCCATCACCCAGACAGTCCCCGCCGGTCGCACCGGAAGGCCACCGGGTGTACGCTCCTGATCGGGCTTATGTTGCGTACCGTGCCACGTGACATAGCCCACTCCGCCCCCAAGAAAAATGCGCGATCCCAGACCGATGGTGCGGTAGTAAGGATCATTAAACAACGGGCTGAGTACTCCGGCGCTGCAGTAATTGGCATTGCCCATTTTAGGCTTCAAGGTGCCCATATAAGTGTAGATGGTCTTTTTGAGTGAATTGACGGCCACATTGTAGTTCTGGTACCCGTTGCGCGGATTGCATAAAACGGCATTGGGAATATCTTTTAAGGTAAAATCTTTTTCATACTCCCGCCGGGGGTAGCAATCGGTGCCGTAGGCAGTGGCCTTGAGATGAATGGTTTTGCCCGCCGCCATATCCTGGATGACGTGTCCGCCGCCGTATGCGAATTCTCCTGGATAGACTTTGTTGAGGGGGTCATCCAAACACGCTTCGGTGGCGCCGATGTAGGTATCGACTGCCGCCAATCCGGCATAGGCCGGCACATTGTTAAGCAGTACGGTGGATGCTTTAATACCGGGAGCACTGTGTCCGAAATTGATCAATGCACCCGAAGAACACATGGGGGCAAAGGTGCCGGTGGTGACCACGTCAACCTGGCGGGCAGCTTCCTGAGGACCATTTTCTTTGACGATATCCACCATCTGTTCGGCACTCACCACCACGACGTCGCCTTTTTGAATCTTGGCGTTTATCTCCTGGAATGTTTTTTGAACCTTACCCTTGGCCATACTGGAAATCTCCCGTGCGCTATTGGACCGATTGTATTTTGGATGAAATGTTGTTGCGCACCCACTGAGGGTCCCACCACTCCAGTGGATTGACAAAAGTATGATGCACCAACACACCAAAATGCAAGTGATCCCCACCGGCCAAGCCGGTTTTACCGGTTTTACCGATGGGCTCACCTTTGTCCACCATCTGTCCGACGGAGACATCGGTTTGGCTTAAATGACCATACACACTGAAGAGCCCGAAACCATGGTCAATGACAACAGCCAACCCGTATATTCCTAAATTTTCGGCAAACGCCACTTTGCCGGCATTGGCAGCCGGAATGGGCGACTGCGGCAAAGAGGCCAAATCGATCCCCAAATGGGTTTGCTGATCAACCGATTTGCCCTTGTACAGGTAAGTGCGAAAATCAGCAAAACTCGCCCGATTTGCCGCTCCAGGCAACCGCTCAAAAGCACCTTGCCAGTACAGTTTGGCATCGCTGTGGGCGGTTATGCTTTTAAACACCTCATAATTAGCTTTGCGCAGATCACGATTGACTTTCAGAAACAGTTCCAGCAGGGAGGGATTGGATTGGATCTCTACCTGATCTTGCAGTTCCGGCATCTTCCAACTTAAAAAACTGTCCGAAAGCCGAATGGTGTCCTTTTTAAATCGGCGTGCATTGATATGACGGGCAATTCCCGCTCGCCCCTTGTTTCCTGCAAAATCGGTAGCCGTCGCATACAATCGGGTGGAGGCACCCTGGCGATGGTTTAAGGCGATAAACGTCAGATAAAGATTTGCGTCACTGAAAGCGCCTTTGTCGCCGGGATAGAATTCGTCACCCACCATGATGCCGCTGGTCCGGCATGCTTCCGATAAACGATAGACCACAATACCGGCTCCCCCCTGGTTTAAATTCAGGGGATGACTGACAATTTGGATCATGGGTGCACGGGTGTCAATGACAACCTCTTGTTCCTGATATTGACGGTTGCCGTCACCCCAGTGCCGCCAAGAGTAGTCCCGGGTCATCAGACGCAACACCGCCGGACCGTCGCTCAAGCCCAGGGCATGGGTATCGATTTTAACCTCGATGGTTTCCGCATGCACGGCTCCGCCTGAAAAGAGGCTGTCGCCTTGAAAGTGCTTTTCGGCCAAGACGATCTCCCTACCATCTTTCAGGATGGCCACCCAAACCTGTCGAATGCCGCTTTGCTCATCAGCCACGGTCACCGAGAGGGTATGCTCAGCCCCTATGGCAGCGCCATCCATTTTCAGTTCCATAGTGGGTGGACGCCCCTCCATACGGATGACCAGCAGAACCAATAATGGAACGATTATCAATAACGGCAACAACGCCCATAGCCAGGGCTTTGATTGTTTTTTTTTAGCATTCAATGAGTTAGAGCTCCCATAGAGAAATAAAAAGAAGCCAAACCATATCAGGTAGCCCCTATCGAATCAAGGCAAAGTTTGGCCCCGACAGGTGTTCAGCCATGCCCGGCGAAGTGCCTCCCCAATCGCCCGCAACGCCACAACCGAATCTGTGGGAGTGGCGTCCCGCCGCGACAATATCTCACATTGAGTTGTGTCGCAGACCCCACTCCCGAATCTGAAATCATCCCATGCACGACGGGCCGCGCCAACTCCATTTACCGGCTTGACACATGTCCATCACGGTGGTATCGAGAGTGCTTTGCGTCGGAGCGTAGCGCAGCCTGGTAGCGCACTTGAATGGGGTTCAAGGGGTCGGAGGTTCAAATCCTCTCGCTCCGACCAAAAAAGATAAATTAATAAGCGGGTTTAGGCTAAAGGTCTTACCCGCTTTTTTATTGCCAAAATCCATTTTCTTGGGATTTGTACCATATTTGTACCATAATATCATTTCCTGAAAACCAACTACCTTAATCAAGAGATTAATCCTCATCTTCATCTTCATCCCAATAGTGCTTGGCAAGGGCTCGTTGGCGCTTTTGGATTTGATGAGTATGCAAATGAGTGTATCGGTCAGTCATCGAGATATCATCATGACCAATCATTTCCCGGATTTCCTTTAACCCGCCGCCACTAAGCAAAATATTCGAGCAATAGGTGTGGCGAAGGTCGTGATAATGCAGGTTGCTAAATCCTGCCAATTCGCAGGCCTTTTTCCAAGATTTTTTAAAGCTCTTAATCTGGTTACCATCAAGGTGACAAAATACATAATCGTTTTTTGCAACCTTTGTCTTTCTCCTATGTCTCGCATGTAAAAGGTGCTCTTGCCATTCAATCAAAGCTTTTTTGGTCCTTGGCATGATGAGTTGAGTGCGCTCTTTTTTGTTTTTAGTGCGAAAAAAACGAATCATGCCCTCACCTTCTATACTGTGATCTATATCAGACCATTTAAGGCTTAGCGCCTCCTGCTTTGAAGTTCCATGCTCGACTGCCAGATATATCAATACCGGCAAATAATATTTTGCCCTTGTCTTGCGACTACACGAAACAAGACTTTTTATTTGCCCTGGCAAAAGATACCGGTTTCGCTCATGCGCCCTTTCACTAAGTTTTTTTACCTTAGCGGCCGGATTGTCGAAGATCGTTTTTTTCTCAACACCAAGTTTAAACACTTGCTGAATAATAAAAAGCCTTCGATTTGCTAACACCGGGGAACTTTTTGCAGCAACACTGTCGCGATAATTTTCAATATTCATGCTCTTGATTTCCCCTAACAGCTTCCCCCCAAATTCTTCATCTAAGGGTTTAAGTAAATCTTGATATCCCTGGACAGTGTTTGAGCTAAGCTCCCTTCGCCTCAAGCGTTTTTCCCAGATTTCCTTTAGCTCTTTAGTCACCTCGCTAAAAGTCAAAACAAGCCGCTTATTCTTTTTAATTTCATTAACCCTGCCAGTATCAATCAGTCGAGCAAGTTCGTTCTTGCGATTTAGCGCATC
>JBNLFN010000072.1:0-22855 GCA_050305555.1 Desulfobacteraceae bacterium | reverse complement strand
TTGCCCTTATATTCCGCAAGCGGATATTCATATCAATACGATGAGGTGAACTATGGGTAATTTGCAGATGTATTGTGACAGCCTCGAGGTCTCTTTGGATGTGGGGCCGGACATTATTGATATCACGCCGGGCTTGGTGCGTTGCATCGACAATACAGGTATCTCCGAAGGGACATTAACGGCCACTATGGTGGGCTCCACCGGTTCGTTGACCACCATTGAATACGAGCCGGGCGTGGTGGAGGATTTAAAAGGAGCCATCGGCCGCCTGGCGCCGCCCGGGATGGCATACGCCCATGAGTTGGCTTGGCATGACGGCAATGGCCACAGCCATGTGCAAGCGGCTTTGTTGGGTCCTTCCATCGCCCTGCCGATTCGAAGGGGAAAACTGTATTTGGGTACCTGGCAGCAAGCCGTGGCCATCAACCATGACAACCGCAGCCGACGACGGAGTATTGCAGTCACCTTGGTTGGAGAATAGCCCGACTGTTGTAGGCGCCGGTATTTTTTTGATAGAGGTTCAAATTGGTCGCGTTGCGTCACAGGACATTTCAAGCGCATGATGCCCAGGGCATTTGTGCTTTTATCCAATCGGCTGAAGAGCTCTTCTTTTTTTTCCCCAAAGCTGAATTCCCTTTGACGTCAAAACAGGTGATTGACAGCGCCCGGGAAAGAGAATCGCCGACGGTGGCAATTTTGGATGATCAAATTGTGGGCTATGTCAATTTTATCGAAGCGCGGCCCAATCTATATTGCACATTGGGCAACTTGGTGGTTAGCTCCGCCCGGCGGCGCATCGGTGTCGCCACGTTTCTGGTTCATATCATGATCCAAAAGGCCAGAGAACAATATGCGGCTCGTTTTGTGCGGGCCTCATGTTTCAGCCATAACACAGCGGCATACCAACTCTACCATGGGATGGGATTTACGCCGACGAATATGGCGCAACGGCAGACCCCGGACGGGGAGGTTGTTTTGTTGGTGAATTTGGAGTTGGCCTTGGGCGGGAATAGGGTCTAACCGGGTCGTTTGTCCGCCACCTTGGTGGATTGAAAATAGCCGATATCAAAAGGATGGCCTTTGCGGAGCAGGTATTTGATGTATTCTACGCCAACCAGCGCCTGCATCTCTTCACGGCGCATATTGGCAATGTAGCTTTCATCCTTAAAAAGGGTGGCAAACCATTTGCGATTCAGTTTATTGTCATCGCCATAGCACTGGGCCAATTGATCAAAGTAGATGCGGCTCTTTATTCTCAGCTCGTCCGTCGATAGCTTTTTGATTTGATCGAACATCCGCCCCACCTTGGGCACATCGGCCAAGGCGGGTGATTCAAGAATTTCTTTGAAAGATAGCGATAGGCGTTGGATGCCGTTGCGAAGATGGAAAGGTTGCGCCAGATTGATACCGGCCCAACCGGCTTTCAGCCATTTGAACGAACCGAATTTAACCTTTGGGTCAGTACCTTTGGTCTGGTAATACACCACGATGGATGAAGAGTTGTACATGTAGGAGTCGGCCCACCCAAAACCTTTCCTGGTTGTGCCTTTTTCACCGGTGTACAGGTAGCTCCAATTCTCGTCCGGCCCCAATACCAAACCCTTTTTGCCCACACTGGATTTGTCTCGCTGGTTGGATAAGCTCAGCAACACCGGTTGTCCCTGGTACTTCATCAATATCAACGTCCGATCGAGCATATAGGCGTAATATGCGCCACTGGTTGTATCAGGTGTATTTTCTATAAATTCAGTTCCTTTGACGATAAAAGGGCGGGAAAGATCTTTAAGCGCCTCGGACAAGTTGGGCAGGGGTTGGTGTTTGCCGTCGATTTCAACCCAGTCAGCCAGGCGAACAGAAGAGGGGGTTACGACGTGAGATGGGATCTTGGGGTTATAAACCAAATCCAGTACCTGTTTGAGCGTCCGGTTGACGGAAAATTCGTAGTACGCGGATGTGCCACCGTTGCGCGAACCCAGCGTGTAATTCTGGTCCTCTGGTTTTGCGGATATTACGAAATCGATCAAGTCGGTTATTTGATTGACATCAAAGGGGGTTGGGTTGCTTGCATCGGTCAGAGCGAGCAGGTGGTCAAAGGCCGGTATCAGGTGCTTTAAGACCTGTTTTGAGTTCGCTTCAAAGTTCTCTTCGGAGGCAAGGGTTTGAAACGGCCCGGCCAAAAGGAGTATAAGTGCAAAGTGCACAAGGATTTTGAGGGTCGATCGGTGCATTTTATCTTTTCCCGCTTTTTCGGTGGGTGCCATGCTTGCCTTGTGTATCAATGCAATGCCATTGTCTTGGCAAGCCAAGTCGAGTTCAATAATACAATCCAAAACTAAATCAGTTTAAAATCAATTACAAGCTTTGAGTCTAATTTGAGTTGCGCATGCCTCTGTTATGGGGCATGTCCATATGGCGCCTTAAACTTCAAAAGCTAAACAAAAGCAATTTCAATGCCAAAACAATGGAAATATTATATCCTGTAATTATAGATAGATGAAAAATCACCTTGTCGTAAAATGAACATAAATTTGTCATCCACTTACCATCAAGTTACCAAATGGACACACGTATCCTTTGGTATCGTTTGGTGTTTCCCGTTCATCGGCATGCGCTTGTCATCGATGGATCGCCGAACTTAGAAGAAAAACCTATTGAAAACAAATGCAAGTGTTGTTAACAAATTGATATTCTGTGCTCCGTATACTAGCCATGCCAAATTCAATATCTACCCGCCGTACAGGATTAGGGCCGATCTCAAAAAAAAGTCTCCTCGCATGAAAAGAGGTTGGCACGCGTATAAAATCTGAAAATGGTCGCAGCTACGCCTTGTCCGTGTGGATGTGTTGCCATGTTGCCTGTGGTTGGTGACTGATACCTATTCTTTATTTTTCAATAATTTGAACTTCATGGTGCCGACTTTAAAAATTTATCGTTGTTTGTTGCCCATAACCGGTGTGTATATGATCGGCTTGGCTACCGGAGCCCAATGGCCCGGCCATTGGGGCAGTGCGTTGTTGGGTGTCGGCATCGGAAGTATTGGTTTGCTTTATATTTTATGGCGCAATGGCAAGGCCTTTTTCTTGCCCGTGCTTTTCTGTTTTCTCTTGGGCTATCTTAGCATTCAGCCATGGGTAGTGGCCCGATTACCCGAAACGCACATTTATCATTATGCCGGTAGCAACTGGTGGCGGATTCAGGGCCGGGTGGTGGATACACCGCGCCGCCAGTCCAACCGGCTGCAATTTGTCATCCAAGCAACCGCACTACACAATGCCCACCGGCAACAGGCCGTCTGCGGTCAGGTGCAAGTGTCTGCAAGAGGGGATGACCTGCCCCGCATCGGGCTTGGTGATGAGGTCACCTTGGATGGCCGGCTGCGACCGCTTCGCAATTTTGCCAATCCCGGGGGTTTTGATTACGTCCGATTTATGGCCCTTCGCGGTGTCCGGGTGCGAACTTACGCCCGTAAGGGCAGTTTAAAGGTGCTTACCCGTGCGACGTTAAAACCTTGGCAGGTTGATGTACAGGCGTGGCGCCAGGCGCTTTCAGATCGCATGGATGTTGCGCTGTCGGGGCGGGATGTGGAGATAACAAGTGTGCTCAAGGCATTGGTCTTGGGTCGGCGCAATGCAATCTCTACGCAATTGCGCCAAGCGTTTAATCGTGCCGGGGTCAGTCATGTACTGGCTATTTCCGGACTGCACATCGGGATGGTGGCAACTGCAACTTTTGCATTGATGCGCTGGCTACTGGGCTGGATCCCGTTAATGCTCAGGCATGCTTGGACACGCAAGGGCGCTAGTGTGGTCAGTATGGTGGCGATTGTATATTATGGTTTGCTGGCCGGGTTATCCGCTTCGACCCAACGCGCTCTGATGATGGTGACCGTGGTTCTGATCGGTTATTGGGTGGGGCGACGGCATGACCGGCTCAATGCACTGGCTCTTGCGGCGTTGATCATTTTAATGGTGCACCCCCCTGCGTTGCTGAGCGTTTCGTTTCAACTCTCTTTTGCTGCCGTATTGGCCATTATTGTGGGATGCGGGACACGATCTTTGCGGCTGCTGGATCCAAACGCAACTGGGTGGCGGCGTTTCTCGAACCGCGGGCTCGTGTTTTTAGGCGTGTCGGCATTGGCCATCGGGGGCACTTTGCCGTTGGTGTTATATTACTTTAACATGACCTCATTGGTGGGATTGGCCACCAATTTGGTGGTGGTCCCCCTGGTGGGACTGGTGGTGGTACCTGCCGGTTTGCTGGGCGTATTGGCGTCGGCAATCAGCCCTTTCGCGGCTGACATATGCTGGACCCTTGCGGCTACAGGCGTGCAGGCGATTATATGGGTGGTGCAAGGGGTGGCACAATGGCCTGGGGCCGCCGTGCACTGCGTAACACCCAGTCTGTGGGAAATATTGTTATACTACCTTTGTGCGGGTGTTGTCATCTATTGGCGAAAACTGCCGCGACCGGGCCTGTTGGTATGGGTCCTGTGTGCCCTGTGGACGGTGGATATTTCCTATTGGTGCTACCAGCGCTTCGGGCGCCAGGAACTGTCTGTTACGGCGATGGATGTGGGGCAAGGCACAGCCAGTCTATTGCAATTGCCGGGCGGGTATACGGTGATCGTGGACGGGGGTGGGTTCAGTGACAACGCTGTTTTTGATGTGGGTGAACGTATCCTCGCGCCCATGCTGTGGCGGCGTAAAATAAGAACTGTGAATTTGGTCGTTTTGAGCCATCCCAACAGTGACCACTTGAACGGATTGCTTTATATCCTGCGCCATTTTAATGTGCCTGAAGTTTGGAGCAATCACCAGCCGGCGCCTACATTTGGATATAAATGCTGGCTGCAGTTGATAAAAGAAGGAGGCATTCGTCATCATCGTTTTGAGCAATTGCGCGACCAGCAGACACGCCAAGGGATTATGTTTACCATACTAGGTCCTCCCAGGGATTTTATGCAGCGGTTGAAATCTGAACCCTGGCGAGATGCAAACAATAATTCATTGGTATTGCAAATCCGCTGGCATCAGGTCAGCTTTTTGTTTGGCGGCGATATCGCTGCGCCGGCGGAAACGGATTTACTGGATCGGCATAACCCCAATCGATTGCAGAGCACCGTATTAATGGTACCCCATCATGGCAGTGGATACTCCAGCACAGCGTCTTTTTTGAAGGCCGTGCATCCCAGAGAGGCGATTATTTCATGCGGTTGGCAAAATAGATTTGGGTTTCCCCATGCAGCGGTTTTGGCACGATTGGCAGACGCCGGCGCCCGTGTTTGGTCCACTTCTAATTGCGGGGCGGTGCAGATCGTAACCGATGGCCAAAATTATCAGGTGCGCCCGTCGCGGGCCGGCTGCAATTAACCCGTCAAGCTTGTTCATTTTGGACATCGACGGCTGATGCGTTACGGGCATTGTGAGCTATAGCCGGACAGGGTTGCCGTCATCGGAGATTGGAATCAGATGCGCGCGCGGTTGTCTATCGTGAGAAAGGTGCCGCGCTTGCTCCCAGGATCACCCTATGGTAGTCTTCAAAATTGCATTTTGGGTCCGGCGTCAGCCACTTAAGGTCAACCGGATTGCGTCTTGGATCCTTTCTTTGGACTTGTGAATCGCTGGTAAAAAACACCTGATGACTGATTCGATCAAATCCGATGAAAATGACGGCACTGAACCAACACCTGAAAATCTTCAGCTGATTGCCAAGGTGGCCATGGATCTGCACATTGCCCGGCGCAATTTTATGATTTATCCCGATACCCATGAACAGGTCCAGCGCAGTTTGGATCGTACCTTTGACCACATGGGCCAGGTCTTCGCGCAGCAATCCCGCATGACATTGATGGTTCAAAAACAAGGACTTGCCGTGGGCCAAAATGTGTTGCCCTCAAAAAGTGCCGTATTTAAAGATATGGCCACTCTTTTAAAACAATATGAAATTGCCACCCTGACCTTCACACAAGGCCTTGAAAAACAAGAACTGGTCCGATTTCTAAAACTTATTGTGACGGACCGTGATGCCATTCTAAGCCAGGGGGGCATTGACGGCGCTTTGCAGCGTGCCGATGTACCCCATATTCAAATTCAGTCTATAGATTACAGCCAACTGCAGGTTACTGAAGAGCGCCGGATAGATCGCGCATCCGAAGACCGGATAGAACAAGTCTCCGTTTGGCAACAATTTGTTGATCAGCTCATCACCGTTGACGGGCAACCCAATGATCGGTCTGAGCGTGTTTTTAACCCTGAAAAACTGGCTGAGATGCTCAATGATCAATCGATGGATGTGACCCGGGCCATTGACCAATATAAACACATTATTGAAACCGATAGCGCCTTGGATGACAACTTGGGGGCGCTTTCCGCAGGATTGCCCCAATTCCAACAGATGATCAAGAAATTAAATCCTGGGCTGCAAAGCCAATTTTTAGCCTCAACTTTCGATCAATGCGCCCTGTTGGATACAATGGCCGACACGGCGCGTCTTATCGATGGCTTGGGGGGCAAGCTGGTCCTTAAAATGCTCAAGCAGGCCAATGACCAAAACAAAGCCATCTCTCCGTCATTGTTGGCATTCGTCAAAAAGATGGCCCACATGGGGGATGGCCTGGCCGCAGAGATGCCGGGCGCAGTCCCTGGGGGAGGGGATAAAGGATTTGCTGCGGCAGAGATTGAGACCTTGTTTGCCCATGAGCAATACGATCAATATGTAGACAGCGGCTATGGTGAATTGCTCGAAAAGATGGTTGCCCAAACCCAAGAGGGTGCGCCGACGGATACCTTCGGCAGAATACAGCATCAAGTGACAGAGAGCCTTACCCCTGTCCATGTCAATAGCCATGTGGGACGCGCCATGCTGGCGTTAATGCGCGCCAGCCCGGACATTGAGAGCTACCGGAGTTGGGCCCGCCAATTGGCTTACTTTCTTGATGATCTATTGGATAGTCAGGCTTTTGAATTTATGGTTGAAATGATGGCCTTTTTAAACCAGGAAAAAGAGGGGCACGATCCGGAAAAGGCCAAAATTGCCGGCTTGGTGCTGGATCGCTTTAGTGATCCGCAGTTTGTCGCCCAAGCGGTTGAAATGTTCCGTGGATTAGGCGATCAAATAGACGCCCATGCCATGTCCTTTTTGGTCGCTTTAGGCGAGCCGGTTGTGGTGGAGATTTTTGAAGGCCTGGATCCTGATGAAACGTTTATGGAAGGCGATAACCTTACCGCCCGGCTGCTTGGTAACCTTGCTGCCTTGACAACCCAGGAGGCCATTGCGCGCTTTGACGATCCACGCCCGGAATATGTGCGACGGATGATACGCATTGTCAGCCGTTTGGGTGATGACCGTATTGCAGAACAAGTTAAACTCCTTTTGGATCATGATGATCCGGACATTCGCATGGAGGCGCTGTCCGCATTGTTAAAGTTGCGCAATAAATGGGGACTGATACAACTGCGCCATATGCTGTCGGATCCAAAGACGCCTGAATTTGTCGCAGCCATAGAATTGGCGGGTCGCCATAAGGTGTTCGAGGCGGTTCCCCAACTGGTTGCCTGCGCCGGGCGAAACAGGGATTTAAAGTGTCAGGAGGCGGTCCTGCGCGCATTGGGCAACATTGGAGATCCCCGGGCCATTCCCATCTTGACCAAGCTGGCGAGCCGGCGTTGGAGTATCTCCAAAAAGAATCGACAACATATCCAACGGGTTCTTTTCGATACCCTTGCCGGATATCCCCATGATGAGATCAAACCTTTGCTCCACATGGGCCTCAAGCAAAAAGATGCCGTCATTAAGGCGACTTGCGAGCAGGTGTTGAAAAAGTGGCTGAGTCAATCAAGTGAAACAGCAAGCTGAAATATTACAGGTGGTGGCTCATCTAAATGCGGCCATAACCAATACCCGTTTATATGCCGCTGATCACCCGCAGGTATTGCGTAACTTGGAGCGCGCCCACGGTCAGCTGTTGGATCTATTACGCCAACAGCCTGAGATGACATTGATCATTGTCGATGATGAGGTCTTGGTGGACCATCATGTTTTGTCGGACCGGACACCCCAGCTCGACCAGTTGATCGAATGGTTCAGGCAATCGGCCATTGAACGCATTACCTTTACGCAGCGAGTCACAATGGGTGAGTTGGCCCGGTTTGTCGGCGAATTGATCAGCGGTGATGACCAAGGTGTCCATAGCAGTCAAGGGATAAAGCTGGGAAAGGTCAAAATTCTACCAGGTCAGGCATTGGCCCAACAAGCCGATGGGTTTACAGAGGAAACCAAGCAACGCCTGCAAGAGTTGGCGCTTGTGCGCAATCGTTCCTTGGACGAGCTCAAAGGGCTGTATCATACCATCCACCAAACCAAGGACATTTCCGCCAAAGGTGTCGGCGCCGTTGTTCAGGGTTTTTTGAGCGGCATGCTGCGCAATGTTAACCCTTTGCATATGCTGGCTTCATTGAAAAGTTCAGATGAATATACGTTTACCCACGCCATCAATGTGTGCCTGTTAACCATGGCCCAGGCAGAGTCCTTTGGCATCAGCGGCCGCCAGCTGTATGACGTCGGGGTGACGGGTGCCTTGCATGATGCCGGCAAAATGTTTG
The DNA here is from genome assembly GCA_050305555.1 of Desulfobacteraceae bacterium. GTDB lineage: Bacteria > Desulfobacterota > Desulfobacteria > Desulfobacterales > Desulfosarcinaceae > JARRKU01. The sequence goes on along the minus strand of JBNLFN010000072.1, from coordinate 14,255 downwards.
TTCCGGATGAAATCTTAAACAAACCCGGCAAATTAACCGATGATGAATGGGTGCATATGCGCGACCATGCCCTTCGCGGTTCGCAGTATCTGCTGCGCCTGGAGGGACTGCCCAAGCTCGTTTTTTTGGGCGCTTTGGAACACCATATCCGTTATGACGGTTCGGGGTATCCTGATTTGGGCAAGCACTGGCGTCCCAACTTGGTGAGTCAGATGATTGCTGTGGCCGACATGTTTGACGCCATGCGTAGCCGCAGGCCTTACAAAGAACCCAAACCGGATGATTTTATATTCGACATCCTGCAAAAAGAGAGTGGCACAGCCTTTAATCCGATTGTGGTGGATAATTTTCTGCGCATGCTTAAGGCATAATCTTTTCTGTTTTCATATATTTGCATAAATTTAACTAGAATATGGCCGAGCCATGATTTGAACCGCGCCTTTATTTCATGGCAATTTGGCGCGGGTCGGTCTAATTTCCTTGACATAGGGAATCCATTTTTCTATGTTCGGACCCTTTTGGTTTTTTCAACCGGGCCGTGATCGTCGAATTTTGAACTGGTTATACAGCAACAAGGAGGGTTTTACATGACTGCGTTTGCTTTCCAGACCATGTTTCCATTGGGTGCGGACGATGTAGCCTACCGTAAAATAACCAGTGAGCATGTATCGACGGTCAGTTTAGAGGGCCAAGAAATACTCAAAGTGGCGGCCGAGGGGCTGACGCTGTTGGCTGAAACCGCATTCAAAGAGGTCTCGCATCTTTATCGATCCAGCCATCTGGCGTCCCTTCAAGCCATCGTTCAAGATCCGGAAAGTTCAGACAACGATCGCTTTGTAGCTACCGAGATGCTGAAAAACGCGGTCATTGCTGCAGAGATGGAATTTCCCATGTGCCAAGATACGGGCACTGCCATTATCATGGGCAAAAAGGGGCAGGGCGTTTGGACCGGTTTCAGTGACGAGGAGGCGCTCGCCAGAGGTGTTTTCAACGCTTATACCCGGAACAATTTGCGCTACTCTCAAAACGCGCCGCTGAACATGTATGATGAGAAAAATACGGGTTGCAACTTGCCGGCGCAGATCGAGCTGTTTGCCACCGAAGGAGACAGCTATGGTTTCCTGATGCTGGCCAAGGGGGGGGGATCCGCCAATAAAACCTATCTTTTCCAGGAGACCAAAGCGGTGCTGAACCCGGAGACCCTGGTGGATTTCATGCTCTCCAAGATGAAAACTCTGGGAACAGCGGCCTGTCCCCCATATCATCTGGCCTTTTGTGTCGGCGGCACCTCAGCCGAGCTAAACTTGAAAACGGTTAAATTGGCCTCGGCCAAATATTTGGATCAGCTGCCGACGTGTGGCGGTGAAGGCGGCCATGCTTTCCGAGATGTGGCATTAGAGGCCGAATTGCTGAAACGCTCGCGTGCATTGGGCATCGGCGCCCAGTTCGGTGGAAAATATTTTTGTCATGATGTGCGCGTGGTGCGTTTACCGCGCCATGGCGCTTCCTGCCCCATCGGTATCGGCGTGAGTTGCAGCGCTGACCGCAATATAAAGGCCAAGATCACCAAAGCGGGCATTTTTTTAGAACAATTGGAAACGGATCCAGCCCGATATCTACCGGCATCAGACAGTGGTGACATCGATGCGATCCACATCGATTTGAATCAACCCATGGACAAGATCCGGGCGATTTTGACCCAATATCCGGTGGCCACGCGGCTGTTGCTCAGCGGCGATATTATCGTGGGACGGGATATCGCCCATGCCAAGCTCAAAGAGCGATTGGACAGCGGTGAGGGCCTTCCCCAATACCTGATGGACCATCTGATCTATTATGCCGGACCGGCAAAAACGCCGGCCGGTTACGCCTCCGGTTCATTCGGTCCGACCACCGCGGGCCGCATGGATTCCTACGTGCCCCTGTTTCAAGCCCAAGGGGCTAGCCTGGTGATGCTGGCCAAAGGCAATCGATCGAGCGTGGTAACGCAATCGTGCAAAAAATACGGCGGATTCTATCTGGGCTCCATCGGTGGACCGGCTGCGCGATTGGCTAAAGATTGCATCACGCACAAAGAGTTGCTTGAATATCCGGAATTGGGCATGGAAGCGGTTTATAAAATTACCGTAAAAGATTTTCCCGCCATTATGCTCGTAGACGACAAAGGAAACGATTTTTTCAAGAATTTGTTATAGGTTATTACCCCAACAGAACACCTGATGAACCTGTGCACTCATTGGGTTAAATCATCATCTAGGCACAGCTAATTTAATAAATGAGGAAGTATGAAAGATTTAGACGCGATATTTTCCCCGGAATCAGTAGCCGTGGTGGGCGCTTCAGCCACACCTGGAAAAGTAGGGCATGACATTTTTGTCAACATTTTAAAAGGGGGCTACCAGGGCACCCTCTATCCCGTGAATCCCAAAGCAAAATCCATTTCCAGTGTGCGTGCATATGCAACCATCACCGATCTTCCCGAAGCCCCGGATTTGGCCATGATTATTCTACCACCCCAATTAGCGTTGCAGGCGGTGAAAGACGCTATAGACAAAGACGTCAAAGGCATCGTGATTGTCTCCGCCGGGTTCAAAGAGATCGGCGGTGAGGGCTTGGAGACAGAGAACAAAATTGTCGCCCTATGCCGCGAAGCGGGTGTGCGATTGGTCGGCCCCAACTGTTTGGGCGTGATCAATCCACTGGCGGATGTCAGCCTGAATGCTAGTTTTTCCATCCGTATGCCCAAACCCGGCAATGTTTCGTTTATGTCCCAAAGTGGCGCGCTCTGTACGGCGGTGCTCGATTTTGCTGCTGACCGTGAATTTGGTTTTTCAAAATTTATCTCCATTGGCAACAAGGCCGATGTTGATGAAGTGGATCTGCTTCGCTATTTTCACGAAGATCCCAATACCGAAGTGATCCTGATTTATGTGGAGGAACTTCAGCGCGGTCAGGAATTTATCAATACTGCCAAAGAGATCACCGGTGGAGATATCAATCCCAAGCCCATACTGGTGATCAAATCCGGCCGGACCCGTGCCGGTGCTCAGGCGGCCGCCTCCCATACCGGTTCGTTGGCCGGTTCCGAAGCAGTGTATGACGCCATCTTTGACCAAGCCGGCATTATTCGCGTGGACGGCATTGACGAATTGTTCGATTTTGCAACCGCCTTTGCCTATAAAAATGAAAACGCCTTGGGTAAATTGCGGCGCAAAGTGCCCATGGGCAATCGGATTGCCATTGTCACCAATGCCGGTGGCCCGGGCATTGTTGCCACCGACATGACCGTCGTATCGGGTTTGGAATTGGCCCGGTTTAGCGAGGAGACCATTGCATCTCTTAAAAGCCACCTGCCGGTGACGGCCAATGTTCACAATCCGGTAGATGTCATCGGTGATGCCGCCCATGATCGATATGAAAATGCATTGATTTCCGTGATTCGAGATGAGGGGGTGGATGGTGCCTTGGTCATATTGACCCCCCAATCCATGACCAACGCCATGGGCACGGCACAAGCCATCGTGCGCATAGCACGCCGCTCACAAAAACCCATCCTGTGCTGTTTTATGGGGATCATCGATGTATCTTCCGGTGTCAAATATCTTCAGGAAAACGGTGTGCCGGTCTATCGGTTCCCCGAAAATGCCGCCAAGGCATTCGGCGCCCTCTACCGCTATTCCAAGTGGCTCAATCGCCAAGAGCTGGCACCTTATGATATCAAACAAAACAGATCGGGTGGGCGTGAAATTATAGAATCCTGCCTTGCGGCCGGCAAAACCTATATTGGTGAACTGGAGGGCACCAAACTGCTGGCGTGCTACGGCTTTGAAGTATTGCCCACTGAGTTGGCCACCACGGCGGAGCAAGCGGTCCAATTGGCTGATGGCATGGGCTACCCCGTAGTGATGAAGATCGTCTCGCCTCAGATTATTCACAAATCCGACGCAGGCGGTGTTAAAATAAATTTGGCCGATGCGGCTGCTGTACAAACTGCTTTTGACCAGATCACGCAAGGGGCCAAAGCCTATGCTGCCGATGCCCAAATCGATGGTGTACTCGTCCAAAAAATGGCAGCCAAGGGCCTTGAAGTGATACTGGGCGCCAACCATTACCCCAAGTTCGGTCATTTGTTGATGTTTGGTTCCGGTGGTGTCATGGTAGAGGTGTTTAAAGATGTCACTTTTCGATTGGCACCCATTAATCGTAACAATGCGCGCTTTATGGTTCGCGGTATCCAAGGTTTTGCCCTGCTCAACGGGTTTCGCGGCAGCGCCAAAGCAGACATAGAAGCGGTGGAAAGGCTTCTGGTTTGTCTGTCCGACCTGCTAATGGACAACCCTGAGATCAAAGAGTTGGACATTAATCCACTGCTCGTGCATCCGGAAGGCCAGGGCGCCACCGTAGCGGATTGCCGGTTTATTCTGGAGCCTTGTGATTGATGGCTGATAATATAATGGACCTATGAGCCAAAAAAGGCTCAGCGATTTTTTGAAGGCTGTGTATATAAAAAGTGAGTTTAAAGTTTAAAATTTTAAGTTTGAGGATTGGAATCGATATAAGCAGAACAGTGCATACATCCTAAATGGGTATCACCAAGGCACTGTGGATGCTGGTCCAGCCATTTAATAATAGGCAGAATACATTATTGACCTTTACACTTTAAACTGGTGGTGTTCGCATACTGCGTCGGAAAATAAATTTATCGCAGGCCGCCCGAATTTTGGTATAGGCCCGCAATATGATGATAACGCACAATCTTTACCCAAGGAGATGAGAGATGGCTGAGTCTCTGTATTGGGCGGATGGGTACATTGAAAAAGTGCGCGACGCCGAATCCGCCGTCCGTATGCTTAAGCCCGGGCAGCGGGTTTTTATTGGTTCGGCTTGCGGTGAGCCGCAAGAACTGGTGCGTGCTTTGGCCGAGAACTCCCGGCTGTTTACCGGTCTTGAGATTGTGCGCATGATGAGTCAGGAAACAACACCGCTTACGGAAATCGCCAATCGAACCCATGATCTGAACATGAGCATTCGTCAGATCTACCTGGGATCTGCCGGTTCTGCTCATTTTGCAGACAATTTGCGCTTTTTAACGCCCATGAACATGTCGGAAGTGCCCAGCTTGTTTAAGAGCCGCAAACTGCCCATCAATGTGGCCCTGATTCAGGTCGCACCACCGGATGATTTCGGTTGGTTGAGTTTGGGCGTCTCTGTAGACACCACCCAGGCAGCGGCGCTCTCAGCGGATATGGTGATTGCCCAGGTCAACCCTTGCATGCCCCGGGTGATGGGGCAAAGTTTTATTCATGTCAATGATGTGGATATCATTGTGGAACACAAAGAACCTTTAGTGACCATTGAATCCACCACCCAATCCGAGGTGGCCACCCTGATCGGCAAGCAAATTTCCAGGCTGATTGAAGACGGCTCAACCATCCAGGTGGGTTTAGACGCCGCCTCCCAGGCCACGGTGCAAGCCCTGGCCCAAAAAAATGACCTCGGCTTCCACTCCCAGTATTTAACCAATGATATTATGCACCTGTATGCCATCGGTGTGATCAACAACAGGCGCAAAGGATTCAATGACGGCAAGCTGGTGGCCTCGGCCGCCCTGGGCAGCAAAAATCTTTATGAGTTTCTGCACGACAACCCGGCCATCGAGTTTCATCCCTCTGATTATGTCAATGATCCCTTTATCATTTCACGGCACAACCGTATGGTCTCTATGAATGTGGCCCAAGCCATCGATTTGACCGGTCAGGTGGCTGCTGAAGCAGCGGCCCAAACCTACTATGCCGGCGTCAGCGGCATTCCCGATTTTGTGCACGGTGCGCGCCGTTCTCCGGGCGGGAAATCCATTTTAATGCTGCCGTCCACCTCCCCGGATGGCAAACATAGCCATGTTATTCCCAAACTTGTCGATCAAGCCGTCGTGGTTCCCCGTGGGGATGTGCACTATGTGGCCACCGAATATGGTGTGGTCAACTTGTTTGGCAAAAGTTTGCAAGAGCGGGTTATCGCCATGATCAGCGTGGCTCACCCCGATTTTCGCGATCAATTGTTCCATGCGGCCAAAAAGAGCGGTCTGATCGGCAGTGAACGAAACTTGGGAGAGGCAACGCGGTCGGTTTATCCCGTGAACTTGGAAGATACCATCGTGGTGGATCATCAAGTGATTACCATACGGCCGGCCAAACCGGTGGATGAGCGCCGCATTCGCGAGCATTACTACAACTTGGATAAAAACGATATTTTTTTGCGTTTTTTTCATGAAAAGACCAGTTTCAGCACCTCCGACGTAGAGAGCAAATCCCAAATCGATTACATCAAAGACATGACGCTCATCGGCGTCGTTGGCGAAGCCGGTTTCGGCAGGGTAGTCGCTGTAGCGGAATACCTGTTGATGATCGACAGCAACATGGCTGAAGTGGCGTTTACCGTGGCCAAGGATTTTCAAGGCAAAGGGGTAGGCAAATATTTTATGCGCAAACTGGCTGCGGTTGCACGGGAACACGGTATTGCCGGCTTGGTGGCCTACACGGCTCCCCACAATCAGGGGATGATCAACCTGTTTAAGACCCTACCGTATAAGGTCACCACCAGTTTTGATGGTGAGGCCCTCTCACTGAGCTGCAAGTTTGATCGGCTTAAAGAAAGTTTGGCATGAGGTTTTGCCGGCTATACGGGCGCCTTCCCACCTGATCCCTTGACGCCTGTAATGGTAAGCAGGGAGCGCAAAAATCGATCCGGTCTTGCCTTGTTTTAACTAATTGAATATAAAGTATTATATACTCTCTCAGCCTGTGCGTGGGTACATTTTCGCGAGAGGTGCGGTCCTTGTTTTTTCCTTGTCAATGCCAAATGAATATGATTTAGTGCTCTTTTTTAAACAGGCACTATGTGACTAATTTTAGCAATAAATTGCAATACAAAGACAAGTCGCCACGGCTCAGAGGACGGTGGCGCAAATTTTTCCAAAAGGAGCGAACGAATGGCAACAAAAATGATGACAGTAGACGGCAATACAGCGGCAGCACATGTGGCCTATGCCATGAGCGATGCAGCAGCCATTTACCCGATTACCCCCTCCTCACCCTTAGGTGAGATTTGTGACGAGTGGGCGGCCGGTGGCCGCAAGAACATTTTCGATCAGCAGGTATTGATTCGCCAAATGCAAAGTGAAGCGGGTGCCGCGGCAGCGGTTCATGGCTCACTGGCGGCCGGGGCCTTGACCAGTACCTTTACAGCTTCCCAAGGCCTGCTGCTGATGATTCCCAATATGTACAAGATCAGCGGCGAGTGTCTGCCCGGGGTTTTCCACGTAACCGCGCGCGCCATTGCAGCCCATGCCCTTTCGATTTTCGGCGACCATCAGGATGTGATGGCTGTTCGTCAAACCGGTTTTGCCATGTTGGCATCCAACTCGGTGCAGGAGGCCCAGGATATCGCCCTGGTCGCCCATCTGTCCGCCATCGAAGGCAGTCTGCCGTTTGTGCATTTTTTCGACGGCTTTCGAACCAGCCATGAAATTCAAAAAATCGAAGCCATCGATTATGAAGATATGGCCAAACTGGTCAATCGGGAGGCCTTGGCCAAATTCCGCGCTCGCGCTGTCAATCCCGAACGCCCCGAGCTGCGTGGGACAGCCCAGAATCCGGACATCTACTACCAGGGACGCGAAGCAGCCAATCCCCTGTATTTGGCACTGCCGGACATCGTTGCCGATTACATGAAAAAAGTCAGTGCGCTGACCGGTCGGGCCATCAACCTGTTCGATTATATTGGGGCTGCCGATGCCGAGAACATCATAGTCTCCATGGGATCTTCATGCGAGACCATTGAAGAGGTGGTCAACTTCCTCAATGGCCGGGGCGAAAAGGTGGGGCTGGTCAAGGTGCGTCTCTTCCGTCCATTTTCCGCCGAACATCTGGTCAAAGCCATTCCGGCCGGTGTGAAGAACATCGCCGTATTGGACCGCACCAAGGAGCCGGGCGCCTTGGGCGACCCGCTCTACCAGGATGTATGTACCGCTTTTATGGAGCAAGGCCGCAGCGCCAAGATCATCGGGGGGCGCTATGGCTTGGGATCCAAGGAGTTTAACCCCTCCATGGTCAAGGCTGTTTTTGACAACATGAAGCAGGCCACTCCCAAGAACCATTTTAATGTCGGCATCACCGACGATGTCACCGACACCTCCTTGCCGGTAGAAGAAGGTTTGGATGTCTCCACCGAAGGCACAGTGGCCTGCAAGTTCTGGGGCCTGGGTGCTGACGGCACCGTGGGCGCCAACAAAAGCGCCATCAAGATTATCGGAGACAACACTGATATGTACGCCCAGGCGTACTTTTCTTATGACTCTAAAAAGAGCGGGGGGATCACCATCTCCCATCTGCGTTTCGGCAAGAGCCCCATTCAATCCACATACCTGATTGACGCGGCTGACTATGTAGCCTGCCACAATCCGGCCTATGTAACCATTTACGATGTGCTGGACGGCATCAAGGATGGCGGAACCTTCATGCTCAACAGTCCCTGGTCTGCCGAAGATATGGAGAACAAACTGCCGGCGGCCATGCGCAAGACCATCGCCGAAAAGAAGCTCAAGTTATATACCATCGATGCCGTCAAAATTGCCGGTGAAGTGGGTTTGGGCGGCCGGATCAATATGATCATGCAGACCGCTTTTTTCAAAGCCGCCAATGTGATTCCGGTCGATCAGGCCATCGAATACCTCAAAGGCCAGATCAAGAAAATGTTTAGCAAAAAGGGTGACAAAATTGTCCAAATGAATTGGGATGCTGTGGACCGCACCCTGGACAATCTTATTGAGATCGATGTGCCGCCGGAATGGGCCGATGCGACGGGTGTTTCGGCAGCCAAAGCCGGGGCCCCCGAATGGGTGACCGATGTGATGCAGCCGATATTGGCCCAAAAGGGTGACGATCTGCCCGTGTCCAAGTTTACCATCGACGGTATTTTCCCACTGGCCACCACCCAATACGAAAAACGCGGGGTCGCCATCAACGTGCCCGAATGGATTATCGACAATTGCATTCAGTGTAACCAGTGCGTCATGGTCTGTCCCCATGCGGCCATTCGTCCGGTGCTGGTTTCCGACGATGAGCTGCAAAAGGCGCCGGCCGGCTTTGAAGCCAAAAAAGCCATAGGCAAAGAGTTCAAAGACAAGGGCTTGAATTTCCGCATCCAGGTATACAGTGAAGATTGCATGGGGTGCGGCAACTGCGCCGATATCTGCCCGGCCAAGAAAAAAGCCCTGGAGATGAAACCGCTGGCCACCCAGATCGAAGCACAAGTTGCCAACCTTCAATATGCCCAAACATTGCCGGGGCGTGAAGCGCTGGTCAACCGTAAAACCGTGAAGGGCAGCCAATTTTATCAACCCCTGCTTGAGTTCTCCGGTGCCTGCGCCGGTTGCGGTGAGACCCCCTATGCCAAGCTGATCACCCAACTCTACGGTGAACGCATGGTGATCGGCAACGCCACCGGTTGCAGCTCGATCTGGGGTGGCAGCGCACCTTCCATTCCCTATTGCGTAAACAAAGATGGTCATGGACCCGCCTGGGGCAACTCTTTGTTTGAAGATCCGGGCGAGTTTACCTACGGCATGCTGTTGGGACAGATTCAGCAGCGCGCCAAACTGGCACAGCTTGCCGAAAAGGGTGTCGTTTCAGATATCGATGCCGAGGTCAAAGCGGCACTGTCCAACTGGTTGGCCAACATGAAAGATGCCCAGGGTTCAAAACAATACGGCGATCAACTCAAAGCGTTGCTGCCCAAATACAGCGACAACGCCCTGCTGAATGAGATCAATAGCATGTCCAGCTTGTTCACCAAAAGATCCTACTGGGTCTTCCTCGGTGATGGAGCGGCCTACGACATCGCCTATGGCGGCATCGACCACATCCTGGCCTCGGGCGAAGACATCAATGTGATGGTCTATGATACTGAAGTATACTCCAACACCGGAGGACAGAGCTCCAAAGCCACACCTACCGGTTCCATTGCCAAGTTTGCCGCTTCCGGAAAAAAGACCGCTAAAAAGGATATGGGCGCCATGGCCATGACTTATGGTTATGTTTACGTGGCCAACGTGGGCATGGGCGCAAACAAGAACCACACCCTCAAAGCGATTCTTGAGGCCGAAGCTTATGATGGACCCTCCCTGATTATGGCCTATGCACCATGTATCAACCATGGAATTAAAAAAGGCATGGGCAATACCCAGGAAGAGACCAAATTGGCAGTGGAATGTGGCTACTGGCCCTTGTACCGGTTCAACCCGGCACTCAAGAATGAGGGCAAAAATCCCTTTGTCCTGGATTCCAAGGAGCCCAAGGCAAGTCTCAAGGCGTTCCTGGGTGGCGAAGTGCGTTATGCCGCATTGGAAAAACTCTTCCCCGAAGAGGCCGTCAAGCTGCACACCCAGTTGGAGAAAGAGTTTGCCGAGCGCTACCTCATGCTCAAGCAAAAAGCCGAGCAAGAATTGCCCACCGTACAAACCACCGGGGGGGCCGCTGCCGGAGCGGCGGACAGTGATGTCTGCACCCTTTCGAGCACTGCCGAACATGGTGGCGACGATGCCTGTGACGATGGCCGGGCTGGAAAGGGAAAGTAGTTGAAGTAAAATATGACTCAACAAGGCCGCCTTGTCGCTGGATGGGGCGGTCTTTTTATTCCAAACCAATATGCCACAAAAAAGCAAACCATCTTCCGATCAAACCCAATGCCGACGTTGTGGCACATGTTGCCGCAAAGGAGGTCCTGCATTACACATCGAGGATCAGCCACTGGTGGATTCCGGCAAAATACCGCTGAAGTATTTAATGACCATTCGCCAGGGCGAGCCGTCCTTTGACAATGTGACCCAACGCATTGCCCCGGCAGTTACGGATATCGTTCGTCTAAAAGCGGCTTCCCATACGAAGTCCACTTGCCCCTTTTACGAAGCTAAAAGCACCAGTTGCCAAATCTATGATCAACGCCCTGCGGAGTGTACTGCCCTTAATTGCCGGGATGCAACTGAGATCATGGCAATGTACAGCAGCCGGCGGCTCACGCGGCGTCATCTACTGAGCAAAGTTGAGGGTTTATGGGAACTGGTTTCGGATCACCAACAACACTGTGATTATGGATATATTGCTGAATTGGCTGATAAAATCAGACAGCAGCCCGCCAACCAAGACGCACAAGCCGCCCTGTCGGAGTTGGTACGCTATGATCAAAGCATTCGACAGCTCACGCTCGAGCGATCCAAAATTGAGTCCGGTACTTTACTGTTTTTATATGGGCGTCCATTGACACTGACCATTGAATGCTTTCAGCTCAAATTAATGATGACCGCCCAAGGTATGTTTTTTGAGCCCGTAGGATCACCCCATGAACAGGTTTGCTATCGCCGCGACGGATTTCCAAACGCTTAACCCAAATGCTCAAACCAGACGCTTGTATCAGATGGGAGGATTCGATCTGCTGAGATGTCGCCCCATCTTGGTGGTTTAAGGTGCACATTGCCAATCCGCTGATATCCTGCTATATGAGGTATGACATTTCAAAGACAGAAACAAACCCGTATTCTAGTTTCTAGCCAGACTCATAACGTACAATTGATTAGGAGGAGATCATGAAAGACAAATTTTTTGGTATTGTTATTATCACCCTAGCTGCAACGTTGTTTCTATCTGTTCCGGTTTGGAGCACGGAGAACCAAGCAGAGGAAACAGCACCGGCGGCAACTGAAGAACAAACAATGGAAAAAACCGAAACGGCGACGCCGGCACCCGAAGCCCAACCATCAATTCAGATTGAAGATGCTGTCGTGTGCCAGGATGTTGTTGACCGTGCACCGGTTGGCAGTGGCGATGTATTCGCTAAAGAGACCCAAAAAGTTTATTGTTTTTCACGCGTGGTCGGCGCAACCGGGGAGAGCCAAGTCACCCATAATTGGTACTATAAAGGCACCCTTAAATCCTCAGTCAAACTGACTGTGAGATCAAATAACTGGCGCACCTGGAGCTCAAAAACCATGATGCCTGAGTGGACGGGTGAGTGGATGGTGGAGATCCTTTCCGAGGAAGGTACCCCGCTGGAGAGTATTATTTTTTTCATGCAATAAATAACCCGGGTTAGACCGTGGTGCGCAAGCCTTATGGGATCGCACAAAAAATAGCTTCATATTTTTGCGCGATCCCTAAACATCGGATATGCTGTAAACTTCAGGTCTTCGGTTTGGAAAGAAATGGCGCATGGGATGGTTGCGCACGCCGTCCAGAAGGTCTGCGCTTAAATCCGCAAGCAACATGGATGCCTGGGGTTGGGTGTCCTTGGCAATTACTTTTCCTGATGGCGCAATCGCCATGGCGTTGCCGGGAAAAGCCAAACCATTGCAGTTCTCCCCAATTTGATTGCACGCCACCACAAAAATGCTGTTGTCAAATGCGCGCGCCGTAAGATGGCGCATCCATGAGTGGTGTTTCTCTTCAGGTGTACCTCTGGGTGAGGCGTGAGGAATGAAAAGCACTTCTGCGCCTTTGCTGGTCATGACTGCTGATAGCTCTGGAAAATGGGCATCATAACATAGTTGAATACCAAAAGTGACACCTTTGGCGTTGAAAACGTCTATGACATCCCCTGGGCAATAAGTTTGCTTTTCCGGGGGGGCGGTGTGGACTTTTCGATAGAGATGTATTTGGCCCTCAGGAGTGAAAACGCCATGGCTGGCAAAGGGCAAGCCATTTGGATTTTGCTCGGCCAACCCCGCCAAGATGACGATGTCCTCATCTTGGGCCAACCGTCGCAATTGTCCACTGATACGACCCGGAATGGGCAGGGCGATTTCAGCCATCTTCGTATGGTTGCAATAACCGGTGATGTTCAATTCCGGAAAGCAGACGAAATCCGCACCAGCGAGCTTGGCTGCGTGTGTCCATTCAATGGTGGTTGTCAGATTCCGCTCAATTTCGCCGACAGGCGCCTCACAGGTGATGGCTGCTATTCGTATATCTTGCATTGAATTTAAATACCGGTTACTGGGAAACAATGCAATGGCTTTTGACAAGCCACCGGTTCGCAGCCGGTTTTAAGTTTTAGGTCTTGAATTTTAAGTTCAAGATTTTTGTCGAATTTAAGAAACAGGAATAACCTGGTTTGACACCTTCACTTCACCGAGGTTGGGAAACACGGTTCAGGAAACGACTATTAGCATTTGGGTCGTATATTTTGCCTGTTATAGGATGACGCCAATAAGCTGACGAATATGTCTTCTGGTTGTGGTGAATTACATTGGTCCCATAAAATACGACATAATACAGCCGCTTAAAACCTAAAGCTTAACACTTAGAACTTTTGCATCAATAGACGCATTATGTTCGAATTTTAGGATATATTCGATCGAGCATTGTCGATTGAGCCTAAACCGTGAACTTCGCCCTGATTTTAAACACCCGCGTCGCCGGCAGATTTAAAATCGTATCCACGCCTGTTTTTTTGGCGATTTGGGATAGGTTTTGCTCTATCTCTTCCTTGGAGGCCGCGATAAAAGTAAACCAGATGTTGAATTCATTTTCCCGCTGATAGTTATGGGTCACACCTGCGAAGCTGTTAACCACTTGTGCAAACGTATCAATTTTATCTTCCGGGACCTTGGCCGCGCAGAGGGTACTGACAAATCCCACCTTATGGGGTACAAAGTTGCCGCCAATACGGCGGATGACGCCTTGCGCCTTCATTTTTTTAACGCGTTCAATCACTTGTTCTTCTTGCAGATTCAGCTCTTGAGCAAGCAGACGATAAGGCCTGGCATCGATGGGAAAATCGGACTGAATTCGGTTTATGATCGCTTTGTCAATGGTATCCAGATTCAATGCTAATATCTCCTCTTGCGAATTTGTTATAAGCCTGTTGGGGGTTTCTTTGCATTCCTTCAAAAGATTAATCGGATTAGATTACCTTGCCAAGACACCAGGAATGCTTGGGCACTATACGGGTCCTGGAATCATTTTGATGTGGAGCTTGCGAGTGCGCGGGCCGTCAAATTCACAATAAAAAATGCCCTGCCAGGTGCCCAATACCAGGCGCCCGTTTTCAACATGCACCAGCTCTGAAGCGCCCATGAGCGAAGCTTTGACATGGGCCGGCGAATTGCCCTCCATATGCCGGTAATCGGCATCCCATGGTACCATATGATTGAGCACCATTAAAATATCCCGGCGCACATTTGGATCGGCACTCTCATTGATGGT
>JBNLFN010000071.1:0-8528 GCA_050305555.1 Desulfobacteraceae bacterium | reverse complement strand
GGCCTTCAGGCGTGCACTCAGTCTACCGGTGCAATAGCAAATCACCTTTTTTTGAGTGGGTTTACGGCATATCAGATAGGGCACGCCCGTGATGGGTACATGTCCTTCTTTAGTGACTTCGCCATAGCGCTTTAATTTATCCACCCACCATGATTCCGGCTTTACGGTCATATGCAGCGCAACACCCTCAAAATCACACGGTTCGTATGAGATGGAGAGCGCAAATCCCTTAATTGCCACACGATTAAATTCTGTTAAAATTTCATCGATATCCGCCTCCAGGCAATGTTCCAGGCAATCAAAGGAGGTGATCCACTCAACGGCGCCATCCGGTAACGGTAAGCTCTTGGCTTGGCCGTCAAAAAATTTAATATCCGGATTGTCGATGACGTTGCCGGTGGCCACCGAAGCGATGTCCAAACCGTACACCCGTTGCGCAAAAAGGGTGGCCGCGTCGCAGAAGTTGCCAAATCCGCAGCCCACATCCAGCAACGATTGCACCCCCCACTGTTTGAGCCGTTCGAGCATGCCTTCGCCCCAACAGATGCGCCCGTATCCACCTCCGATGTTGCCTCGAATGTTTGGGACCTGATAGGTCTTGGCATGTTCGCCGCTATAGATGTTTAGATATTTATCACGTTCACTCATGAGTCACTCGCTGTCGGCTTTCGGATGCCGGACTAAGCCGGCGGCGCTTTGGAATTCCGTACGGTGATCGCCAGGCTGCACCGGTATTGAGGTGCTATTGGTTCCTTGACCGCTGAGGTAGCGATTCCAGATAGCGCCATATTCGACTTCGAGAGCGCGCACAAAACAACGGGGATCGAACAAAGGTCGCTTTTTTAGGTTCCGGAACAACCGGCGGCGTACATCTTGAAGCCGGTTTGGGTTCCGGGCCAGGGCAATGGCTTTGTGTTCATAGGATGCCAAGTCATGTGAAATCAAATCGGGTAGCCCGGCTGCTATGAGATGACTGGCGGACATTCTGGATACCCAATGTTTTCCAAGGACGGTAAGCACGGGCAGACCGGAACAGAGGGCATTTGCAGTTGTGGCGCCGCCATTGTAGCGCAAAGTATCCAGGGCAAGGTCAGCCAGGGGCAGACGTGCCAAGTGTTGATCCAAAGGCAGTTTCGTTGCAAAAACGAGGCGTTGGGGATCAATGCCCTGCTGACCGGCTCTATGGCGCATATGATCCATAGCCAGGGGGTTGGATTCAAAAAGCCATAAAACCGCATCGGGGGTTGCGTCTAAAATGCGCATCCATGCATCGAACAAGGCTTGATCGATTTTGTAGGCTGCGTTGAAACAACAAAAAACAAAGCCCGGGTCAGGCAGATGCCACTCTGCCCGTCGGCTTCGAGGGGCATCCTCCAATCGAAGGGTGTGATTGATTTGATAACAATCCGGCAAGCGCAACAGCTGTTCAGTGTAGAAATCATGGTGTTCGGCAGGCAGCACCACATCATCGGTGACCAGATAATCGATGAAATCGGCGCCGCTTGTGGATAAAAAGCCCAAATAACCCACCTGCACCGGTGCGGGGCGCAAGGCCAAAATACCCATGCGGTTGTGCCGGGAATGCCCCATCAGGTCGATGAGGATATCTGTTTTTTGCCGGTAAATTAATTGCGCCGCTTCAACCAGGCCGCAGGTGCTGATGTCGATAAAGGCGTCACAATGCGCCTTCACGGCTGCGCGATAGGCACTCTTGTCATCAGGACCCATGGAAAAAGCGATGATCTTGAATCGACTGCGATCATGCAGCTGGAAAAGCGGGAATATTTGATGGGCCACCGGATGATTGCGAAAATCATACGAGAGATACCCGATGGTGATTCGCTCATCCTTGGATCGAGCGGTATGGTGATCAAAAGGGGAAGCCAATTGCAATGCATTGAATTTGATATGCTGGCTCCAGGTTTGTGCCAGGGCGCGGTTCAGGGCCAAATCGTCAGAACGGCGGAGGTTCAGCATTGGATCTTCACTGGGAAGCTCACCGCCGGTCAATGCCGTTTTAGTGGCGCGGTCCAGTTGGTCGTAAAGTTTACCCAATCGATCCCAATGGCAGGTTTGTTCAAAAGCGATGATCAGGTTGATCAAAACATCGGAACGGTTTGGGTCAATCGAATATGCGTTATTTAAAATATTAATTGATAAATGTAACTTACCAATGTTTCTTAAAGCAACAGCTAAACTAATACTGAAATCGAGATTGTCGGGTTCCAGATCCAATGCTTCTTGATAGCAGGCCGCAGCATGGTCAAAATCCCCCATGCCGGCATGGGCGGCACCCAGATTGCCATGCCATTGGGATACGCCGGCATCGATGGCGATGACACGTTGGTAGAAGGAAATCGCCTGGCTGTAGTTTTGTTGGGTCAAGTGGATCAGGCCCAGATTGGCCAGTGCGGCGGCGTGCTCCGGCTTAGCGTTCAGAACCTGTTGAAAAAGTGCGGCGGCTTGGGATAGATCATTCAGATGATAGAAAGCCAAACCTAAATTGCATTTGGCATCGAGGTAATTCGGATCGATCCATAAGGCGTGTTGCAGATAAAATTTGGACTTTGCATGGCGTTGGGTCTCATTGAGTACCACGCCGATATTGTTGTAGTGGTGCGCTTGGTCGGGTTCAACCTGAATCGCCTGTTTGAAATGTCTTATGGCCGTGGTGGCATCGCCCTGATCCCAAGACAATAGTCCCAGCAAGTGCCATGCTTCGCCCTGGGTGGGGTTGTTTGCCAGAACCGTGTGGCACAGTTCAGCCGCCTGATCCCGGCGCTCTGCGCTTCGAAGTTGCCAGCCTTTGGACAGCAAATCCGCTATATTCGGCTCAGGACCCTGTGTCCCATCGATTGCTTTGGTTTGACGCTGCGCCATGGCATCCTATGCTTCGCTTTTGTTGCACTTTACGGAGAGTTTAATGGAACGCTTTTCCGGTTCATAATTGGGATTCTCTGTATCGCGCTGAATATTTACGAAACCGGCCGCCTTGAGTCGTCCGGCCAACATGGGATAAGTGAATTGATTTTTATGGGTGTCATTGATGCCGCCGTCACCATAATCATTTTGATTGCCCAGAAGGTTGGACTGCCAATAGTGATCTGATATCAAAGCCGATCCTTTACACTTGGGACAAGCGGGGTCGGCATGTTGATCAACAAAACAGTCGCATTTTCTGGGGTATAAATTCATGATGGCTTCGAAATCCGGACAGCAGAGATACATTTCGCCACCGGGTCTTAGTACACGGTAGCATGCTGCGAGGAATTCATCGAATTTCCGGTAGGGCAGATGCTCGATCATCTCCCTGGAAAAGATGCGACTGACCGAACCATCCGGAATCGGCAGCCTTTGGGTAAAATCCGCAATCACATCTACAGTGGGGCAATTGATGGCATCCATGTTGATATAGTCATCACGCCCTTCATCCCGATATTTGGTCGGATTCACGCCGCCACCCAATTCAAGGTGAATATCCGGCATTGCGTTGCGGTCAAGGTTGCTCTCGCTCGACAGACGCGTTTTCAATTGGGCAAGTAGGTAGAGCGCGCAGGTTTGGTTGGGATTGAGCGCAAGGGTCTTGAGGGTATGTCCCAATGCCGCTTCAAGGCGCTTTTGGCGGAACATGAGCTGGGCTAATTTTAAATAGATGTCCGGGTTTTGCGCATACAGACCCAAAGCGCAATTTAAATGCTGTTGCGCCGCTTCAATTTCGCCCTGGCGGCTCAACAGATCCCCCATGTGTACCAATACCGGCCAGTGTTGGGGGTCTTTTGCGATGATTTCATGACCGAATCCAATGGCCCTGTCCGATTGGCCGCTGTGGATGGCATCGAGAAATTGTTTAACTTTAGGCAACAAGGGGTGTCGCCCCAACAGGCGTTTGGACGCTTTTTCCAGCGCCAGTGTGGCGGTGCGGCGTTGCTCTTTTTCGTGTTCCGTGGGTGGGCGATAAATCATGGCGTTTCTTGAAAAAACCATGGGTATGCCTTTGCGCCACAGGCGATAGCCCAATTCGATATCCTCATAACCGTGCTCTCCAGGCTGGGCAAAATTTTCATCAAAGAGCCCGGCGCTGAGAGCCACCTCTCTGGGCAGGGAAATATTTCCGGTCATAAAATTATTGAAACAGAGCAAGCCGGCCCCACCGGCAACCAGTTCATTGGCCGCTTTGGGTTCGGTAATCGAGATGGGTCGATTTTCTTTGAGTTTTGATGCATCGCAGGTGCGATGCCCCAGCACAATAAGCGGATAGGGTTTTTGGTGTGCGGCAATATGTTCTTCGACAAAGAAAAAACTTGGAAAGCAATCATCATCAATACTGATGATGATTTTGCCTCTGGCACATTCGATCCCTCGATTGCGTGCTACCGAAACACCGTTGACTTCGTATGGCAGGTTGGTTTTAACCAGAGATATTTTATATACGGTTTTTAGATTGTTTAATACCCGTTCTCCAAGCTTCGTATTACCGGAATCGTCAGCCAGCACCACTTCGTAGGCATCGGGTGGGGCGCTTTGGTTGTTGAGTCCCGCCAACAGCTTATTTAAGGAGGCTTCACGGTCAAATGCCGTAACCACAATGGTGGCATGTGGTGTCATTTAATATTCCTTCGTTGCATGAAGATTATATACCTATTCATTTGAAAATATACGTTAATTATAAATAGGTTGATAGTCTCTAACAACCGATTTATAAAACATTTCCAGATGGTTGATAAAATTGTGATCATTATAGAGTTTATGGATACCAGCCTCCAATTTTTGTTTAACATGGGCATAAAAATCGGGATCCAGCGCCAGGCGAACGGCAATTTGACCATAGGCTTTGCGGTCTAAGGCGATGGTTTGCGGTAAACCGATTCGTTTGAGCATGGCATAGGCATGTCGGCCGCGCATGTATTTTCCGGGGCAGGTGACCACGGGCAAACCGCAACTCAAGGCTTCCAAAGTGGTTTTGCCGCCTGACCAATCAAAGGTGTCCAACAGCACATCCGCGGCTAAATTCAGACTCAAAAAGTCATTGAAGTTCAGCTGGGGTACAAATTGGCAAAATTGATCTGCGTCGAGATCGAATTTTTTAAAGGAGCGTCTGAGACGTTGAACAAAGCGATGGGTGGCCATTTGGCTTGGATTGCTGATAAATACAAAACAAGCATGGGGCACTTGACAGGCGATTTGAACATAAAGGTCATCATATTGGGGCAGATATTTGAAAACGGATTGGGTGGAGAGATAGATAAAGCGATCTGTTGGAATTCCAAGTGCCTGTCTCGGTTTGGGTTGCTTGGGCAATCGGGGTTGGGTGTAATACAAGGCCAAATTGGGCAGGCGCACTAGGGTTTCAGAATAATATTGATCAGCGTGTGGGGGTTCCATCAGATCACTCGTTAGATAGTAATCCATGGTAGGTAACCCTGTGGTCACTGGATGTCCCCAGCCTTTGCATTGTATCGGCGCCAAACGCAGCGCAGCCAACTGCAGGGTCACCGGGTCCATGCCGATGTCGGAATAGATCAGCAGATGCAGCTGATCCTCGTCTATCTGCTTTGCTGCATCGTCCACATCACCGGCAAAAAAATAAAAATGATGGCTGATGTTGCGAAAATGATCGGTAACGGCATCGCACTTTCTGCCCACATGATAGCAGTATATATTAAATGCGCTACGATCCTGGTTTTCCACCCAACCTGAAAGGAAGGTGCCTACCGTGTGCTGGCACATGAGAGAGGATACATATCCGATGCGTATTTTTTCACTCCCATGACGCGACGGCATTGGCTTCAATTTCGTCCACTGCGGGTAGTTGGCCGCCATCACACGATGTACGAATTGCCCATATTTTTTTTGAAGATCCAGGTCGTTGCCGGCTTGATAT
Organism: Desulfobacteraceae bacterium; assembly: GCA_050305555.1. GTDB lineage: Bacteria > Desulfobacterota > Desulfobacteria > Desulfobacterales > Desulfosarcinaceae > JARRKU01. The sequence goes on along the minus strand of JBNLFN010000071.1, from coordinate 2,647 downwards.
TGAAGAAAAAAGTTAGTGGTGGTTCTTATTCCCTTTAAGGCATACTGTTTTTCAGCGTTGGTGGTCAGCGGGGTCGCCTCGACCAATTGGTTCAGGTTAAGTGTAAATTGACGGCGGTATTGTTCGATTTGAGACTTCGAGTCGTACAGCATGGGCAAGGAGAGCAACCGGAGCCACTGGGCCGGTGCATAACCCGGATCGCACACAAGCGACTTGTTGAAAGATGCCAATCCCTGTTCATACTGAGCGCATTTTTGGTAGACGACACCCATATTATGATGGGCCTCGGTCAACGCAGGATTAATCATCAGGGCCTGCTCCAAACAAACAAGCGCTTCGCCAAAGCGATTTTGATCGCTATACATCAAACCAAGATTGCAAAAGGCTTCCGCAAAATCCGGCTTGGCTTGAAGCGCCTGCTGGCAGGCACTGACAGCTCCCCGTTCGTTGCCCATGCGGCGATAGAGCAAGCTTAGATTATAAGCAGACTTGAAGTCCTCGGGTGATGCGTCCAATGCTTGTCGATAGGCTTTGATTGCAAACTTGAAGTGGTTTTGATCCGAGTATGCCTGGGCCAGGTTATGGTGGGCCAGGTTAAAATCAGGCTTCAATTGGATTGCCCTTTTGTAAAAGCAGATCGCTTGGTGGCTATTCTTCAGAGTATGACACGCGACACCGGCGTTGTAGTTGGCCAAGGCGTCTTCGGGATTGCGATCAAGCGCTTGTCTGAAAACTTGAAAGGCCTTTTGGGGTTCACCACGGTTTAGTAATCTGACACCTTGGACCAAAGGGTCAAAATCTTGACTGTCGGGTTGCGAGGTCACCATCTGCAAATTCGTCTATCTTCTTATCCATCAGGGAATTGCGGCGCATGTTCCCGGTTGAAGGATGGTTACAATTATTCACAATGCCGTCTTTTGCTTAATCAGCAATATTTAAGCCAACACATGTCAACTCGACTTTTAGTGGTAAAATAGGAAGGGAGGTATAGGGATGATAGGGCCCCATGGAATGCCACCGGCGATTGAATTCTCACCAGTGGCATGTGTGGACAAATTAAGTAATGGGACCTGAAGCGGATCCGCGTAGACCGGCAGCTATGTTCTGGTTAATGCTGATCACCATATTGAGCTTTTCAGCCTCGGGAAACGCCATGGCGTCGAAGATGCACTTGTCCACATAGCGACTGAGGAACAGGATGTTTTGTTTAATATTGTCCGGCAGCGGATTGTCCGCTTTGGTCATCTCGATCTGGAAAATGCTCCATATGCGTTGATTGTACTTCAGGGCAGCATCCAGGCGCGTATTGCGATCCGGGGCATCCCAGCTTTTCTGGCAATCGATCAGCTTCAGAGCTGCTTGCGTCAGGACCCGGGCCTCTGTTTCCCGCCCGGACATGGTCTCTTTATCAACCGACTGATAGGATTTCACTGCATTTTGTAACACGTTCGATTACCTCCTGTTCATAGTGTATCAGTTGCTGCGCTGATTTAAGGGCTTTATAGTAGGCTTCCTTATATACGTGTTCATTGATTCGATCGACCAATTCCAGGGCGCTGGGTGCGGCTTCAACGAACTCTTTCACCAGTTGCCAGTAAAACCGTTGGTGCGTAACCTTGTTCTGAGGATCAACGTACATCAATTGGATGGTCAGATATATTCTGAGCGCCGGCGTTTCCGCCTGGTCAGGTGATAGAATATTGTTTTGACGTAAGATAGGCACTTTGTTTTCAACAACGAATTCGCACTTGTGTTGGCCGTTGGTGATAACGGCGCCACCTAAAATGAGTTTCTCATGCGGTTTCAGTGTGATTTTTAACGCCATGGTTTCGCACTCAGCCTCTTCTCATCAAGTTTCGGTGGTGAGTAACAAACTGCCATTACACTCTATATCGGCAAACGTGCAGCAAACTTTAGGTAGCATTATTTGTGCCACGAGAAAGATTTCGTGGTTCAGACCTGTCGGTCCAAGATAAGCAATGCTGTCGTATTTCAGCAGGATAGGGTATCAGCGAAAGAGGGCGGCTTCAAAATTGAGACAGGATGTGGTTGGCCTCAGTGACGAAACTTTGGCGCCTGGCCTGAAGTGCAGCTTGCGCTTCAGTGGTTTTATCCAATGCGTCGGCGATATCTGGATCTGACGCTTGTGTCGAAATATTTGGAATGTCAAGACCACCCGCTCCAGAATGCAGCGGCAGGGAATCGATGCTGTTTTGCGTGTCAGTGATCTGATTGGATTGTGTGAGCTGGTCGATCATCTTGCGTAAAGCGTTGAATTGGCGCAGCGCTTCAATTCTTTCTGTGCTTTCAGGTGGATAAGGCGGATAAATTTTAACAATTTGCTCCAATTTCACTCGCATTTCAGATAGGTGGCTGTCGATGGCCTGCATGGCCTGGTCAACATGTCGAATGTGCCGGGCCAGTTGCTGCGATTGGGAATTGGCGTTTTCTAAATTGATGAGCTGGATACGATCCGTAGAAATGGATTTGGCCGTGTCGGTATTGATTTTAGCCGCCGGCGCCGCTTTGGCCTGATGTCGTGCGGCATTTTTTCGATCAGGGCGCTGGTCTAAATTCCGGCCCGGTATGGCAATGGGCGTTATCTCTTCTGCCTTCATGGTTTATCTCCCAATGGCCTTGGCATGGG
>JBNLFN010000070.1:0-8117 GCA_050305555.1 Desulfobacteraceae bacterium | reverse complement strand
CATCTAGCGTAGGGCAGGCCTCCGTGCCTGCCGGTGGGACTGATGCCGCCGTTATGCCAAACTCGGCGGGGACGGAGCCCCGCCCTACGAAGACCGTCTATTTGTAAATAGAAACCATTCATCTAGCGTAGGGCAGGCCTCTGCGCCTGCCGGTGGGACTGATGCCGCCGTTATGCCAAACTCGGCGGGGACGGAGCCCCGCCCTACGAAGACCATGCGCATTTGTTATTACCGCTGCGCTTGGCATCCTTGTAATTCTATTTTTTTTTGTTATGATTAAAATTATTATAGGCAACGGCCATCATCATTTCAAAATAATCATAATCACATATAAATTCAATAAGATAAGGAAGCCTCATGGAATCCAGGGATTATGTAAAAACATTGTCGGTCAATGGCAAAACCTACATCTATTATGATATCCAACAATTGTCGGCCCAAGGTATCGGCAATATGAACCGCCTGCCCTATTCTATTAAAATCCTGGTGGAGAACCTGCTGCGCAAGCTGGATGGCCGGGTGGTCAAAGATGAAGATCTTCGTGCCATCGCAAACTGGCAACCCACGTACAAAGCACCGGTGGAGATCCCCTACCACCCCGCACGGGTGCTGATGCAAGATTTCACCGGCGTACCGGCGGTGGTGGATCTGGCCGCCATGCGCGATGCCGTTAAAGATCTGGGCGGCGACCCGCGAAAAATCAATCCCTTGGTGCCCACCGAACTGATTGTGGATCACAGTATTCAGGTCGATTACTATGGTTCGTCGGACTGTTTGGAGAAAAATGTCGCCAAGGAGTACGAACGCAACGGCGAACGGTATAAATTGCTCAAATGGGCTCAAAAAAGCTTCGATAATTTCAGCGTGGTGCCCCCCAACTCCGGCATTTGCCACCAGGTGAATCTGGAATACCTGGGCCGCGTGGTAATCGCAGAGGACACCTCCGACGGCACCATTGCCTACCCCGATACGCTGGTGGGCACCGATTCCCACACCACCATGATCAACGGCATCGGCGTAATGGGTTGGGGTGTGGGCGGCATTGAAGCCGAAGCGGTCATGCTGGGTCAACCCTACTATATGTCCATTCCCGAAGTCGTGGGCGTCAAACTCAGCGGAAAACTCAAAACAGGCATTACGGCAACCGATCTGGTGCTGACCATTACCGAGCTGTTGCGCAGCACCGGGGTCGTGGAAAAATTTGTCGAATTCTTCGGCCCGGGCCTTAAAAACCTTAGCCTGACGGACCGGGCCACCATATCCAATATGTCGCCTGAATATGGGGCCACCATGGGCATCTTCCCTGTCGATCAAAAAACCTTGGATTACATGATCATGACCAACCGGGAGGCGCAGGCCCAATTGACCGAAGCGTACACCAAGGCCAACGCCATGTTCTATTCGGAAAGCAACAGCGCCGAATATACCCAAGTCGTTGAACTCGACTTGTCAACCGTCGTGCCCTCACTGGCTGGACCGGCCAGGCCCCAGGACCGTATCTGTTTGAACAACATGAAGGGCGCATTTGCCGAAATTCTGGGCTGCGCATACGAGGGGGATGCAGCGGTAGACAACCTATCCACCTTCCTCGATGAATCCGGATGCCAAACCCGGCGTAAAAGCAAATGCACCCCCGTGTCCCAGCGCCGCGTGGATATCGACGTCAAGGGTACCCCGGTGACTATTGGCGACGGTAATGTCGTGGTTGCCGCTATCACTTCATGTACCAACACGTCCAATCCCCATGTCCTCATCGGGGCCGGACTGCTGGCCAAAAACGCCGTCAACAAGGGCCTGACCGTGCCGCCCTTTGTTAAAACGTCGCTGGCCCCGGGTTCACGCGTGGTCATTGATTACCTGAAAGATGCCGGGCTGATGAGCAGCCTTGAAGCGTTGGGCTTCCACCTGGCCGCCTTTGGCTGTACGACCTGTATCGGCAACAGTGGTCCCTTGGACCAGGCCATCGAAAAAGCCATTTTGGACCATAATTTCAATGTCGCCTCGGTACTGTCCGGCAATCGCAATTTTGAAGCGCGCATTCATCAAAATATTAAATCAAACTTTCTGGCCTCCCCCATGCTGGTGGTGGCCTTTGCTTTGGCGGGACGCGTGGATACCAATCTGGCCATTGAGCCGGTGGGCACGGATGCCCAAGGCGAACCGGTCTTTCTGGCGGATATCTGGCCCGGCGATGACGAGATTGACGCACTGGTATCCAAGCATGTGAAACAGGAATTTTACAAAACCCAGTACGGCCGTATTTTTGAAGGCGATCAATTCTGGCGCGCGTTGGAAACCACTGAAAGCACCACTTATGCCTGGGACCCAGCCTCCACTTACATTAAAAAGCCACCTTACTTCGATGGCTTCAAGCTCGACGCCAGCCCCCCGGGCAGCATTGAAAATGCCCGGCTTTTTCTATTGCTGGGCGATTCAGTGACCACAGACCATATTTCTCCAGCCGGCGCTATTCCCAAAGAGTATCCGGCCGGCCAATACCTTGTTTCTCAGGGTGTTGAACCGCCCCAGTTTAACTCCTACGGGGCACGGCGGGGCAACCACGAAGTGATGATGCGGGGCACCTTCGGCAACATCCGGATCAAAAACAAATTGATGGGTTCAAAAGAAGGGGCCTTCACCATCAAGTACCCCGAAGGAAAAGAGACGTACAATTATGATGCTGCCGTTCAGTATATGGCCGAAAAAATCCCCTTGGTGGTTTTTGGCGGCAAAGAGTATGGTACCGGTTCTTCACGGGATTGGGCAGCCAAAGGTACAAACCTGTTGGGTATCAAGGCGGTGGTGGCCCAATCTTACGAACGCATCCATCGTAACAACCTGGTGGGCATGGGCATTTTGCCCCTGATATTTGAAGCCGGTTACCATGCTGAAAAACTAGGCTTGGACGGCAGTGAGACCTATTTTGTTGATAGCGTGGATCAGATGACACCGCGCAAAATCATCCCCATACGTGCAGTTAAAAAGGATGGATCAGAGGTAAAATTCAACACCGTCGCCCGGCTGGATACGGAAGTAGATGTGGATTATTTTGAGCACGGGGGCATCCTGCCCTATGTGTTGCGAAAGTTGATGGCACAATAAGCCACTGTTAAAAGCAAAAAAGCCCCGCATATCGCAAGGATGTGCGGGGCTTTTTTTGCCTATTCAGGTTCGGTGGCGAGTCCTGAGCCGATCTAAACTGAAATTCTCACCGTTTCACCACGAACCAGGGATTTAACAGATCGGGTTTATTGTATTTCAAGGATCGGGTGCTATTCATTTCATTCATCCCGGCTCCGGCGCACTCGGCAACAGCTTGTCCGGCAGCGGTATCCCACTCCATGGTGGGTCCCAACCTCGGGTAGATATGAGCGCTCCCCTCGGCCACCAGGCAAATCTTCAAGGAGCTGCCGGCTGCGATAAACGCCACGTCACCCTTCTCTTGCTTGATCTTTTCAACGAATGCATCAAGATCCGGCGAACCGTGAGAACGGCTGCCCACAATGGTATAGACCGGTGGGGATTGATCAAGAGGCAGCTTTGCACCGCGTTGCCTTAATACGGATAGTTGATCATCCGGCGCATGGTTTTCATCCAAGGCAAAGGCTCCCGGTTTGATCCGCTCCAATTTGTAGGCGCCGATCTCAGTTGATGCAAAATAGAGCCATTGGGGTATGGGCGCGTAGACCACACCCAAGACAGGTTGATTTTTCTCAACAAGCGCAATGTTGACGGTAAATTCGCCGTTGCGTTTAACAAACTCCTTGGTGCCGTCCAAAGGATCCACTATCCAGACCGCATCCCAGGTTTTGCGAACCTCGTAGGCGATGGTTAGACCCTCTTCACTGACAAATGGGATGCCATAGGTGCTCAGACCGGCCTTGATGATCTCATGGGATCGTTTGTCTGCGAGGGTCAGGGGCGATTGATCCGCTTTGGTCTCCACAGTAAAATCGGATTGATAAACGTCCAGTATCGCTCCTCCGGCTTTGACGGCGCTGTTGATAGCGCCCATGAGATACTGGGAATATTTCATGTAGAGAAGATCCTCTATGCTTTAATTTAACAAACGCTAAATGTAGCCGTTCTGCCCCAAATAGAGCAAAATCTCCTGAACAGCTTCGTCAGGAGTGATATCAGTGGTATCAATATGCAGTTCAGGTGCATCAGGATCTTCATAGGGGTCATCTATACCGGTATACCCTTTAATCAGGCCGGCGCGCGCCTTGGCATACATCCCTTTGCGGTCCCGCTTTTCGCACTCTTCCAGGGGCGTGGCCACATGTACCTCTATAAAACCGCCGTGTGCTTCAATGGCCTTTCTAATTTCCAAACGTGTGCGTGCGTAAGGAGCGATGGGGGCGCAGATGGCAATGCCTCTGTTTTTGGTGATTTCGCTGGCCACAAATCCAATGCGCCGGACATTGATGTCACGGTGTTCCTTTGAAAAAGATAATTCGCTGGATAGATTATGACGCACAATATCACCATCCAGAAGGGTCACCGGACGCTTTCCGATCTCCAGCATTTTAGAGAACAATACCTTGGCAATGGTGGATTTGCCGGCCCCTGACAAGCCGGTGCAAAAAACCGTAAAACCTTGCTTGGATGGCGGTGGATAGGACTTGCGCAACTCGTCAAGCACCTCGGGAAATGAAGCCCAACCCGGCACCTTGCGCCCGCTGCGAATGCGTTCACGGATGTCCAGACCCGACATGACGATGGTCTTAATACCTTTTGGCACCTGATCGACGAACCGGTGTTCATCTTCAAAAGGCAGATAGATCATTTCAGGGAACCGATAGAGCGAAATATCGATATCCGGCTGAAATTCATCAAGCAGCTGCTGGGTCGCTTTATCATCATAGAAGCACGCATGATCCTTCTGGATACGCGGATCAGCATGATCATGGCAAGCTGCGAAATGGCTGCAACCATAATTTTGGGCCACAAGGGCGCTCAAAGCAACCTCACGAGCCCCGGCCAGGCGCATGGAGTGCGGCAGCAGAGACAACAGGTGAGTGTCCGGCGGGTAGTGACGCATCATCTGCTTATAGCACCTTACCCGGGTATAATAATCAAACTCCTCTGTTCGCATCACCCCAACTATGGGCAACAAAAGCAAATTGGCTTTGGCGCGCCGCATGGCCTCCAGGGTAATCTCAAATTGCGGACGATGAACAACGCTGCTGGTTTGGTAGCCGACCATCCTTTGCCAGCCCAGTTTTTGGCACGCTTGCCTGACTTCTGCGGGGGTTTTGCGCAACTGTTTAAAATCGTAATGCAACGGTAAACTTATCACTTCAATGCGGCCACCGACGAAGTGGCTTTGCACATCATGGTACAGGTGTCGCACACCCGGGTGATCGACCTCAGTGGTGAGGTAGACACTTTGTGCTTCGCGATGCTTATCGGATTGCCATATATCCTCGATGTGCATGACCGCCAGAAGAAATCCTTCGGGATCGCGCAGGGCCACGGATTGCCCCGCCTCCAGGCTGTTGGCTTTATGCTTTGAAATATCCAGGCACACGGGTATGGGCCATAAGGTATTATCCTGCAACCGCATGCGATCGACCACCGACTCGTAATCCGCCTGCACCATAAAACCTTCCAATGGAGAAAATGCACCGGTGGCCATCAGCTCCAGATCGCACAGTTGGTGATCCTTTAGGGTGATATCCGGCAAACTATAGGACAGTTCTTTCAAGATGGTTGCGCGCGCCGTATCGACGACCAGATTTTTTAACACGCCACCGTGGGGCGTCATCGTCAAAGGGGTCTCCATGTATCACTCCCGGGTAAATTCGTGTATCTCCATGTGTTTATCATTTCCTAGCCAACTTGGCCACCGATTCAATGTGAAAAGTGTGTGGAAACATATCCACCGGCTGCACTTCAATCACTTCATAGACATCTTTCAACAACGCAATATCGCGGGACATGGTCGCTGGATTGCAGGAGACATACACAATCCGCCGGGGTGCCAATAATAGCAATTCTCTTACCACATCTTTGTGCATACCGGCTCTTGGAGGATCGATAATCATCACGTCGGGCTTTACCTTTTGTTCCGGCAATGTTAATCGAATATCCCCTGCAATGAATCGACAGTTATCGATTCGGTTGCGTCGACAATTGCGTTCTGCATCGTCCACCGCACTTTTCGTGATTTCCAGCCCGATAACTTGCTTGGCCATTTTAGAGACATAAATGGCAATGGAACCAGCACCGCAATAGAGATCCAACACGACTTCCTTGCCGGTCAGCTGCGCATATTCGGCGGCAACTGCATATAATAGTTTAGCCCCGGAAGTGTTGGTCTGGAAAAAGGAGTTGGCCGATATTTCAAACTCGTAATCCCCAATCCGTTCGATCAATACAGGTTGTCCGGCCAGACAAATCTCAGATTCCCCCATGGCGACCCCGGCTTTGCTGGATGTGATATTGTTGACCACCGAAACAACCGGGTCATACTTTTGCATCAGTTGATCCGCCAACGGCTGAAGCTGGTCCCTCTCCTTACTGGCCGTAACGATATTGACCATCCATTGGTCAAAGGCCATCGAATGCCGCAGCACCAGAAAGCGCCAAAAACCTTCATGGGAACGCAAGCCATATATGGGAAGCGATGATGTTTTGATGTAGTGGCGAACATCGGATAAGATGGCATTGCCCAACTCCGGCTGGAGCAGACATGCTTCAATGTCCAACACCTTAAAAAAAGTGCCCGGCACATGCAGCCCCAACGCCATGCCGGTGTCCACATCCGCGCGTCCCATCTCTTCGGGCAAAAGCCACCGGCGATCGGCACAGGAAAATTCCATCTTATTGCGGTAACCGAAAACCTGGTTCGAAGCCAGTGTCGGATGCACCTTTGTACCCTGAATCAATCCGATATGGGCCAGGGCATCTGCAACATGTTGTTGTTTATAATGAAGCTGCTGTGCATACGCTATGAATTGCCATTTGCAGCCGCCGCAGATCCCGCTGTACGGACATGGCGCCTCAACCCGCAAAGGCGACGGCTCAAGAATCTCGACGACGCGTGCTTCCGCATATTTTTTTTTCTTTTTGATTATGCGCGCCCGCACCCGATCCCGGGGAACGGCCTGATCGACAAACACCGCCATACCCTCCACGCGGGTCAGGCCTTTACCTCCGAAAGCCACCTGGGAGATCTCAAGCTCCAGAATTTGTGCTTTTTTAACCGTCATGAAATATTATCTCGGTAATGTTCTTCGTAGGGCGTGGCTCCGTACGCGCCCCAGTACAGCAGATTAATAGTTGAGCCTAAAGTACGATTATATTATGACAAGTCGATTGAATCCCACATAGCAAAGAAGGAAACTGCATGCCGACTTCAAAAACCATCTATTTTGACGCTGACGGTTACCAACTCGTGGGCACCCTCCACCTGCCTGATACACCTGAGCCACCCGTGGTTATCGGATGCCATGGTCTCTTGGCCAATCGTCACTCCCCAAAACAGATTGCACTGGCGGCGGCATGCAATCGAAACGGAATGGCTTATTTTCGTTTTGACCACCGCGGCTGCGGCGAAAGCCATGGTGAATTCAGTAAAGTGACCTCATTGTCTGCACGCCGTCAAGATCTTTATCACGCCATAAAAACAATGCAACATCATTCAGGTTTGGGACCGCTTGTCGGTTTGTTCGGCAGCAGTTTTGGAGGATCAGTCGCCCTGTCCTATGCCTCAGCATACCCATCTCCCGCCATTATCACCTATGCGGCACCCCTGAACAGCGCCACGATCCAGCATGACCAGATACGAGATAACCATGGCAACACACCCCTGTCATCCCAACTGACGGATGCCCTTTCATTTGATCTTTCCCATGGTCTGGTAAAAGTCGATCATATATTGGTCACCCATTGCCGGAATGATGAGACCGTACCGTTCTGTCATGCCCAACAAATTCATCAAAAGGTGAAGCATCCCAAAAGTCTGATCATTTTTAAAGGGGGCGACCATCGCATGAGCGACAATCGCCTTCAGCAACAATTTGAAAAGAATTTTATCGATTGGCTCATCAGCCATCAGTGAATGTAAACAAATTATTCCACCACCCGCACCAGGTCCGGCTGAAAAGGAT
>JBNLFN010000069.1:0-9038 GCA_050305555.1 Desulfobacteraceae bacterium | reverse complement strand
TTAAATATATATAATTATAACTAATAGTTATAAACTTTTCCAATGGGGTTCGGCCCGGAATTCAAACCCAAAACCACCAATAGTCGTCCGGGATCCCGGACAACATCCAGGATCCCGGACGACTTTTAATGTTAAAAGTTTGAATCGATTGGTTTTTTTTGGAAGGAAATTCCCAGCCGATGGGGACTGAAACTGTTAATTCGGCTCGTTGAGCTTATACTTGCCCAACATTTCGTACAATCGGGAGCGGGAGATGCCCGACACTTCGCATGCTTTGGCGATATTGCGATGGGTGAGGGCCATCAGATCACGTAGGTATTGGGTCTCTGACGCTTCGCGGTAGTCTTTGAATTTGGTAAGTGTGCCCACCACTGCCGTTGACGGCTCGGTCGGCCGGGTATTGGCTGAAGGGCTGCAGATAACCTGCACCCGAATGTTAAGCGGCAAATGTTTGGGATGCAAAGTGGCGTCATTGCTGGCCACGGCCAGCATACTGTCGATGGTATTGATCAACTCACGCACATTACCGGGCCACGAGTAGGCGGTCATGGCATCCATCAGCGCCAGTGCCAGGCCTTTGGGGGCAATACCATAGGATTCGCACAAGCGGGCCGTATGGTAGCGCAGCAATTCTTTTACGTCCTCCGGTCGCCGGCGCAACGGGGGCAGTTCAATAAACAGCGATCGAATTCGAAACAGCAGATCTTTACGAAAGCCGCCTTCGGCCACCATTTGATCCAGATCTTTGTTGGTCGCCGCAATGAGGCGGAAGTTGCTCTCTTTTTCAATTTTACCGCCCACCGGCCGATAGTGCCGCTCCTGAAGGACCCGCAGAAAAGCCTTCTGGGTCTCCATGGGCAATTCGCCCACTTCATCCAGGAAAAGGGTCCCCCCGTCGGCCTGAGCAATCAGACCATCGTGGTCTCGATCCGCACCGGTAAAAGCGCCGCGGGCATGACCAAATAGAACGCTTTCGACCAAGGTTTCGGGTAGGGCGGCACAATCCACCACCACAAAATTTTTATCCGCACGGGGATTGCTGCTTTTTACGGAAGTGGCGAGCGAACGGGAACGCGGACTGTTGGAGTGGATGGCACGCGCAAACAGTTCTTTGCCCGTGCCGGTCTCCCCGCCAATGAGTACATTCACATCACTGGCAGCGGCTTGTCCCAGCAGCTGAAAGCAGGCCTTCATCAAGGGGCTGTTGCCGATTATTTTTTCCCGTTTCACAGCAATGGCAGGTGTCTCGCTGCGCTGCTCTTCACGGTATTGAAAGGCGTGGTCCAAACTGTTGGCAATGGGCCCAACATCCTCTTGGACCACCAAATAGTCCCAGGCGCCATTACGCAACGCAAATTCAGCGGATTGCGGATCGGATGTTTTGGCAAGCAATAATACTTCCGGATCGTGGGGCAATTGTTTCAAGCGGGGCAGCAAGGCCAGTCCGTCCCCTTTGGCCAGGTGGTCGGCCAAGGCAACGACTTCCACCTTCTGTTCAGTGGCCAGCGTCCACCCATCAGTAAGATCCTGAGTTGCCACCACCTGGTGGCCGATAGATACCAACACCTGTTCGACAGAATCTGCCAGCTCTTTGTTGGCGATGATCAACGCCTTGCCCATGCTACCTTCTCCAGCACCGCTGCAATGGTGGGCTCAGTCAAAATCATGTGTGTTCACGAGATGTTAAATCCATACTATATAGGAATTAAATTGTGTGTCAAGCTGTTAGATGGCCCAATATGTTGTGTTTTTTTATTAAGCGACCGATGATCCCTGAATTAAGTATTGATGGACTCGTAAAAAGTCGCCAAGAAACCATACGGTAGCCTACCACGAAGGACACGAAGATAAAAATATTACATATTTTTATGGCCCTTCTTGCACTGCGTGGTAAAAATCAGACTTTTTACGAGCTCATCAAGTTTACTTAGACGTTCGGCACTCCGGTGAAAATCTCTACCGATGTTGTTGATCGGTGTCGCGTGGTCCCGCTCTATCCAGATTGCTTAGCACAGGTGCAACCCCTTGCCTGCTCACTAATGGGTCGATGCTCTGTGTGTGATTCGCCTGTCATCCGGCATATCCCTGCAAACCCATCTGTTCTCTCAAGTTTCCCCACTTTTTTGCCGATATCCTGTTCGAAATGGTCCGTCTTATCCCGGGCTTTCTTTCTCCATGCGAAGGACACGAATGCATAGAATAAGATTCCATGCCAAGATTTTTTCACTGGCTTTGAGCGTCCTGCTTGGGCTGCATGCTGGGGTTCGTGCCCATGCACCCGCATACAAACCCCAGGAACTGCTGGTAAAGTTCAGGTCTCAGATCAGCGCCGCCACCGAGGCCGGTCTGCAAAACGCGGTCGAAACCCAACAGGCAACCGCTATCGGTTTGGGCAAAGTGCACCGCATCACCCTGCCCCGGGATGTCAGTGTGGCCCAGGCCATAACCATCTATGCCAACCACCCGGATGTGCTGTTTGCCGAGCCCAATTACAGTCTGCAACCCCAAATGTTGCCCAACGACCCGGATCTTGATCAACAATGGGGGCTACATAACATCGGCCAGTTGATTGAAGGATATGTGGGTAGGCCGGGGGCGGACCTTGATGCCAACCTCGCCTGGGACATTGCCCGTGGCAGCGACACCGTCGTGGTGGCCGTGCTGGACACCGGTTGCGATTACAGCCACCCGGAACTGGTCGCCAACATGTGGCGCAATACTGCCGAAATTGCCGGCAATGGCCTTGACGATGACAACAACGGCTTTGTGGATGACTATTGGGGATGGGACTTCAGTGACAATGATGATGACCCGCAGGATGCCGCCGGCCACGGCACCCACATTGCCGGTATCATTGCTGCCCAAGGTAACAATAACATCGGCATCAGCGGTGTCGCCTGGCAGACACGCATTTTGCCGGTACGCTTCATCAATGCTTTTGATGTGGGCTATACGGCTGACGCCATCGCAGCAATTCAGTATGCCGTGGCGCGTGGCGCCAAAATTATCAATTGCAGCTGGGGCGGCAGCGATTACAGCACCGCCCTTCGGGATGAAATTGCCAACACAGATGCCCTGTTTATCTGTGCAGCCGGTAACCTGGCCAACAACACGGACATCACGGCCTTTTATCCCGCCGCTTATGACGCCGACAATATCATTGCCGTGGCAGCCAGCGATCAGATGGATCGGCTCACCTATTTTTCCAACTTTGGCCCCACCAGTGTGGACGTTGCCGCTCCGGGCATCCGCATCTATGGTCTGCAAAACGGCCGCAATACTATATGGCAAGACGATTTCAATGATCAAGACATGGATGGCTGGACCACCGGCGGTGATGCCGACTCCTGGGGTGTGGCTGACCCGCCCGGCACCACCGATGCACCGGCACTGGCCGTGAGTCCCGGCCTGGACTACGCCAACAATGCCAACATGTGGGCCCAACTGCCGAACATGGATTTAAGCTTGGCGTCCGCCCCGTTATTAGACTTCAATATCATCGGCCTATCTGAAAGTAACGCCGATTACCTGTATCTTGAAGCCTCCGTCGACGGGATCCATTGGTCGCTACCCCCCCAAACGATGGGCAATGCCATCCTTTCAGGTGGTATTTCCGGTACCATACCGTATTGGATGCCGCTCCGGGCGGATATGAATCCATGGGAAGGAGAATCCCAACTCCAATTGCGGCTGCGGTTTCAAAGCGACGACAGCACCACCCAAAGGGGTTTTTTCCTGGATAATTTTGAACTCACCTCGGCCGGCACCCAAGAAACCTATACCTATAAGGACGGCACTTCCATGGCAGCTGCATTTGTATCCGGCGTGGCCGCCCTGTTGTTATCACAAGACCCCGAGCTTACCGTTCTGGATTTGAAAACCATTATTGAAGCCAGCGTCGATGTCGACCTGGACCTGATGGATCAGGTGGCTTCGGGTGGCCGTATCAATGCCCTTAATGCCCTGACCCTGCTCGAAGACCTCTCCTTGTCGGCCACCACGGCCGCCGCAGACCGGATTGCCCTTTCTTGGACAGCCCTGGCACCGTTGGATTCCCAGGTAATCATCGAACGCCGCGCCAAGGGCCAAACCGATTTTGAAACTGTCGCCCAGGTCAGCGCAACGGCCACCGCCTATGAAGATATATCCCTTGCGCCCGACTCCACCTACTATTACCGCGTCTACGCCGACACCCAGGACGGCCGTAGCGGCTACTCCAACCAAACCCTTGCTACGACCTTGGCGCAAACGGGTGGCAGCAGCAGCTCCGGTGGTGGCAGCAGCGGCGGGTGTTTTATCTACTTATTAACCCGATAAACCCTATCCCAAAGGATATAATTTCGTAATTTCATCGGATGCAAACCGCGGCCAGGTGGCAAGTTGACCATTCTCGTGTGCTGCAATGCCGGTTCCTGCGGCCAACACCTGACCGATGGGCGTCGCGGCAATGCCCAATGCGTGAATCGCGTGGACCAATTCAGCGCATTTTTCCGCTCGGCAACAGATCAACAGGCTCCCCGATCCGATCAACCCCAGCGGATTAAGCCCCAGGGCAGTGCACATTTCGCGGGTCAAATCGCTGATGGGAATTTTTTCCATGTCGACGCGGATACGGTGACCACCGGCCGCGCTCAACTCTTCCAGTGCCGTGGCCACTCCCCCTTCGGTGACGTCGTGCATGGCCGTGGCCAGATGACGTTGGGCCGCCTCCTGCGCCTCCGGTACAATGCTGATCTGCGCCAAATAGCGTCGACCAACTCCGATCTGTTGATCGCTCAATCCTTTGGCCCTGAGCAAGGCCTCAAACTCCCGAGCCAGAATAGCGGTGCCTTCAATGGCAACCTGTTTGGTCAACACCACCACATCCCCCTGGGCCATATTCTTTTTCTCAACCATAGCGTTGCGCTTGACGGTACCCGCCATCATGGCGATCACCACCGGGCGTTGCACCGCCGCGCTGATCTCGGTATGGCCGCCGCACAGGGTAATCTGCGCTTGGGCGGCGGCTTCGAACAGCTCCTGCATAAGGGCTTGCACCTGGGACGGTGTGGTCCCAACGGGCAGCAGCAAAGTGGTCAACAACCAGCGGGGTGACGCACCCGCCGTGGCAATATCGTTGGCCGCCACCTTCACCGCGTAGTGGCCGATGGCCTCGCCGGCAAAGGTAATCGGATCGGTTTTTAGAATCAACACCTGCGCGGTGGCCACATCCACAGCAGCCACATCCTGCCCCACAGCCGGCCCGATGAAGACGGACGGATCCGCGAAGGAGCAGGGCTCCAAAAAGGACGCCAGCAGATGGTTGGGCAGCTTGCCGGTCGGCAGGGGGCGGCCGGCTGTAATGATGGGCAGCAGATCCATCAAGTGGGCAATACGGAAATCGCAGGCCGTTTCAGCCAGGCGGGGGTTCTGTTCTGGATCCAACAAAACCGTCAAGGCACCGGCGGCGCGACCCGCCTGTGGATCGAAAATATAGTCCCCGACGGTAACGATTTCTGCCGGCGGTATGCCCCATTGCCGGGCCGCCCAAACAATACCATCACCACTAGGTTTGACAGCCATTGGATCATCACGGGTGATGATAAAGTCGAAATCATCAGAAGACCACGCGTTGAAATTCCCCAGCGCCCGCATTACGGAAGCCCGACTATTGCGGGTAATAATGGCGATGGGCAACTGTTGCGCTTTAACCCAGGCCACCACTTCAAGGGCGCCTGAATTGGGCCGGGAATCCTGGGCACCCAACATTTCAAATTGGTCCAGCCGGTCCAATACCGCTTGACGCGCCGTATGCCCTTGGAGGGTATCGATATATTCCAACACGGGCAGATGGGCCGGACACCCCAATGTTAACCGGATCGCCTTGAAATCCAGGGCCCCCGGTGCAGTCAAGGTGCCGTCAAAATCAAAGAGCACCGCTTTGACAGTGTAGCCGCTGACACTCATTTTTCCTCCAAAATTCAGTAGGTAAATGAGGGGTCGGGGAGTTTTTTCTGAGTTGCAGCCACAATAAAACTGTGGACAACCCGTCCCCCCGGCCATAAAATGTGAATGTAGGCAAACCAGCGCCTGTTCTTGCAGACGTTATGACCACCGAGAAACATGAATTTTTCTCATCCACCCCAGGCTTGGCAAAAATTTCCATAACCAAGGAGGGACCATGGCACAAAACATACTGGTGGCAATGGACGACTCGGACAACGCCCAACGCGCGGTTGAATTGGTGGCCAAAAGTTTTTCAGCCGATAACAACATCACACTGCTCAACATCATGCTTGACACAGCCGCCCTGTGTCAAATGGACAGTCCCGCCCTGACCCCCTTTTTCAAATCCCAACAATCCAGCTTTTGTGCTTTGGAAGACAAAAAGCGCGAATTGGTCACCGAAGCGATGGACCGGGCCAAGGATAAATTATCAGAAGCCGGTTTTCGGGAAGCCAATATTACCGTCAAAATGGAAAACAAGAAAAAGGGAGTCGCGCGCGACATTTTAAATGAAGCCCAAAATGGATACGATTTAATCGTCATCGGGCGCAGGGGAATATCGAGTATCAAAGAATTTTTCTTGGGCAGTACATCTCAAAAAGTCTTCTCGGGTGCCAAGGACATTTCGATTCTGATTGTGCCATAGGCGAGCGCTTTTTTTGAGGGCTTCATCTCGTATTGGTATTCGGGCACAGATACCGATTGGATCTGAACTGGGCAAAAGACGATTGAGGCTGAAACACCGTATGCGCATGCTGTTAATATCTACCCAGTGCAGGACTATCCGATGGCTCTGCAAAACCAATTTGAAAATGCTTTAATGGGATGCATTAACGCAGTATTTGATCGCTGGCCGCAGCCCCTACCCTCTGTCGAAATAATACAGCAGTGTAGAATCATCTCCCACCGGGGAGAACACCGTGATGGGGAAGAAAAAGAAAACACACTGGCAGCTTTTGACAAGGCCGCCCGCTCCGGTGTGTGGGGCATTGAACTGGATGTGCAATGGACAAAGGATCTGATCCCCGTGGTGGCCCACGATGCCGATACCCGTCGCCTTTTTGGGCAGCCGTGCGAAATCTGCCAAACCGACTAC
The DNA here is from genome assembly GCA_050305555.1 of Desulfobacteraceae bacterium. Lineage (GTDB taxonomy): Bacteria > Desulfobacterota > Desulfobacteria > Desulfobacterales > Desulfosarcinaceae > JARRKU01. The sequence continues at coordinate 1,957 of JBNLFN010000069.1, read as the reverse complement.
GATACGCTCAAAACAAGAGTTCCCGACATCGCCTCCCTTAAAGAAGTCGTCGCGCGTTTCGGAAAACATCTTCATTTAATGATAGAAATCAAACAGCAAAAATGGATCGATCCACCCCGCCAGGATCATATCCTGTCACAGACATTGGATGCATTAAGGCCGGGAACCGACTATCACCTGCTGGCCTTGGATCCTCATATTCTAACGCCTTTGGCCCAAACACCGCCAAAAGCAAAGGTGCCCATTGCCACCTATCTTCCCGACCGGTTTAGCGATTGGGTAGCACGCAACCAATGGGGCGGGCTTTGCGGGCACTACCTGATGATGCGTGGCGCCATCATCGCCCGGCATCATAGCAGCGGTCGGCATGTCGGCTCCGGATTCGCCAATTCCCCCAATACACTGCTGCGTGAATTGAACCGCGGTATCGACTGGATCTTTTCGGATAACGCCGCCCAGCTGCAAGCTTTCTTGGGAACTTGCCATAAATAACCCCATTGCTGCAAAAAGACGAAGTTTCGATCAATTATTGACACGTTACCGCCTTGTTGCCATACTTGAAGCAGTATTCACCCCTTTGTTGCAAAAGTCGGAGGGTAGAAAAGATGGCATACCATAGACTCGATTCTCTCGTTCACCATGGGTTTATGGCGCGGAGGTATCTGTGACATGCCGCTCATTCCATGCCGATAAGAATTTTTAGCCTTTTTTACCATCCTCTTGGATACAACTGTGGGGTTCATCTGATCTAATTGTTGGCGTTTGGGTTGCACGTATCAGGAGCACGATCGAAAACGGAGTAGAAAATGAGACGACCGGGTAAAAGTTCTTTCAAACCCAGAAGGTCCATCTCGGTCATGATGGCCTTCTGGACTCTCGCCGCTTTTATCCTATCGTTTACTTCACCCGCCATTGCCGATCCTGTGGTTTTTTACCAAAGCTTTGCCGGAAACATCAATTTTCAAATGACCGGGGCCTCTTTGCGACGGCAGCCCAACTCCGGCAACCCGTGCCTGGTTGATCCTTCAAGAGATGCGGCCTTAACGGGCCTGCCTTCCGGTGCGGTTATCCAGGCGGCTTATCTCTATTGGGCGGGGTCCGGCGCCACGCCGGACAACCAGGTGGTGTTTGAAAATGTCACCACGAGCGATTCGCGAGCCATAAATGCCTCGCGCACCTTTTCAGAGACCTACGCGAGCTATAACTTCTTTTCCGGTTTTGCCGATGTCACCGCACAAGTTACGGGAAACGGGATCTATCGCCTCTCCGGATTAACGGTCTTTACCGGGGGGGCCTATTGCACCAACAGTGGCGTTATGGCCGGCTGGACCCTGATTGTTGTTTATGAGCACGGCAGCGAGCCCCTGCGCGTCATCAATTTATATGATGGCTTTCAGTACTTTCGTTACAGTCAAATCACCTTGAATCCAAGCAACTTTAGGATCCCGGCCACCGGCTGTGATATCTCCGGGGACTGCACGTGGGGCATCGCCACTTGGGAGGGCGATCCGGATATCTCCGGGGGCGGCGAAAATCTCTCGGTAAACGGCATCACCATCACATCGGGTGCCAATCCCGCCGGTAACCAGTTCAACTCAACCCTCGATCTGCTGGGCACAACACCAGCGCCGCCCGGCAATACCACCTACGGCGTCGACATTGACGTTTATCCGCTGCCCAGTTCGCTGTCCGGGTCCTCCAGCGCCACCACCCGGTACCAGGCCGGCCAGGATTTGGTATTGCTGTCCGCCGAAGTAATTTCCGTGCGCAACGAGCCGGTGGCCGATCTTGCCATCGCCAAAACCCACAGCGGCAATTTTAGCGTGGGCACCCAGGGCAGTTATACTATCAGCGTCACCAACAACGGTCCCAGTGACGCCACCGGCACCATAACGGTAACCGACACGCTGCCGGCCGGTCTGACCTTTGTTTCGGGAACCGGCACCAATTGGAGCTG
>JBNLFN010000068.1:0-18830 GCA_050305555.1 Desulfobacteraceae bacterium | reverse complement strand
CGATATGTTGGAGGTAGAAAGCGCCTGCTCCTTGGAAAGGGGGCAGGCGTTTGTCATCGTCGAATGCATAAGGCGCCATCGATTTTCGGATAGGTCAATCGCGCCTGTCAATGGCAACCAGGCAGGCGCTGATACAATAGCTGATCCAATAAAGGATACAAGCCCATGAATGGTGTCCCGGTTAAAGAAAGAGTAGGCTTTATTGACATGGCACGGTTCTTTGCCATGGGGTTGGTTTTTTATGGGCACTTTATCGAAGAGTTTATGCTCCTGAAAAATCCCGTAGGTGCTGCACAATATAAGTTCATTTATTCATTCCACATGGTCCTGTTTATTATCCTGGCAGGCTATGTGGCCAAAGAGCGGGACACCCAATGGCCGCTAGGCGATTTTTTAAGGCATCGCTTCTATTCCAGGCTTTTACCCTTCGTCTTTTTTACTCTATTAATGATGGTGCCCCCCATTTTTTTCAATGGAAAGTTTTTTGGATTGGTTTTGCCCAGTGTTGAAGGGTATTTAAAGGGCCTTGTTTTAACGGCTTTTGGATTGCCCTCGTTTTGCATACCCTCCTGGTTCCTTCTGCTAATCATTGGTGTTGAGTTGGTACACTTTTCCGTTTTCCGTTTTCTGAAGCGATCCAATACCAGGCTTTTGATCGCTGCGGTGGCTTTCTATGGGGTCGGGTATCAGCTCAACTTGAGACTCGATATTTTTAACCCCTTAAAAGGGCGTGTCGTGGGATGGAACTATTTTTTCATCCATGAAGCGATTACCTTGTACGCCTTTTACCTGATGGGGATCTATCTCAGGCGTAAAGAATTGTTATCAGGAAAGATTTCGACCAAATTTTTAGTGCCCGGGGCCATCGTGACTTTTTTGATGGTGCTATTGACCTATCAGTTGAACCATGGGCCCTTCAATTTTCGGGTATATAATGATGTGGTCATACTGTTTGCTTCTCATGGCCACATGTGGCTTTTTCCATTGACGGCCACTGCTGGAAGTCTCTTTATTCTGTTTGTGGCCAAAATGGTGCCAAACCATAAAACCATGGCCTGGCTGGGGCAAAACACATTGATCCTGATGTGCCTGAACGGCATTTTTTATCACTACATTAATCCTGGTCTTGCCAAATGGGTGCTGGACCATCTCTCAGGGTCAGCTGCAATGGTCAGTGCAGTTGCTTTCATTGTCACCCTGACCAGCCTTGGTTTTTGCATTCCGTTGGTCATTGTTTTCAATAAACTTATACCCCAACTCGTCGGCAAACCGAAAATAAAAGGACCGTTGTTGAATAACTTTCTTCCCACGATATCAACGTAGCCACCATGCGACTGCATCGGAGAATCTATTTTAAAACCTGATGGACCTGCACCATAGAAGATGTTTTTGGCGCATCATCTCCTATCCTCTGGTTTAAATGCATGCCGGTTCGATGACGCTGAAAAACGACACCAAATTCTAGCATAAATAGGGCGATATTAAAGAAAGGTTCCCACCGAAATGGCGATCATGAACTGAGCGGCGTAGTAGAGCGGAAGACCGATGAGACGATTGGCAAACGTTTTTTTTATGAAACGATCGCGGGCAACGAACAGGTCTGAACCATAGAAACAAAGCGCGCCCACGAACACCAGGGCGCGTCCGCCCCAAGACAGAACTTGCATCCCCAGCACTGACCACGCGCCGCACAACATACCGGAGATGACGATAATGTATAAAACCACAGGGGCATGCATGCGGCCAAGGTAGGGACGCAGCCATACATAGATAGCTGAACTGACAGCCAGGCTAAACGCAGCTCCCATAAAGGTCATGGGATTAAGTTCGGCCAAATGGGCAAAAGCCGCAATATAAAAGAGATGGCCCACGACAAACGCTATCAGGCCAAAGCGAAACATTCTCTCCTGGGGAAGTGCCAGAAGCATATCGCCCCCGAGACAAAATGCAAGTCCGACGAAAACCCAGCGGAAATAAGTTGGTTCGGGGTGGGGTTGAATCGCCGCACACAGGACAAACAGGGCGGACAGCAAAGACTTGGTGGGAAGCTTGCCTTTCAAATTCTCCTTGTTTTCAAAAAAGAGCAGGCCGACCAATAAGATGGCACCCAAGATAAGGATCAAGAAAAGGGTCATGGTAGGCCTTTCTTATGCAATTGTGGAGTTTATTCTACCATGGACACGGTTCGGTCCGCAAGCATGGGGTCCACACCGCAGCGATTCTAACTGAACAGGGTTGCCGCAGCTGTTCGCGAAAATTCTTTCCCAGCAGATGCCGCAAGGCTTATCAATCGCGGTGAATCTGATTGAGTTAGAATTGCTGTCCATACCGGCTTTGTTCATTTACGGACCTATAACCCATAATAAGGGTTTGGTGATCAAGCCGGTCAGTGAACAAGCCGACCCGGCGCACACGCAAGGATGGCAAGCAACCGTAAGATGCGCTGCGGGCGGGCCCTAGGAACTCGCGAACGCGCTCAAACCGTGCGGCCCGCTGATCCTTCGCTGCATCTAACGGTTGCTAAGCCCCGCTTGCTCAACGTGCGCCGGGTCGGCTTGTTCACTGACCTACGGTTACAGATCCAAAAAAGCTGTTTAGATACGCCTTGTTTTGGGTTATAGGTCCGTTCATTTATACCTGGCACATCAATGCGCGGTTGCGCCATTGTATCAAATTTTCAAATCTGCGCCCCACCTGAAATAGAAATTAGCTATTTGACAAAAAGAAAAAATAAATAGAGGATATCTTCGCAATTGCCGCTCAAGTGCGATTCTATGATGGGATATCGAACATAATGAGGACAATGGGAACTCTTCAACGGCTCCACAAGTTGTCTTGCTGGGTACTCGGGATCATATTTATGGGTGCGGGATGCGCTAAACTTATGGCGCCTGATAGATTCGCTACCTTGATCGCAGCCTATGGCATTGTCCCAGACTTTTTACTTTTAGCGACAGCCATTGGTTTACCTGCCTTGGAAGTAGTCGCTGGATTGGGCCTGCTTCTGGATATCAGAGGCAGCCTTTGGATCATTGCGGGTTTACTGGTTCTCTTCATCGCCATTCTGGCCTACGGCATATGGATAGGTTTGGATGTGGATTGCGGCTGTTTTAGCCCGCAAGATCCTGAAGCCGAATCTTTTCATGATCTCAAGGGGGCCTTGTATCGTGATGCGGTCATGCTTTTGGGTGTCGTTTTAATTTTTGGATGGCGCCTCTACAACGGCATTCGATCCAGATCCATATCTGAAATAATAAATCTACTTAGAAAAAAAAGGAGTCAAGCAGATGGGTATGTGTAATTGGATGATGAAACTGTTAGGAGTAACCCTGTTATCGTGCGCGCTTAGCACAACGGCGATGGCCAAGAACAAATTTGAAAAAGAAGTGGAAAAAGAGGCTGGAGCGGTAAAACTGGTCCGTGAGGTCCAAGCTGGCGGATATGGTGTGGTGACCACCGCTGAGCTCAAACAATGGATCGACGCGGGCAAAAAGATGATTATCGTGGACACCATGCCCTATAAAGCGAGTTATAAAAAAGGGCATGTGCCTGGGGCGAAGCAGTTCTTATTTCCCATTCCTGAAATGACTGCTTGGGATCCAAAGGAAACCGCTGGCAAATCCCAAGATGATTTTATCAAGCTGCTCGGAAGCGACAAGGAGCAGACCATTGTGGTTTATTGTGGTTTTGTAAAATGTACCCGAAGTCACAATGGCGCCGTCTGGGCAACTAAACTGGGGTATAAGCATGTATATCGGCATCCAGGCGGTATTTTCGCCTGGCGCGGAGCAGACTACCCGATAGAGAAGGGAAAATAGTTCCACCCGGTGCTCTGGCCGCTCGTATCAAATTTTTACAAATCCCGAAAGAAGTGCTAGGAGGGAAGAATTTAATCTGGAATTGTAAATGCACAAGCCGGACAGGCCGTCAGGGTGTAGATGACGTTTTGACGCCACGGGTGGTTGCTGACAAGGCTTCCATTCGTGGCGGTGCTATTTGGGGAGAATTCATCATCATCTTCCTATAGGTATTGACACGGGCGGCCCGATTTATATATGGCGGTATATAGAAAACAGAGCGCTATACCTCAGGAGGTAGTTGTGCTTTTAACAGGTTACACCAAACAAATATTTAGACCGGTGTGCAACGCACAATTTCAATCCCTCCATTGCATTGCGCGACTTAATGAAGATGTGTCGGCGGTGTTGCCTTATCTAAATGCCGCTTTGGGAGGTGCCCAATATCTGGACAACCCACCGGAGGTGATGTTCCACCATCATGGCAGGATCATCAAAGTGGGCTCCACCGAGATTGCCATCAATGCTCTCGAAGATGAACAAGAAGCCGATAAAATATTGGCATGGCTCCAAAGAGAGATCAACCAAACCTGGCAGCGGCGTCAGGAGATTACGCCTTCCCATGAGGGTCAGAAGCGCCCCCAACTGATCCAGATTCTGAAAGCCCTTCCTAGGACCAATTGCCAAAAATGCGGCCTGTCCACCTGCATGGTGTTTGCCGCCCAGGTTGTGGCTGGCGGCCGCAGTGCCCCAGAGTGCCCTGAGCTATCGGAACAGAATCGCAAAAATTTAGAGAGCTACCTGTCTGCGTTCGTTTTTGACTAACCTCGGTTTCATTGCGCCGTAGGTTGTCACGCAGCCAAGTCTCTGGATTTTAACAACATTGCTAATCTAATCATAACAGAACTTTAATATTGGATATGGAAATGAATCACACTTCGATAAAACAACTTTCGTTTCTCGATCGCTATCTCACCCTTTGGATTTTTATCGCCATGGCCGTCGGTGTGGGTGCGGGTTACCTGTTCCCCGCCGTAAATACGGTTATCAATAAATTTTCAATTGGCACCACCAATATTCCTATTGCCTTGGGCTTGATACTGATGATGTACCCACCCTTGGCCAAAGTAAAATACGAGCAATTGGGCCATGTGTTCAAAGACATCAAGATACTTGGCCTGTCGTTGATTCAAAATTGGCTGGTGGGGCCGGTGCTCATGTTTGCCCTGGCCGTGGTTTTTCTCTCGGGTTACCACGAGTATATGGTGGGCTTGATCCTCATTGGGCTGGCCCGCTGCATTGCCATGGTTATTGTATGGAACGATTTGGCATCCGGGGATCGCGAATATTGCGCCGGTTTGGTGGCGTTTAATTCCATTTTTCAGGTGCTCTTTTTTTCGGTATATGCCTACCTTTTTATTACTGTGATGCCCCGTTGGTTAGGCCTGACGGGCATGACCATAAACATTTCCATGGGCCAGATCGCCCAGAGCGTTTTCATCTATTTGGGAATCCCATTTATCGCGGGATTCATATCGCGTCTCATCGGCCTGAAAACTGTTGGGCAGGAACGCTATGAGCAACATTTTATTCCCAAAATCAGCCCTATGACATTGATCGCCCTGTTGTTCACCATCATCGTGATGTTCTCACTCAAAGGGGAACACATTGTTCAACTACCGATGCAAGTCATACGCATTGCCATTCCATTGTGTATCTATTTTGTGGTGATGTTTTTTGTCTCATTTTTCATCTCCATGAAGGCGGGGGCGACTTACGAACAGTCCGCCACATTGTCGTTTACAGCGGCCTCCAACAATTTTGAACTGGCCATCGCCGTTGCCGTTACCGTGTTTGGACTCAACTCGGGCCAGGCCTTTGCTGCTGTGATAGGACCGTTGGTTGAGGTGCCGGTGCTGATTGCACTGGTCAATGTCGCGCTATGGTTCAAAAAGCACTACTTTCCCCATGCAGTGACCACGCCTTCTGGACAATATCACTTGCATCGGCCTCGGTGATTCGGAGCGCCTTGTGTCTATCGCAAATTTCAGGTAAAAGCAGAACAAGCTTGCCGGTCCAGACCAGGATGAGTTGCATGGGTTCTGCATAACCGGTTACCCGACAGGGGATTGAGATGGTAAGGGAATTCCAACAATTTCCATGCAGCAACAGGATTAGGACACTTTTCAAACGTGGTTGCTATTGTTGAAAATATCGCTATTGTGCTCTTGACTATCATCGCGCTGCTTGCATGCGGGTACTTGGCCCTGGTATTGCTAAACTGGGGATTGAAACTAAAAAGTGGCGGGCGTGAAGAAGATGGCCTATTGGGCCTATGGACTGAAGCCCTAAAAAAGTCAAAATTCGCCGAAAATTCCGACCCGCCAACAAAGGATCATTAATCACCCACCGATCTGATTACCCGGTTTTCTTTGAAATACGATCTGCCCTGTTTCCCATCGGCTTGGCCAAACCGGCGGATCAGATACCTGGAAAACGATGTAACCTATCGATAAAAAACTATTTTCAGAGCTACAATGCAATGGTCTGTGGACGCCGATCCCTTGACATCCCCCAGAGATTGGCTTAGAAAGCTAAACTCAATCGATAGCAGCTATTGCCGGATTACGGGTAACTCCTTATTTAGAAAGGTAAAGCATTATGCTATCCCGATTCCATGGCCCACGCTATACCTATTGGGGGGTTGGCGCGCTGTTCATAGCGGTCGGCTTGGGGTGGCTTTTGGCCCGTTACGCGTCAAATGGGCGACCAACGGAATTGACTGAGATCAGCCAGGCATCGCCGGCTTTGATGAAGACCAGGATCTATCTTTATTTTGGTGACCAGGCGGGGCATTTTCTCCGGGCTGAACAGCAGGTTGTGGATCGGCCGATAGATGACATTGTTTTTGGACGCCAATTGATTCAGGCTTTGATTGAGGGACCCAGGAATGGGGGTAGCCGCACCCTGCCACCAGGGGCAAGGCTCAGGGCTTTTTTCATTTCAGACGGTACCGCCTATGTCGACTTTGAATCCAATGCCTTTACCGGGCATCCCGGTGGCATTGAAACCGAACTGCTGACCCTATACGCAATTGTCAATACGCTGGTCGTAAATGTGGAGGCGATTCGAGAAGTAAAAATTTTAATCGGTGGGCAGCCAAGCCCCACCTTGGCAGGCCATGTAGATCTACAACACAGTTTTACGGCCAACATGATGTGGATTAGATGACAAAGACTCAAAAAATAGAGCAGATTCGGAATATCGGCATTATTGCCCATATCGATGCGGGCAAAACTACGGTCACCGAACGCATTTTATTTTACACCGGGCGCTCTTATAAAATGGGCGAAGTCCATGATGGTGAAGCAGTTATGGATTGGATGGCCGATGAGCAGGCCCGCGGGATCACCATTACTTCAGCAGTGACCGCATGTCCTTGGAAGAACTACGATATTCATATCATCGATACCCCGGGCCATGTGGATTTCACCATTGAAGTGGAGCGCTCCTTGCGCGTATTGGACGGCGCTGTGGGTGTCTTTTGTGCTGTCGGTGGCGTGGAACCCCAATCGGAAACCGTCTGGCGCCAGGCAGATAAGTACAGGGTACCTAAACTGGCTTTCGTGAATAAATTAGATCGCGTTGGCGCTGATTTCCATAACACCGTAGCAATGATGGAATCGCGCTTAAAGGCTAACCCATTGATCCTGCAGCTCCCAATGGGGTCAGAGGAGAACTTCAAAGGGGTCATTGATTTGATCGCGATGAAAGCCGTCGTATGGGATGATGACGCGCTGGGTGCTACTTTTAACATGGTGGATATCCCGGATGAGCAGATGGAAAAAGCGCGCACTTATCGAGAAAAACTCATCGAAACGTTAGCGGATGCAGATGACGCGATCATGGAAGCCTACCTGGCCGAAGAAGATATTGCCACCCAAACCCTGATTCAATCGATCCGCAAGGCCACCATTTCGTTGAAGCTTGTGCCGGTGCTGTGCGGCAGCGCCCTTAAAAACAAGGGAATTCAACTGCTGCTGGACGCCGTCATTGACTATTTGCCCAGCCCCGTTGATATACCCCCCATCCAAGGGATCCATCCAGAGACCGGTGAGACCATTTCCTGCTTGCCTGCGGATAACCGACCACTGGCCGCACTGATTTTCAAGGTGGCCATGATTGAGGGCCGCAAACTCTCCTATGTGCGGGTCTACAGTGGGCGCTTGGAAGCCGGCAAAGAGGTGTATAGTCCCTTGCGCCACACCAAAGAGAAACTTTCCCGGATCTTACGCATTCACGCCAACAAGCGCGAACGCATTGATGTGGCCGGTGCCGGCAGCATCATCGGCGTGGTGGGTCTAAAGGCATCGTCTACCGGCGATACCCTATGTGCCCAACAAACTCCAGTGGTCCTGGAGGATATTGAAGTCTATGAACCTGTGATCTCTATTGCTGTAGAACCCAAAACCCATTCGGATCAAGAGAGGCTCCTGGAGGTATTGGATAAGTTCATCGCTGAAGATCCGACGTTGCGCATCACCCAGGACGAAGACACCGGCCAGATGATTTTGTCGGGAATGGGGGAGTTGCACCTTGAGGTCATTGTCAGTCGTATGCTGCGTGAATTCAACACCCAGGTCAATGTGGGCAAACCCCAAGTGGTCTACCGCGAAAGCATCGAGCAAACGGCCCAAGCCACTGCTTTATTTGATCGCGAAGTGGCCGGCCAGCGACACGTTGCTGAAGTCACATTGAGCTTGAGTCCGCGCAGCCGCGGACGAGGCAACCAATTTACAAGCCAGGTTCAGGATGATGCCATTCCTTCAGCACTGGTGGCCGCTGTGGAAAAAGGGGTGATGGAATCACTGACCAGTGGTACGTTGATGGGGTACCCGGTGGTGGATGTCGCGGCAACGCTGCTGGATGGGAAATTTAAAGAGGGCCAGGGCACGGAGTTGGCCTTTCAAGTCAGTGCGGCCATGGCCTGTAAAGAGGCCTTGGTCAATGCCAAGAGCTACCTGCTCGATCCCATTATGAGAGCCGAGGTCTTTGTGCCCGAGGAGTTCATGGGAGATGTGATAGGGGATTTAAATGCACGTTCCGGCAAGATTGAATCCATTGAACCCCGGATGGGAATCCAGGAGATTCGTGCCACCATTCCGTTGGCTCAAATGTTTGGCTACTCCACAAAACTGCGTTCGGCTACCCAAGGTCGCGGCACTTTCAGCATGCACTTTTCTCACTTTGACAAGGCCTAGAACTGCCGGCGATAGTATGGTGTCCCATATCGATGGAGCATATTTCCCTGTGACGTATCAGGCCAAAATATCAAATGCCAAAATACAAATGTCAAATGGTGGATGAGACCGATTGAATATTAAATCGACACCCTAGCTTCATTTGGTATTTGGTGTTTTTGTCGGAATTGTGACGGTTATGATTTGTTACTTATTTCCGGGACACAACACTATGTGACATATTTTTGGGTTGCTTTTTTGCTTTGTCCATCTCTTTCAAGCGTTGTCCGATTGATTTCAAATGTTCTTCAATGGTTTTCTGTTTGTCCGGGTCCGCTATTTTATCGCGTGCGCGAATCAAATGAAAACGGGCAGTGACGTAATCGTTGTTGTTGAAGTGATAAATGCCCAAGTTGTAATGCGCTTCTGGCATACGTTTTAACTTGGTATAGGTCTCGCCCAGGTAGTAATAGGCGTCTTGGTAGTGTGGGTGGCTCACCAGCACCTGTTCTAAGTTTTCAGCGGCCTTGTTGAGTTGCCCTGAGACCAGGTAAGTGCGTCCCAAATAAAAACGGCTTTGGGGGTTTCCTGCCGCCAATGAGAGAGCCCCCTGTAGTGTGTTCTGAGCCTTATCGTAGTTCCCCTGGGCAAAATAAATTCGCCCCAAATCACCGAGGATATTGGGGTCTAACGCATAATGGATCAGTGCTTTTTGGAGCTGCACGATGGCGCCGGACCGATCACCCACGCGATCCAAGGACAATCCATAGCCATAGATGAGATGGGTGTCGCCTGGCGTCCTGGACAAAGCCGTTTGAAAATATTTCAGCGCGGTTTGCGGCTCTTCGTACAGTGCAATTAAGCGGGCATTTATCTCCTTAAACAGCGACGCCTTTTGGATGTTGGCGGCGCTTGGTTTTTTCTGGGATGGTGACAAACTGTCCATCCAGTTGTCTACCCAGGCCATGCGGTCATTAATGGCCGGGTGGGTCATCATGTAGGTGGGGATCTGGTCACTGCCGAACCATTGTTTGCTCCGGATTTTTCCCAATACTTTCTGAAGACTCCTGGGGTTGTATCCGGCTTTGACCAAGGATTGGATTCCTATTTCATCGGCTTGGGTTTCATCCTGTCGGCTGAAGGACAGGGCGGCCTGTTGGCCGGCGGCGGCCGATCCAATGGTCAAGGCTTGCATGGCTGCGGGGTCGCCTGTGGCGGCACCGAGAAATATCCCGGCAACCATGCCGGCCATGGTAGCGATGTTTATTTTTTTGGATTTCTCAATGCGTTTAGAGATGTGCCGGCATGCCACATGGGCAATCTCATGGCCCAAAATGCCGGCCAGTTCCCCTTCGCTCTCCATGGCAGCCAACAAGCCACTGTTGATAAAAACATGGCCGGCTGGAATGGCAAAAGCATTGTACACACTTGCTTTGATCACATAGAAATGAAAGTTGAACGGTTGTGGCGGCATGACATCAAGTAGTTTATGTCCCACCTGATTGATATAGTCCACGATCATGGGGTCTTCCACCAGCTGATAGTGCTGCCGAACATATTTCAAGAATTCGCGACCTAGTTTCTCTTCCTCATTTAAAGTGATGGCGTTGGCAGGTGTACACCACGCAAAAAAGTAGGCGAAGCTGACCAGAAATGTAATGCTGCGATATAATTTCATGCATGAAGACCTTTGATTAAACAACATTATCTGCCTTTTCCCATTGGAATTGAGGTATCATGGCACAATCTTATCAGCTTTTCAAACCCCATCTTTTATGATAGTGTCCCGGTCCTATGGGACGAATTATCTGTATAGCCAATCAAAAAGGCGGGGTGGGCAAAACCACCACAGCTATCAATTTAGCTGCGGCGTTGGCAATTTACGAGCAAAAGACCCTGCTTATCGATTGTGACCCTCAGGCCAACGCCACCACCGGCATTGGGTTGGACAAAGCGCAGTTGCACCAGACCTTGTATCACGGTCTGATTGGGGAGGCCGATGCCCAGAGCCTGGTTGTCGATACCGAGGTTGAATATTTGCAAGTGATGCCGTCAAGGGTGGAGTTGATCGGGTTTGATGTCGAAATGATGGCGCAGCCAAACCGCGAGTCGGCCCTTAAACAGCTTATTGCACCTGTTGTCGACGCGTTCGATTATATCCTTATCGATTGTCCGCCGTCACTTAGCTTGCTAACGGTAAACGCCATGACGGCGGCCAATGCCTTGTTGATTCCGTTGCAATGTGAATTTTACGCACTTGAGGGACTCTCCCAATTAATTCGAACATTTAAACGGATTCGGCAAGGACTCAATCCCCAACTGCAGATCGCCGGCATTTTGTTGACCATGTTTGATAAACGTACGAATTTGTCTCATCAGGTGGCCGAAGATGCAGCAACCCATTTCAAAGAACTGGTTTACAACACCATCATTCCGCGTAGTGTGAAATTGGGGGAGTCGCCCAGTTTTGGCAAACCTATCCTGCTGTATGATGCTGCCTCAATTGGTTCTCAAAGCTATTTTGCATTGGCGCGCGAAGTGATGAATGGAAAACGCATTCATTGATTTACGGGAGAAGGCGCGGTGCCGATGACAATGGTAAACAATCCTTATGGATTGGTTTAGGACTTAAAAAATGCCCCTATCGCGACAATCGGACAACAAGACTCACAAAAAACGGAAAAAATTGGCCCTCGGCAGGGGGTTGGATGCACTGATTCCCGATACAGGGTTGATGGATGAACCCGAACCATCATTCGAACCCAAACCGTTTTTTGAGTGTGAAATCGATTTGATTCGACCCAACCGGTATCAACCTCGCGTTCACTTTGCAGATGATGAACTCACCCAATTGAGCGAATCGATTCAGGCGCAAGGTGTATTACAACCTCTTTTGGTGCGCAAGTCCGAGATCGGTTACGAACTGGTGGCTGGTGAGAGACGACTGCGTGCTGCCAAGATGGCCGGTTTAAAACAGGTGCCGGTACTGGTTAAAGCGATTTCTGATGCTGAGATGCTGGAGATGTCCATTGTGGAAAATATCCAGCGTGAAAACCTAAACCCCATTGAAGAGGCGGAAGCTTACCATCGCTTGATGATCGAATTCGGGTTGACCCAAGATCAAGCTGCCGCGCGGGTCGGCAAAAGCCGATCGGCAGTGGCCAACTTTTTACGGCTGCGGCAGTTACCCGATCAGATGAAAGCCAGTATTTTCGATGGCCAGTTAAGCATGGGCCATGCCCGCGCCCTTTTGGGTGCTGATTCAGCCATTCATCAAAAAGAGGCCTGGCGAGCCATTGTGGACAAAGGATTGTCTGTGCGGCAGGCCGAGGTGCTGGTCAAACGGCTTAAAAACGCTGTTCAACCGGGAAAAAATCAAATCGGCAATTCAGAGGATCGTCACCTGACCAGCGTGGCTGACAATCTTTCGCGTCGTTTTGGCACCAAGGTTCAAATTAAGCGACACGGAAAAAAGGGCCGCCTGGAAATCGAATTTTACTCCAACGATGATTTGAACAGACTGCTAACCCTATTCGATGAGATGGATTAGGCATTATCTGAAGATTAGAATTTTCGTTCATGGTTTTACATATTTAAATTTAGGATAAGAATTTAATATGATGGGATAATGTGGCCTGCAACCCAGATTAAAAAACGAAAAAGATCAATTTCGCACCCGGTTCTTTTCCTTATTTATAATCGATAAAATACATCCACTTAAAACTTGATGGCAAGAAATACATGCGTTTTCGCTATTTGTAAAGCTGGCACAGCCACCTCGGTAGATGGTCCGACAACATGAGCCTCCATATCATCATTGATGGATACAACCTGATTCGCCGATCGGCTCAATTCCGCGACTTGGATCGTTCTGATATGCAGGGTGGTCGTGATGCACTGGTTGATGCCTTGGTTGCCTATAAGAAGGTTAAGGGTTTTTCCATCACTGTTGTTTTCGATGGGGGTGCTGCCGGCGTGGGGATGCCCCGCCGGGAGATGGTAAAAGGGATCCGGTTGCGGTTTTCAAGTTCGGGTGAACTGGCTGATGCCGTCATTAAGCGAATGGCTGCGCGTGAAAAGGAAAAAGCCCTGGTGGTTAGCTCCGATATGGAGATCTTGCGTTATGTCCAATCCCATGGCGCAGCCACCATTGGTTCAGCCGAATTTGAAGAGCGCTTGATGTTGGCGCAATTTACAGCTTCAAAAGGTGCGGGCGAAGTCGATGCAACCACCGGATGGCAGGCCACTACGAAAAAGAAAGGCCCTTCAAAACGGCTACCCAAACAAAAGCGCAAACAACAGCGCAAGATATCAAAATTGTAGGATTTTAAATCATGCCTAAACGTATCTGCGTCATTGATGGACAAGGCGGCGGCATCGGAAGCACGATCATTAAAAAAACCAAAGAGATCTTTGGGGAAAGCGTGGAAATATGGGCATTGGGCACCAACGCCATCGCTACGGCCCAAATGCTCAAAGCAAAGGCCAACCGTGGCGCCACCGGTGAAAATGCAATTGTCCAAACCGTCGCCCGGGTTGATGTAATTGCAGGGACATTGAGTATCATTATGGCGCATGCCATGATGGGTGAAGTTACACCTGAGATGGCAGCTGCTGTAGCTGCCAGCCCGGCAGTCAAAATTCTATTGCCCCTATCGCAGGAGAATATCATCATTTGCGGCACCGTAACTGAACCTCTGCCCCACCTGGTTGACAATATGGTGGATATCCACTTGAGAGGTATTGTCCATGGACAATAGGCAGCCGGGATTGTTAACTGCGCCGCCTTGTATTAATATATTATTCAATAGCGATGGATAGAATCCGGTGGGTATGCGTTCTCACCCCGGTGTGAACCAGGGATGAATGCCGACACCCTTGGCGATAAACCTCAAATTAATAATTTTAGAGGGTAGCAACCATGTGTGAAGCCAATGCATATTTAGTCGATGACGATTCAGAAGAGCTTATTATGGAGATGGTTGACAAGGTCGAGCCGCAAGAGAGAGGCTTGCGTTTGGTGAATATTTATGGAGAGCAAAAATTTATCAATGCCTCGATACAGGCGCTCTCCCTGGTGGACCATAAAATTTTATTGCGGGTCGATTCAAGAAGTATATGAAATAACGATGAAAATTACTGTTGCCCATACTGCCGGTTTTTGCATGGGCGTGCGGCGTGCCGTGGAGATGGCGTTGGATGCTCCAGGCAAATATCAGGAACCCATTTATACCTATGGGCCATTGATTCATAACCCCCAAGTGCTGGCGCTTTTTGCTGAAAAAGGGGTTAAGGTGTTAGACACCATCCCCGAACAGGGATGCGGCACCGTCCTTCTACGGGCCCACGGGATACCTCCCTCAAGCCGCCAGCAGCTTAAGACCGCCGGTTTTAAGGTTATAGACGCCACCTGCCCTAGGGTGGTGAAGGTCCAATCCATCATTAAAAACCACGCCCGCAAAGGCTACGCCGTCATCATTATTGGCGATCACGACCACCCGGAAGTGGTTGGCCTGCTGGGATTTGCCGGTGACAAAGGGTATGTGGTGCAAAACCTGGAAGCGCTGGGTGCCCTGCCGCATTTTGAGCAGGCCATCATTGTGGCCCAGACCACCCAGAATTTGAGAGAGTACCGGCAGATCAAAGCATGGGCCGCCCAGTCCCATCCCAACTATAAGGTATTTCATACCATTTGCGATTCCACTGAGCGACGTCAAACGGAGGTCCGCCATATTGCCAGCCAAGCGGATGCCGTGATTGTGGTGGGCGGCAAAAATAGCGGGAACACTCAGAGATTGGCCGAAATTGTCCGCTTCATCAATAAACCGGCTCACCATGTGGAGACCGAGGCCGAACTGGATTTTGAGGCCCTGTCCCGGGTGAAACATTTGGGCATCACAGCCGGCGCTTCAACCCCCAGTTGGATTATCAAACGCGTGCTGCGCGCGGTGGAGCAGATTCCGCTAAAGCGCCGAAAAGGATGGCGTTCTTTTGTATTGGGTTTGCAGCGGTTTTTGTTGCTTTCCAATTTATATGTCGCTTTTGGTGCCGGATGTCTGTCCTTTGCGGCCATTCGGCTCCAAGGATTACCGGTTGCTTTTCCGGCCCTGTCGATGGCCATATTGTATGTTTTATCCATGCACACCTTGAACCATCTGACCGGCCGTGCGGAGAACCGCTACAACGATCCGGATCGGGAAGTCTTTTATACCCGCTTCAAGTGGCCCCTATCCATTTTAGTCGTTGTCTCCGGCGCATTGGGCCTGGTGGCTGCTTATCAGATGGGACCGGTGCCGTTTTGGACCTTGCTTTCCATGAGTTTGCTGGGACTTTCCTACAACCTGCAACTTATCCCCAAGCAGATTGCCCCCAAATTTCGATTTCACCGTATACGTGATTTGCCGGGATCAAAAACCTTGTTAATTGCGCTGGCCTGGGGTGTGGTTACCGCCGGCTTGCCGGCGCTTGCGGCACAAATGCCGGCACTTTTAACCGGCGTGATTGTTTTTGTATGGGCGACCGGGATTGCTTTTTGCCGGACTGCCTACTTTGATATCCTCGACATGCAGGGAGACCGTATTGTCGGCAAAGAGACGCTTCCCATCTTGTTGGGTCCTAAGCGTTCCCTGAGCCTATTAAAGGGCACGCTGGCATTTATCATGTTACTGGCCATAGCGGCCCATGCATTGGGCGCTGTGACCGTTTTAGCCTATCCTTTAATTATACCGCCATTGCTTTTATGGGCCATCGTTAAGGCCGGCCAGCGCAGCAACATGCTCCCCGGTATTGGGATGGAGTTTCAAGTGGAGAGCCTGTTTGTGCTCTGCGGAGCTTTGGCGTTGTTGTGTATAGCGGTGACACGCTGGTGCACCGTCTAATGTTCATTTGCCCAAGGTAGACTCCTTGCCTTGGACGAGCCGGCGAATGTTGGTCCGGTGGCGCAACAGAATCAACACGCCGGAGAGCAGACTGCTCACCGTCAGGTAGAGATTTCCAGTGGTCCACCAAACCATAAGGGGCAACAGCGCCGTGGCCACCATCGAGGCCAGCGAAACGTAGCGTTTGATCACCACCATGATGATAAAGACGATCAACGATAATCCGCAGGCAAAGGGGGCAAGTACGCTAAAGCAGCCCAAAGCCGTGGCAACGCCTTTGCCACTGGGCTTGAATTTAAGATAGACGGGGAACATGTGGCCGCAGATGGCGGTAAGGGCAACCAGCGGTGCTAGCCACGCTGAATCAGATGGGCCCCAGCGAAGAGCCAACCATGTGGGCAACAATCCTTTGAGCGCATCACATACCAAGGTGACAACGCCCCAAAAGGTGCCGGCTGTACGGCGTACATTTGTGGCGCCGATGTTGCCGCTGCCCACTTGGCGGATATCGCTTCGGCTCACCCAAAGAACAATGATCAGGCCAAAAGGAATGGCGCCGACAAAATAGGCCAATAGCGGCAGGGCGATGGTAAGCAATTGGCTGTTCATGTAAGTGATCTATATCATGGTCATCTGTACGTTCAAGCCCAATTGCTCGAAATATAATGGGTCACCATCGCTTTTGCGGACCTGCAACGGCCAAGGGGACAAGACCTATGGACCCGATTCAAATGCCCATTGACGGCACGCTGGATCTGCACACCTTTGACCCCAAGGATCTTCCGGCGTTGCTTGAGGATTACCTGGCGGCTTGTGCGGATCGAAACATATGCCATGTGCGCATCATTCACGGCAAGGGCAAAGGCATTCAAAAGGCCAGGGTGCAATCCCTGCTGGCCAAAAATGTCTTGGTGCTGGGTTTTCAAGATGCCCCGCCCGAGGCCGGCGGATGGGGGGCCACACTGGTGCAACTGAGGCAGCCTTAGAAGGGCCAATATAACCCATTGGGCTTTGGAGCGTTGAACCCGGTCCGTGGGCAAGCCATCCTGCCGCACACGCAAGGATGCCCAAGCAACCGTAAGATGCGCTCCGGGCGACCTGCAAACTCGCTGCGCTCAGACAGTGCAGGTCGCTTATCCTACGCTGCATCTAACGGTTGCTAAGGCACCTTTGCTCAACGAATGAGTTGCCTCCATTCGATAGCGTTTAGCCGCCGGCGTCAGGATTTGTTCTGCCCACCGTGAGCTGGAGGGTTTCGTTATTTCAGTACGTTACCAATGGGGGAGACCCTGGCGCCGCCACGGGGACCCACTGCGATGGGCAGGCAAGCCGTACACAATGGCGCTATTCAGTTTGTCCCTGCTCACCCCTGGCGGTGAACAGGGAGGGGGCAAGGAATGCCCCCGTTGGTAACGTACTGAAATAACCAGCCCGCAGGCGTGGTGGGCAGAACAAATCCTGACGCCGGTGGCGTACCCGTATAATGCGCTGTCGGGCTTATCTATATCAACATCTCCAACTCATTTGGAGAAGCACCATAAAAAAAGCCGGCAGGAAGATGCCGGCTTTTCGAAGCGATTTGGTGGAGCTGAGGGGGATCGAACCCCTGACCTCATGACTGCCAGTCATGCGCTCTCCCAGCTGAGCTACAGCCCCAAACGTAAAAGCGGTTCGTACCAGAAAGCCTGCTGGGTGTCAAATTAAAATTTTGCGATTTCGGCTGCTTGTTCCGTGTTTAAAGGTTTGGTACTTCTCCAAATGAGTCACCCCTATGCGATAGCGCCAAGCTGACGGTGTCAGGGCTTATCTTCAACAACATCTCCAACTCGTTTAGAGAAAAACCAAGGGTTTTAACCATTTCGGCGGTTTGGTCGTGTGGCCCCCATCGATCCGCCGGTGTGGGGAAAATATTGACAAGCGTAGTGACAACACCTAATATCGTCGGGTTATTGACTTGCAGGGAATAGTTTTATTTCGCTAAATGCTGAATATAGATGAATAAAGAGAGGATGCAGCATGCTCAGTTTAATGCGCAAACATGCCGGTAGTTGGATGATTAAAATAATTCTGTTTATCATTGTGGTGGTCTTTTCCTTTTGGGGGGTGAGCAGCTTCCAAAACCGCCAAGTGACCCGGGTGGCTGAGATCAACGGTGAGATCATTTCCCGGTCGGCCTATGTTGACGCTTACAACCGTTTGCGCGATAATTTCCGCCGGGCCTATGGCGACCAACTTAATGAGAGCATCATGCAAATGCTGCGTCCCGGTGAACAAGCCTTAAATCAACTCATTGACCGCATCCTTGTGCTCCAGGAAGCTGAACGGTTGGATCTGGACGTATCAGAGCAAGAGTTAGCCGCCACCATTCAAAAAATTCCGGCATTTTTAAACAATGGGGTTTTTGCCAAAGATCGCTATTTGCGTGTGCTTTCTCAAAACAACCTATCCCATGAGGAATTCACCCAGAGCTACAAACAAGATCTCCTTATAGAAAAGTTCACTGACTTGATCATGAGCGGTGTGGTGGCGACTGAGGAAGAGGGCCTGGCCTGGTATCAATTCAACAGAGCCGAAGTGTCATTGGATTATGTTTTGTTTTCACCTTCTCGCTATCAAGATATCAATCCAGGTGATGAAGAGATTGCAACCTATTTCAAAGAGAATGAAAACCAATACCGCACCGATCCCCAAATTAAGGTCCGTTACCTTAAATTTGATCCTGATGCGTATAAATCGAGTGTTACGGTTACGGATGACGAAGTGGCCAATTATTATCAAACCCATCCGGAGGAATTTAAAACCGAAGCAACCGTTGAGGCACGCCACATTTTACTAAAAGTTGATGCCAATGCTGATCCAGCAGTGGTGGAAGAGAAAAAAAAGCAAGCCATAGAGATTTACCAACTGGCCATAGA
>JBNLFN010000067.1:0-2674 GCA_050305555.1 Desulfobacteraceae bacterium | reverse complement strand
CGATAATCAAGTGGATATGCTCTCCCTGTCCGGTCACAAGCTGCATGCGCCCAAAGGCGTGGGAATCCTCTATGTCCGTCGCGGAACAAAATACGCACCTTTTCTGCTTGGGGGACATCAGGAACACGGCCGCCGGGGCGGTACCGAAAATGTGGCCTCTATCATCGGCCTGGGAAAAGCCGCCGAACTGGCCGCCGACCGGATGGTGCAAGAAAATCAAAAAGTGCGTGCGATGCGCGACAAACTTGAACACGGACTGCTCAGTCGAATTCCCAACGCCATGATCAACGGCGATCCGGACAATCGCCTGCCCAACACCACCAGCATCGCCTTCGAATTCGTGGAAGGCGAAGCGATATTGTTAATGATGGATGAATTTAAAATTTGCGCCTCTTCAGGTTCGGCCTGTACATCCGGGTCCCTGGAGCCGTCCCATGTGCTGCGGGCCATGGGGGTGCCCTTTACGGCCGCTCACGGCTCCATCCGCTTCAGTTTGAGTGTCTACAACACAGAGGCGGAAATCGACCTGGTAATCGAAAAGCTGCCGCCGATCATCGAGCGGCTGCGCAAGATGTCGCCTTTCTGGTCCCAAGCCTCAAACGCCTGCAAAATTGCAGGATAGGGCAATCCTGTAATTTTTTCGCGGATATTCAAAAACCCGGGTTTGTGCAAAGACGCGGAAGGCTTGTGCCCATCTGAACAACCGAATTGGGTCAAAGTGTTAAACGGTCGACTGGTTTAGTGGTGAAAGGCACCTCCCTGATTTGATAGTTGGCTGCAATATCAAGAAGATGGGATTCCTTTCACCATTTTCGATTCGACCATTAGACCATTTCGCCTAATCTGAAATGAATCCGGCCTTCAGAAGCAGCATTGAATTGGGTTTTCTGTATAACCACATTTGGATTTAGTGTTTACCGCAACAGGCTAACATTTTTTTAACACAAATCATCTTGACAATTGAGTTCGCTTTTCTATAATAGCGTTTAACTGGAATTCATTAAACGCTTCAACGCTATTTCCACCTTCATCAGGTATTGATCACTCTAATTCCAATTCTCATGGAATGCGCTATAATCATCTGAAAGCATTAGCTTCATAATCTGAACAGACATTTGCACCGCCGCCAGCGGTCAGGTACTTTTTTCCGCGACAGCTTTATTCGTCACCAAGCCCTGAAGGTCCATCAGGGACGGAGACCGTTAGTTCCCATCAAAGCCGTACTGTTTCCAACAGCAGGGAACTGTTAGCGTAACGATCATCACCGACTGCCTCCGAGGTGATAAAGGACGGGGAAGAAACAAATGTACCGATATTGAGTCGGACTTGGGTTCGTCTTCAAGGCGCCTCGATGGATGCATACGTATTGTATGGGGCCGTTGAGGCAGCACCGAAAACAGATTCAATGACAACAAGACAGATACATTTGTTTCTTCCTCGTCCCAAAAATATTACAAAGCAAACACCGAACCCTTTAAGGAGAAGCATGCCATGAAAGCGACCATCCCGCGAACCGATATCAGGACCGCGCGCCAGGTCCCCATTCAATATGCGCTGCTGGATAGCGAGCAATTCAAGACTACCAGGACCTATGATTTCAGTTCTGGCGGTTTGTGCTACGAGACTTATGAGCCTTTAGAGCCGGGAACAGATGTTTGTATCGTAATGCAGAATTATGACCCCGGCATATCCGGGCCTGAAAGCTTCCGCTCGTATGTGGCGTCCATCCGCTGGACCCATTTGCTGTCCAAAAACGGCACCGAACGTTACGCCGTCGGGGCCCGTTTTATCACCCGCAGTCATGATCTCATAACGGCCGAAAACCAGTTGCCCCACCACCTTTGCGATCTATGCGGCGCCATGATGCCCTTAAATAGAATGGAACCGACCAAAGCCGGGGCTCAACTTTGCACCCATTGCATGAAGCACTTTTGCAGCATACCTTCCGGCAAAATCCGTCGCTGTGTCGAGCGGTTTCTGGTCGGCAATGTGATCTGATGCGCGTAATGCGGCAAACCTTATGCGATAGAGGCAAGTTCAAAATGTTCAATCGGGCTCAAGATCAAGGCGGGGTGAGGTGTCCAACCGCAGACATACATGTACAAGCCATCTCAAAAAAGTCTTTTGGCCCCCTATCTTTGTTGGAGGCAAAATTTAAATCCTCGGAATACTTGAGTATGCCTCCGGTTTAAATTTTGCCTCCGCCGCGATCTGGAACCAAAATCCTTTTTTGAGATGGCTTGTAGTGCCTATTTGGGAGGCAGTCCATCCGGCTTGAGCAGGCAATATTGACGCCATGCGCATTTGAGTTGGTCGCAGTCGGACAATCCGGTTCTGAAGCAGTCTGCAAATCCTTCAGTCCTTTGGAGGCTGCGAATCATGGCGGTGATATCCACGTAACCGTGGCGTTGGGCGGGTGTTTCTGGGGCATTCGGCATTTGGCAGTCTTCCAGACCATCTCCGAGTGATTTGTCGCGAACAGACGAACTAGTTTTTGGTGGATCGCCCATGTCTGTTTCCATTGACCCAGGCCGGTTCATTTCCGTGGGCAGCATTAAATTTGACACTTGAAGCCTTGTGGAATGAGATGCTGTTCAGGTTGGGAAAAAATCCCAACCATTGGGAAAAAGTCACAACCCAGACGGATGGATCGACGCTGCAAAAACGGTCAATC
>JBNLFN010000066.1:0-10840 GCA_050305555.1 Desulfobacteraceae bacterium | reverse complement strand
GATTCCGCAAACAGGAAATCGTGTGCCAGGGTACCTTCTATTAATACGGCCTGGGCTCCAATGCCGGCCGGAAAAGGACGCAGGTCCTTGATATTCAGGCACGGGCAGCAGTGCGGGAGAGTAGGACGCCGCCGAAATTTTTTTTGACCCGAAATCGCTTTGCGGTTCCGGGTTTTTCATTGGCCATTTTGCGCAGCACGGATATTTGCTTTGTTGGAAAGGATGGGGTACAGTTCCAGTGGGTTAACGGTTTTATCGACAAAGGGACCAGCTTTGCAGGGGGAAAATTGGCCGCGCGGGGTATTAAGACCAAAATTGGTTTAAACGTCGTTATCCTGCTGCTGGTGTCGGCATTAATCACTGATATATTAGTCGTCACTGTGCTTCAAGGTGTGATGATCCGCGACACCTTATCACAGAGCCGCCGATACCTTGAGATTATGGGGGAGCTTTTCTTCTCAGATAAGGCCGCCCCGCCGGAGGGGGGCAATCCGAACCAGGAATTGGCCACCACACTGATTCTTTCCCAGGATCGCATTCAAAGCATTTATTTTGCAGACCAACAAGGCAAGCTGCTCTATAACCCTAAGCGCAAGGATTCACCGCATGGGTTGGTGGCGGAGCAGATTCGAAGTGCCATCAGCCAAAAAAAGGCTGTCATGGAAGAAGTCGGGTTGGTTTGGTCCCTTTTCTGGTGGCATCCAAAAGCGGTGGCTATTTCGGTTCCTGTATACAGGAAAAACTCCCTTAGAGGGGTCGTTTGCGCGATCGTCCCGTTGACGCCTGTTTATGCGACTTTAAAAAAATATCATAATCCCATTTTTATCTATCTGCTGATCAATACGGCTGTTCTGACCATCGTCGGACTCTATCGAATTTTCAAGCATTATTTGAAACCCATCAACCGCATAGTACAGCAAGCGGACGATTTCCAGGAAGAGAGCGACATTTTCTTTGCTTTTCGGCAGGAGGACAGTGAATTGAATCGGCTCTCTTCCGCATTGAACCGGATGCTGACCCGTATTTCATCTGACAAGAAGAAACTCCAGGCCACGGTGACGTCTCTAAAGCAGGCCAATATCGAATTGAAAAATACCCAAAGGGAGATGATCAGCGCCGAGAAAATGGCTTCGGTTGGCCGGCTGGCCGCCGGTATCGCCCACGAGATCGGGAATCCCATTGGCATTGTGCTCGGTTACCTGGACATGATCAAACAAGGGGGACTGGATGAAGCGGACCAGGCTGATTTTCTCGAACGTGCTGAAGGGGAGATACAACGCATCAGTACCATTATTCGACAACTTCTGGATCTGGCAAGGCCCAAAAAGAGAGCAAACGATGCTGTTAGTGTCAACGCGGTCAGTGCGGATATTGTTGAGGTAATGCAATCGCAACCGGTGATGAACGATATTCGGATCGTGTGCTGCCTTGATGCCGCAAGTGATTCGATATGGGGCGACGATGACCAGCTTCGGCAGGTTTTTTTAAATCTTTTGCTGAACGCTGCCGATGCCATACATGCCGGCAAGGTAAAGGAGGAGGGGAAAATCAGGATACGAACATCTATCAAGGATCGAGCGGATAGCACTTCTTCGCCTCTATTGCAGGTTCGGATTGACGATTCAGGGGGCGGGATTGAAACTGACCGGCTTCAAAATATTTTCGATCCTTTTTATACGACGAAAGAGCCGGGCAAAGGCACGGGCCTTGGTTTATCTGTAAGCTATATGATCATTGAGGGCATGGGGGGAACCATCAGGGCAGACAGCATACCGGGGAAGGGGGCGACATTCAGTATCGAATTACCCCTGGTGGAAGATGGACAGAAATAAGGGTTTCTGGTTCATGGTGTTTAGTTCATAGTTCATGGATCGTGCTTTTCGGTTTAATGTGTCAGGATTGTGGTCCATCTGTTCAATATGATTACCGCGTTTTTGATGGCACTTGTTAGGAAGTTGGAAAATGCTGGGGCTGTGGTATCCGGCTGCAACGGTCATATATAAACCATGATGGATGAAGTGGACCGTGGTCCAGAACCAAGAACCATGAACCCATCATTCGGATTACTTGGGCTTTATAGGATTTGAATATGCCAAACACCAACGCAGATTCCGACTATAAAACATCAGTGCTGGTCATTGATGATGAAGAGAACATGCGCCACATGTTGTCTAAAATGTTGACCATGGACGGGTACCATGTGGAGACAGCCGGCGACGGCGAAACAGGGTTGCTTGCCCTTGAGCGATCGGATTTCGATTTTATCCTCTGTGATATTAAAATGCCCAAGATGGATGGAATGGGGTTCTTAAAGGCGCTGGGTGACAAAACCCTGCAGGCGACGGTCATCATGATGTCGGCTTACGGCACCATTGATCTGGCCGTCAAGGCCATGCAACTGGGTGCTTATGATTTTATTTCGAAACCGTTTAAAAGCGATGAGGTGCGCCTAGCCATTAAGAAGGCCCAGGAACGGGATCACCTCAAAAGAGAAAATATTCGACTCAAGACGCAGCTGCAGCGAATTGAAGATCGACAGCGCTTTGGTAAACTGGTGGCCAAAAGCCGTTCCATGCAATCGGTTTTTGCCATGGCTTCCAAGGCGGCTCAGTATGGTACAACGATCCTTATCACCGGAGAGAGCGGCACCGGTAAAGAATTGATTGCCCGGGCTATCCATCATGAAGGCCCCAAACGTAATCGCCCCATGGTTCCGGTGAATTGCGGGAGTATTCCGGAAAACCTGCTTGAAAGCGAGCTTTTCGGTTATGTCAAAGGGGCTTTTACCGGCGCCGATTCCGCCAAAAGGGGGTTATTTGAAGAGGCCCACGGCGGCACCCTTTTCTTGGATGAGATCGGAGAGCTCCCCTTACCGCTGCAGGTCAAATTGCTTCGCGTTTTACAGGAGAATGAAATCCGGCCGATCGGGGCATCCAACACCCGCAAAATCGATGTTCGCGTTATTGCTGCAACATCGCGCAATCTAGAAGAGATGGTGGCGGAAAACAGCTTCAGGGAAGATCTCTATTATCGCTTGAATGTGCTGCCCATCGCCATGCCGCCGTTAAGAGAGCGCAGCGAAGATATTCCACTGCTGTGCCAGCACTTCATCGCAAAGCTCAACAACGCATTGGGACGCAGCGTCAAGTCCATTGCGCCGGAAGCCATGGCGGATCTGCTCCGCCATCAATGGCCCGGAAATGTGCGCGAACTGGAAAATGCCATCGAGAGGGCGATGGTTCTATCGGACCGTGACACATTGCAGGGCGACAGCTTTACCTTCCACTCCACCCGGAAAGTCTCCGCCACACCCATGGACCAAATCTTCGAAGGATACTCATTGAAACATGCTCAGAAAGTACTGCAAAAAGAGATGATTACCCGTGCATTGACCGCCACTAAAGGAAACCGCACCCAAGCGGCCAAGCTGCTGGAAATCAGCCACCCCTCCCTTTTAAGCAAGATAAAAACCTATCAAATCGAGTTGTAAGGCCATGGGCCGCCAACAAATGCGGAGACGGAACGTCGACCAGCGCTTACGTTTTTACCGCGTGCAAAGAATGCGGTGCCCAAATACAAATTCAAGCCACCCGCTTTGCGGGTGGTCGTTGACGCCAGGCCAAACGCCTGAAACCATAAGGCACATCAATGGTAAGGGATCCAACAACCTAATGACATGACTTGCTAAAATCTTGTCGAACATGATACATTTATTCAACATTTACCAAACAAAATGAAGGGGCTTTAACCTGATGTGAACAGGTTTTTTCTGGAACCAAGGGGTGGTACCGGACAGTCTTACAATTTGGGTACCGGCGGATGAATCTACAATCAAGAGGGGGTTGCATGAAAATTCTAAAAACAAGTGTGCTATTGGTAACGATGATTGCCCTGTCAACTGCAACGGTAATGGCGGGGACACTACAAGATGTGAAGGCCAAAGGTTATATCTCTGTCGGCGTCAATGAGGGCTTGTTTGGATTTTCCAAACCGGACGAGAAAGGCGTGTGGCGGGGTCTGGATGTGGATACGGCACGGGCGGTCTCCGTGGCCGTCTTTGGATCGCCGGATAAGATCAAATGGGTTCCGTTGACCGCCAAAACCCGTTTTACAGCGCTGCAGTCCGGTGAAATCGATGTGCTGACCCGCAATGCGACCCGGACGCTAACCCGTGAGACGGCCTTGGGGCTTAATTTTGTGCACACCAACTACTATGACGGGCAGGGCTTCCTCATTCCCAAAAAACTGGGGGTCAAGAGTGCCAGGGAACTCGATGGCGCCACCGTATGCGTCCTTCCCGGCACGACGACTGAACTCAATGCAGCGGACTATTTCCGGGCCAACGGTATGAAAATGAAACCGGTGGTTATCGAGAGTACACCGGAACTGGCCAAAGCATACTTTGCAGGCCGCTGTGACTGCTTGACATCGGATGCGTCCCAACTGGCAGGTACCCGCGCTATCGCTCCCAATCCCGATGACCATATGATCCTGCCGGAAATTATCTCGCGTGAGCCCCTGGGGCCGGCCGTCCGCCATGGTGATGACCAATGGTACGACGTCGTAGACTTCGCCACCATGGCCTTGATCGAAGCGGAATACCTGGGAATTACCTCAAAGAACGTCGATAAAATGCTCAAGAGCAAGGATCCAAAGATACAAAGATTCCTTGGTGTCAGTGCAGGCAATGGCAAAGCCCTGGGTTTGGATGAAAAATGGGCTTACAATATCGTCAAGATGGTGGGGAACTACGGTGAGGTCTTTGAGCGCAATGTCGGTAAAAACACACCGCTGAAGCTCGAGCGTGGATTAAATGCACTGTGGACCGAGGGCGGGTTAATGTACACGCCGCCGTTCAAATAGACCGTAAGCCTGCGGCTTAGTTCATCGTTCATCGTTCATGGTTCATTGTTAATCGGTACCCGGCACGGTGCAAGGGAGTTGAATCGGGCTTTTAACCTTGAACCATGAACTGAGCCTCAAGTTCAATAGGATCTTAACTTTGAACAACCGAAGGTACATAGACAATACCATAAACCGGAAGATACCTGAGCCAGATCCTTATGCCTGAAACAGAAAATGGGACCTTGACCGTTGATAGCTCCGAGAAGGTTTCTTTCTGGTATGATCCTGCCAAGCGATCCGTCATCTACCAGATTGCGACCCTTTGTCTGTTTGGTTTGTTGAGCTATTATCTCGTCTCCAATACCCTGGCCAATCTCGAGCGTCAATCCATTGCCACCGGTTTCGGTTTTCTGCACAAGGAAGCTTCTTTTGAGATCGGTGAAACACTGATCTCTTATTCAGCCGCAGATACCTACGGCCGCGCTCTGGTGGTCGGCGCATTAAATACCTTGCTGGTGTCTTTTATCGGGATCATTTTGACCGTGATACTGGGGACTGTGGTCGGCGTGGCGCGCCTGTCCAAGAACTGGCTGGTTTCCAGGCTGGCTGCCGCATATATTGAAATTTTCCAGGATATTCCCGTATTGCTGCAATTGTTCTTCTGGTACGCGTTCTTCTACGAAATGCTTCCATCCCCCCGCCAGGCGCTGAATCCCATCGAAGGCGTCTTTTTATGCAACCGGGGTTTGATTTTTACCGTACCGACTGCTCATCCGGCCCACGGCTACATGGCCGCGGCTTTGGTGTTAGCAGCCGTCATTGTAATATATTTAAAGAAATGGGCGGCTCAACGACAAGCGCGAACAGGAGCACACTTTCCAGTCATCAAGGTCGGTATTGGCATTGTGATCGGGCTGCCGCTCGTCGCTTGGTTGCTGGGAGGTGCCCCCACACAAATGAGCATTCCGGTGCTCAAAGGATTTAATTTTAAAGGTGGAATGAGTGTCAGCCCTGAATTCACGGCGCTGTTATTGGGATTGGTGTTGTACACGGCGGCCTTTGTGGCCGAGGTGGTGCGCGCCGGTATCCAGTCGGTCAGCAAGGGGCAGACCGAAGCGGCCATGGCCATCGGTCTGAAATCAACGCACGTCCTTAACCTGGTGATCCTGCCGCAGGCCCTGAGGGTGATTATTCCACCGCTCACCAGCCAGATGTTGAATCTGACCAAAAACAGTTCGCTGGCAGTGGCCATCGGCTACCCGGATTTTGTTTCAGTGGCCGGAACGGCCATCAACCAGACGGGGCAGGCCATAGAGGGGGTGATGCTGATTATGGCTGTCTATTTGCTGTTTAGTTTAAGTACTTCTGCCTTTATGAATTGGTATAACAAGAAGATGAAGCTAGTCGAAAGATAGTGCAATCTTATTTACGGCAATGCCATCCATAGCGTCTTGATGTTTTTGGGTCTTATTCGAGTTTCATGTTTAAAGTGTCAAATATTAGATGAAGGCATCCTGCCTAATTTATTCTAAGGGGCAATTGATAATGGCGGACGCTTCAACAGTTGACAGCACAATCCAATCCGAGATCAAACCACCGGTGACCAGTGTGGGTATCGTGGGGTGGGTGAGAGCAAATCTCTTCAGCAATTGGATTAACTCGTTGTTGACCATTGTTGTTCTGGCCATTTTATGGAAAACAGTAGTCCCCCTAATTAATTGGGCTATCATCGACAGCATGTGGTTTACGTCCGGCAAGGAGTGCCAGGCCGGCGAAGGCGCCTGTTGGTCGGTTATTACGGCAAACATCAGGTTTGTTCTGTTTGGCTTCTATCCTTATGAGTTGCAGTGGCGTCCCGGACTGGCGATTGTTTTGTTGGTGGGGTTGCTGATCTTCAGCCAGTATCGCCGATTCTGGAAGAAATCCCTTGCATACTATTGGATCTTCGGACTCGTGGTCATGGGGATACTGCTCAAAGGCGGCATTTTAGGACTTGAATCGGTTGAAAGCACGCAGTGGGGTGGCCTTCCTCTGACATTGTTATTGTCTGTGTTTGGATTGACAGCCGCTTATCCCTTGGGGATTGTTCTGGCCCTTGGACGGCGGTCAACGATGCCAGCCATCAAATCACTTTGTGTCGTTTACATCGAGTTGATAAGGGGGGTTCCGCTGATCAGTCTGCTCTTTATGTCGTCGGTGGTCTTCCCGCTTTTTTTACCCGAAGGCGTGACCATCAACAGTATCTTGCGGGCACAGGTGGCCATCATCCTCTTCACCGCGGCCTATATCGCTGAGGTGGTGCGTGGCGGGCTTCAGGGCATGAGCAAGGGGCAGTACGAGGCAGCCGATTCCCTGGGCCTCAATTATTTCCAGACCATGCGGTTGATCATTTTGCCCCAAGCGCTGAAAATCGTTATCCCGCCATCGGTCAGTATCCTGATTTCAGCTTTTAAAGACACCTCATTGGTGGTGATCATTGCCTTGTACGACTTGCTGAAAACCACCCAGAGCACCTTGCAGGATCCACGCTGGATGGGGTTTTCGGCCGAAGCATACATTTTTGTCGCATTGATCTATTTCATCTGCTGTTTCTATTTGAGCAACTTCAGCAGGAGGATCGAACGGGAATTGGATACGGGATACTAAAAAATGGTTCATGGTTCATAGTTCACGGTTCATGGTTCAGGGTTGTGGATTTTACTGGATCTAAATGGTGCCGCGTTTTGAGTTTAACCAAATAAAGTAGACGAATATATCGGGAATTTTATGGAAACCAAGGCTGTCGCAGATCGCAAGGAACTTGAGGGCAACGATCATATTATTCGAATTTCAAATATGCACAAATGGTATGGCGAGTTTCATGTGCTGCAGGATATCAATCTGGATGTCAAGCGCAAGGAGCGGATCGTCATCTGCGGGCCTTCGGGGTCGGGTAAATCCACCTTGATTCGCTGTATCAATCGATTGGAAGAGCACCAGCGCGGAAAAATAGTAGTCGATGGCATAGAACTGACCAACGATCTGAAAAATATAGAGAAGATTCGCGCAGAGGTGGGTATGGTGTTTCAGCACTTCAATCTATTTCCACACCTGACCATCGTTGAAAATCTGACCCTTGGTCCCATTTGGGTTCGTAAGACACCGAAAAAGAAAGCCGAGGAGACCGCCATGCACTATCTTGAAAAAGTGCAGATTGCCGAACAGGCCAACAAATATCCCGGCCAGCTCTCCGGCGGCCAGCAACAGCGGGTGGCCATTGCACGGAGCTTGTGTATGGCCCCTAAAGTCATGCTGTTCGACGAGCCCACTTCGGCGCTGGATCCGGAAATGATCAAAGAGGTCTTGGACGTTATGATAGAACTGGCGCGTGAGGGAATGACCATGTTGGTGGTCACCCATGAGATGGGGTTTGCCAAGAGTGTCGCCCACCGTGTCTTGTTCATGGATGCAGGACAAATTGTCGAACAGAACCGTCCGGATGAATTCTTTGACAATCCGCAAAATGACCGGACAAAGTTGTTTTTGAGCCAAATATTGCATTGATCTATATCAAATTACTTCTGACGGCTATCTTTTGGGGCGGCACATTTATCGCCGGAAAATTCATTTCCGAGACCGTTCATCCGGTAAGTGCGGCCTTTTTGCGCTTTGCCATCGCCGCAAGCTGTTTATCTTTTCTCGTTTTTTATCGTGAGGGACGCTTACCGCCCTTGCCGCGGAGACAAATCCTTCCGGTCATATTGCTGGGGGTCACCGGTGTGTTCTCCTACAATATTCTTTTCTTCTCCGGTCTAAAGCATATCGCGGCGGGCAGAGCTTCCTTGATCATCGCAACAAATCCGATTTTTATCAGCTTGCTGTCGGCAGTGGTGTTCAAAGAACGGCTGAATTGGATAAGAGGCGTCGGCATATGTCTTTCGGTGTCTGGCGCCATGGTCGTCATATCCAACGGGCAGGTGGCCGATATCACCGGTTACCGCATTGGTTTGGGGGAGTGGTTGATCTTCGGGTGCGTTCTGAGCTGGGTCCTCTACTCACTCATTGGCAAGGCGGCCATGGCCAAGCTGTCTGCCCTGGCTGCGGTGGCTTACAGCGCCATGGTCGGTGCCATAATGTTGATGGTGCCAGCGTTCTATTTCGGCTTGATGGACGACATCGGCGGTTATACGGTCCTCGATTGGAGCAGCCTCGCGTATTTAGGATGCTTTGGGACGGTCCTCGGGTTCTACTGGTATTATCAGGGAATTGAGCGGCTCGGTGCAATGAAAGCCAGTGTGTTTATCAACTTCGTGCCCATCAGCGCCTTGATCCTCTCTAATTTTATACTCAACGAGCCGGTGACCGCATCGCTATTGATGGGGGGGGCAATGGTTATTGGCGGCGTTTTCTTTACCAATGCATCGAATATGATACGCCAGACCGTGGTTAAATGGAGAAGTTAATCGATTGCTATGGATTGGGGATACGATTTTGCCCATCCCATATATTTTTCAATAGATGCGTGCCCTCTATCTGCTTCGGGATGATGGATCTACGGTATTTCATGAAAAATGCCTGAATTTGAACTGACCATACCGATTTTTATGATTCTTTTTTCAGGCGGCTTTTGCGCTGGATTTGTCGATTCCATTGCCGGCGGCGGCGGATTGATAGCGCTCCCTGTGCTCTTGTCCATTGGGCTGCCGCCCCATCTGGCCCTGGGAACCAACAAGTTGCAGGGCACCTTTGGAACATTCTCCGCCTCGCTCAATTACATCCGCAACGGCAAGGTTTGTCTGACGGAAATGGTTGCGGGGGCAATCTTCACCTTTTGCGGTGCCGGCCTGGGGGCTTGGCTCATACAGCTGCTGGAACCGGGATTCATCCGGCATTTCATACCGATCCTGCTGTTGGCGGTTTTTTTCTATACCCTTTGGGCAAGGGATCTGGGTGTCAAAAATAGAAAGCCCGTATTGGACAAGAGGATTTTCTTCTTCTTAGCCGGTACCGTGCTGGGTTTCTATGATGGATTTTTCGGACCGGGGACGGGTTCCTTCTGGACTGCGGCGCTTATGATCCTGCTCGGCTATGATATGACCCGGGCCGCGGGGGCCACTCGCATCATGAATTTTACCAGCAATATTATCGCTCTGGCTGTGTTTGTAATTGGCCGAAATGTCTTTTACACCGCAGGGTTTTCCATGGCCATTGGGCAATTCATCGGTGCGCGCATCGGTTCCGGGATGGCCATCCAAAAGGGGACAAGATTTATTCGGCCGATTTTTTTAACGGTTGTGTTCCTCACCATTGTTCGATTGGGCTATCTCAATTATCTTAAATAATCAAACGTGGAGGTTGCGCATGAGAATCCGGATATTCACCACCGGTGGAACCATCGATAAAGTCTATTTCGACAAGAAGAGCCAGTACGAGGTTGGAGATCCCCAAGCGGGGGGGGTGCTGGAAAGGGCCAATGTCTGTTTCAATTATGCGGTGACCTCCATTTTGCGCCAGGACAGTCTGGACCTGACCGATGAGGACCGGTTGAAGATCAAGGCGGCCGTCCAATCCGCACAGGAGAGCCACATCGTCATAACCCACGGCACGGACACCATGATTGATACCGCCAAAGTGCTGGAAGGGACTCCGGACAAGACCATCGTTCTAACCGGTTCCATGTACCCGGCGCGATTCCGGGACAGTGATGCCGTATTCAATCTGGGATGTGCGGTGGTCGCCGCCCAAACGCTTGCACCGGGTGTCTACATTGCCATGAACGGTTGCATATTCGATCCCCGTCGCTCACGAAAGAATGTCGAACTGAACCGCTTTGAAAGCATCTCGCTTTAAAATAGCGGGAGATATCATCCGGTAGTGCCTTCGAACCGCATATCGCCAGCGGCGGCTCATCCGGCAGCCAAAAAAGCAATGGGGCGTGAGCCGCCTTCATCATGCCTGTTCGTATGCTTCATTGATTTGGTTCGCATAGCGTTCCAATACCTTCAAGCGCTTTAGT
>JBNLFN010000065.1:0-27470 GCA_050305555.1 Desulfobacteraceae bacterium | reverse complement strand
TCGCCCCGCGCTTTTGGATTGGACTTCCTCCAGACCCAGCCTCGCGACTACGCCCTTGTCCTTCTCCTAGCCTTCGGCTCTACGAATACCTGGCGTGGGGACTTGCACCCCACTAGCTCTGTGCCATGCCTGGCACACACGCCTCAAGAAGGGGCGCCGCTTGCGGCGTCCCCCTTGCTTGAATTGTTAGCTTTTTTACGCACTGCCTTCACTAAACTGTGCATCGGTTGCACGCACTGCCTTGATAAATTTCTCTAATTTATAATGATCTAAAGCGTTGTTAGTGCGAACACCAGAACACAAATCAACACCATATGGCCGCACCGCTTTTATAGCCTCACCAACATTATCAGGCGTCAATCCGCCTGCCAAAAATACGGGATGAGTAGTTCTTTGAACGAACTTAGCACTTATCGACCAATCATGTGTACGGCCTGTTCCGCCATATTCAGGTATAGATGAATTAGGTTTTCCCGAATCAAGTAAGAAGGCGTGAACGTATCGTCCATATGCTTCTATTGAATTTAGTGAACTTTCATTTTCTATATGAACAACCTGTACGAATTTAATATTGGGCAAAAGTTTCTGTAGCCTTTCATATTCGTGGGGCCCAAGATAGGAAAGGATTTGTACGGTATTCACTCCAGCCAAAAGCGCCTTTTCAGCAATCTCCTCTGCGGTTTTCTCCGATGTCAATAAAAACGTATCTTTTGATGGCTCCACTTTCGAAGTTATCGACTCAACGATATTAATATCTATTGTTCTTGCAGAAGTAGGTATTGCACATACAAAACCAACAGCATCAGCCCCAGCCTTAATAGCGTGATGAACATCCTCTATAGATGACATACAACATATTTTAATTTGGGTACGCACAAAACTCTCCTGAAAGCTAACGCCAAACTCACCTGACCGAGGGCCGCGAGGCCCTCGGGTCAGGTGGAGTGGCAGGTTGGATGATAGCTCTTTTAATGGCAAATTTCACTAAAGTGTTTTTCATTATCCTATAAGAATAAAAACCTATCGCATACGGAGCTAAGACAATAACCAATTGTATCAAGAAAACATAGCTATCGGAATCTATATTCTTTAGTAAACGGATTAATAATAAATACACAAATAGACCAGTTATTTCTGACAAGTCTGAAATAGATTTACTTGAAAATTTAAATACAGTCTCATACGCAACGAAGAAAAGAGCCAGCGAAATCCCTAAAACAAAAAGCCCCAATAAAACTGTAGAGTATTGCCCCTCTTGAATGGCAATAAAAGTAGATACGCCAGATTTATACAGCAAGTATATTCCTAAAACCACCAAAAGAGCCGAATATATCTGTAGAGACAAAGTCAACGGGTTCTTATTTTTCATATTACCATCCAACGCCGCGCTCTCCGGCGCGGCGGAGCCGCGTCGGGAGCAGCGGCAGGTTAAATTCCCTTATTATTAAAAAAATTCCCAAGTGAGAATTATATAAAGTTTCACGGCAAAGGATTGTTGTTCGTAACCGCATACCAAGCAGCCAAAGCACTTGCAATTGAAGCTATTGCAGATAAAAGTGCAACAATCCACATTCGACCGTTTCTTCTGGTTTCAATATATCTGATCAATCTTTCTTGGAGAATTGAATCATCTGTACCCACATTTGTTGCGCTCGAATGGTTTGTAATGCCATATTTTCTTGCAATTTCTTGTAACTCTTTTCCTTGAGGTAATTTTTTCATATTATTCTCATTCAGAATTTAACATTATAGATTATGTAGATATCCACATTTTGTTACGCTTTATGTGCGTTAGTGGAATTAAAAAGTATCTAATTCTTTTACAATCCATTGTTATTATAGTCAAATGCTAAAAAAGTAGAATGGTATTCCAAAAATGATGGACAATTTTGCAGTGGTTTTGGTATTTACGCGTGAAATCGGCAGAATCGATCTATCTCAAACACCTTATTATTGGCATATAATCAAATAGATTTCCAACTTGCCTTTTCAAGGTTTGGATTCTGCCTTTGATCGATCTATCAATACTGAATCCACAATTTGTTTAAATTATCAAGCTTAGGTGGAATTCCATATAAGTTTGAGGAGTTGTTATTTTATGTCCATCGAAGATTATAATAACTACTTACAATTAAAAGGATTTGTATCGCAAAAACACCTTCCGTTTTATATCCAGTGGGGGAATCGGAAAGGACCTATTGCAAGTGGATCAAGCAGTTCATCATGTTTCACGAGATGATGTCGCTTGATGATCTTGCCGATGGTGAAAATAGAAAAAGGGTTAGTCCGATCTGGATCTAACCCTTTATTAAATTGGCGGGAGCGACGAGACTCGAACTCGCGACCTCCGGCGTGACAGGCCGGCGTTCTAACCAGAACTGAACTACGCCCCCGAAAAATGGCCGTGCAATCAAAAAACTGGTGGGCGGAACAGGGCTTGAACCTGTGACCCTCGGCTTGTAAGGCCGATGCTCTCCCAACTGAGCTACCCGCCCTGATCTTTTACGGTGCCCTAAAAGAATTTGCATTGCTACCAGTTCAATTTTTTGATGTCAAGGGGAAATTGCCGCTGGCCGGGCACAAACCGACCAGCACCTTTGGGGTACTTTGCCGCTTCCGTGTGGGGCTCGGCCCCACCCGCACTCCTGGCCGGCGACTGAAACGCCAACCTTGATTCTTTTAATAAAATCGAATTGTTTGACCGCCTTTTTGCCCCGAACCCTTGGGAAACACTGTATTATTATTCCACTAGGGCATCATTTCACCTCATATTGTGTAAAATAGTTCTTAATCGTTCTTTTGGGTGTCCAATACCAGTTTTTATCTGAATACTTTTATATTACTGATATATTTAACTATTTTATGCTTTTGTAAAAAACCGGCTGCTTGATTGCCGTTTTTGCACATCAATTGCATACCTGATGACCAAGGAAGAAGGAAGATTGGCACTATTGACCGCCATGTACATTCCAGGCGAGGGCGGGCCGAACAAGAGCGGAGCGGGACATGATGAATTTAGGCTTCATTTCAACGCGATTTCGGGGTACCGACGGCGTCACTTTAGAAACCAGCAAGTGGGCCCAGGTCTTTATGCGCAACGGATACGCCTGTCACTGGTTTGCCGGAGAGTTGGATCGCAAACCGGCCATCAGTTACCTGGCGCCCGAGGCGTACTTTCAAAGTGATCTCAATGTTCAGATCAATGACGCGTTGATCGGCCATAAGCAGCGATCACCCGAAACCACCGATTTGATCCATGAACAACGCAAGCTCATCAAAGCCCACCTCTACCGTTTTGTGCAAAAATTTCAAATCGACTTTTTGGTCGCCGAAAATGTGCTGTCGCTTCCCATGCAGATTCCATTGGGCATGGCGCTTGCGGAATTTTTAGCCGAAACCCAAATCCCCACCATCGCCCACCATCATGATTTTTATTGGGAGCGCGAGCGCTATACCGTCAATGCGGCCAATGACTATCTGCAAATGGCATTCCCTCCCCGGCTGCCCAACATCGCCCACATGGTGATCAACGCGACGGCGCGCGAGGAATTGGCCCGCCGCACGGGAATCGTCTCCACCATAGCGCCCAATGTGCTTGATTTTGCGAATCCGCCTAAAACCGACACCCAGGCGGTACAATCCTTTCGCGATTTTATCGGCATTAAAGCAGAAGATACCGTCATTCTGCAGCCAACGCGGGTGGTGCAACGCAAAGGCATCGAACACGCCGTCAACCTGGTCAAAGCCCTTGATCTGCCCCACTGCAAGTTGATCGTCTCCCATGAAGCCGGCGACGAGGGCTACGAATACGCCAACTGGCTCAAGGCGTATGCCCAGTCCCAACAGGTAGATCTAAAGTTTGTGGCCTGCCAACTGGCGGACCCATGGGGGACGGCTTCGCTCCACTATCCGCAATTTTCGTTGGCCGATATCTATCCGGCGGCCGACTTTGTCACCTACCCCAGCCTCTGTGAAGGATTCGGCAACGGCTTTTTAGAAGCCGTCTATTACAAAAAACCCGTGCTGGTCAATCGCTATAGCACCTACATTCGGGACATCGAGCCGCATGGGTTTAAAGTGGCCACCATGGATGGGTTTTTATCCAAAACGGCCATCGAGCAGGTCCGCAGGCTGATTCATTCCGACCATCACCGCAAACATGCCACCGCGCACAACTTTGCCGTGGCCCGACACCACTTCTCCTATGAAGCGCTGACCCACAAGATCAACATCGCCCTGTCGGAATTGTTTACGGACGGCTCGACCAGGCTCGGCGCATCGGGCCTCCGGCGAACGCATCCGATTCGACCCGTCCCGGACGACATCCAGGAGGAGCTCGAAGCATTGCTGCCGTGGGCAAAACAGTACAATTAGAAAACCTCTTTTTTCTCATTTGCTTTGGCATGAATTGGGTTCTGTGAGAGCGGTATCTTGCCGCGATATGCTGTCTTGCGCATGGCGTTGATGTCGGGGCGAGACGCCCCTCCCACAATGACCTGTCCGCATTCGCCACTCCCGGGCGCTTCACCGGGAATCGCTGTATCGCCCGGCACGAATTTGCCTCCCGCTGACAAATAGAGTATCGTGTACCTTCCAGTACAACGCTAAAAAATCAAGGGAGAGATTGGATTATGAAATACGCCCAAGCACGGCAGGGACGAGTGTTCATACTGCGGTTGGAAGATGGGGAAGTGGTCCATGCGGTCATCGAAAAATTTGCACAAGATCACGCCATTCAGGCGGCGGCCCTGATCATTCTGGGGGGTGCGGACGCCGGCAGTCGCCTGGTGGTGGGGCCCGAACTAGACCGCGGCTTGCCGCTCAAGCCCATGGAACAGATACTGGAAAACGTCCACGAGGTGGCCGGCACCGGCACCCTTTTCCAGGATGAATCCGGCCGGCCCCTGATCCACATGCACATGGCCTGCGGCCGCAAAGATCAAACCACCACCGGCTGCATCCGCCAGGGGGTGAAAGTATGGCACATCATGGAAGTGATCCTGTTCGAGCTGGTGGGGACGGAGGCGCGGCGGAGGGAGGAGGCGCCGCTGGGGTTGAAGTTTTTACAACCTTAGAAATGGTTAGTCATTTCAGCCTTGGGTGCCTCAGTTTTAAGTTTTAGGTTTTAAGTTGATGTATTCTACCGATTTTATGGGGCATTGAGCCCATGGCTGCTTTTGAGCTTTGGAGTCAAGTGCACAGGATTGTAGCTGCACATTAATAGCTTTAAAGCCAGATCATTCGAATCTGATTGATTCAGGTGAAAGTGAGCGATAGTTTTAATGAACAAAGGGTAAGCTAAATGATCCTTTCATTTTCTATCTTCACAGCGCTTATTATTCTTAATATATAAAATCGGTAGAATACCTTACCTTAAAACTTAAAACCTAAAACTTTTCATTATCCCATCCCTCAAAGCCAGAAAACCACCCATACCGGTTTTTTAAAAGACGCCCTAAAAGAAAACTTCAAACACCCCATTCTCGCGTAAAATATTCAGGCCGATGATGAGCAGCACCACAGCGCCTAAGCCGTCGGCCAGCTGGCGCACGCGGGTCCCTTGGGAGATGCGTTTGCCCAGGTGGAGGCCGACGGTGGTAAAGAAGCTGGCCACCACGCCGATGATGGCTGCCGGCAACCAGATGGAGACCTTGAGCATGGAGAGGGTGAGCCCCACGGCCAGGGCATCCAGGCTGGTGGCCACCGACAACATCACCATGGTAAAGCCTTTGGTGGGATCTTGGGTTTTGCGGCAGCTATCGTCCTTTTTAAAGGCCTCTCGCAACATGCCCTGGGCCACCAGCACCAGCAGGGCAAAAGCAACCCAGTGGTCGTAACGGGAGATCAGATCTCTGACGGTCAGTCCGGCGCTCCATCCGATAATGGGCATGATGGCTTGAAAGAAGCCGAAATGCCAGGCCAGCCGAAAATTTTGACGCCAGTGGATTTTTCCCAAACAGACGCCTGTGGCGATGGCCACAGCAAAAGCGTCCATGGCCAAGGCCACAGCAACGGCGATGATATTAAACAGGGTCAATGGTCATTCCTTGCTCGCATTTTGGCATTCCGGGTTATGGCATTCGCAGTACCGTCATGATGGGGCGCGCCTTTAATTTTTCATAGAGGGTTCACCCGCGCCGCTCTTGATTATGGTTCGGCTAGAAGGTAACATAACAGCCATTGCTTTAGAATCAATCGGTTTTATTGTTATTCAAATCACTATGCAAAGGATGAACAAATGGACGAGTGGAAAGAGAAGCTCTCTTGCGCCCTGGCTTGCCATCGCTGCAATGCCGGTTTAAAGCCTACGGACCAACGGATTCTATCGGTATATGATCACGAACCCATCTGCATGGCCTGCAAAGCCGAAGAAGAAAAGCGGCAGGACTTTGAAAGTGTTTCGCGGCAGGCCATCGGCAGCTGCATGGCTGAAACCGAGGTGTTGTATGGTGATCCCCAAGGGTATTGTTTTCACCATTTTTACCCGTTCACCTGCAAATAAATCCTACCCGGCCTTGAATACATGCGGCCATGGCCAAAGGATACCGGGCGCTAACCCAATCCTAACATAAACCTAATATCATGATAACAGCCACCGGTCAGGGTACGCCCAATTAAATACTTACCGTATGGGCCGCTGTGAATTACCCGCAACAGGCGCCAAAAAGCAGGCGACGATGAGCAAAAAAACGATTCTGGTTGTTGATGATGAAGAGGATATTTTAGAATTGGTGCGTTACCATCTGGCCCGGGAAGGTTACCGCGTCCAGTGCGCTGCCAGCGGTGAGGCGGCCTGGAGAACCCTCAAAGCGAAAGCCGTTGACCTGCTGGTGTTAGATCTGATGCTGCCGGGCATGGATGGTCTGGAGCTGGCCCGGCGTTTGAAGGCCCATGCCCCAACCCAGAGGCTGCCCATCGTGATGCTTTCCGCCAAGGGCGACGAGGCTGATATTGTGGCAGGCTTGGAGCTGGGCGCCGATGATTATATCACCAAGCCATTTAGCCCCCGTGTCCTGATTGCCCGGGTGCGGGCGGTTATGAGACGCCAAACCCTAGCGGCCAATGAGGATGATGAGATCATCAACGTGCACGACCTGGTGATCCATACCGGCCGGCGCAGCGTGTCCGCCGATGGCCGGTCCATTGAACTGACCTATACCGAATTCCAGGTATTGGCGTTTCTGGCCCGCCGTCCCGGATGGGTCTTTACCCGTACCCAAATAGTGGATGCCGTGCGGGGCGATGATTATGCGGTCACCGACCGCAGTGTGGATGTGCAAATCGTCGGCCTGCGCAAAAAGCTCGGCCCCAGCGGCCGCTATATTGAGACCGTCCGCGGTGTGGGGTACCGCTTCAAAGAGGCGGCCGGCACACCCTAGTGTCGCAAAAAACGGCCCTATAACCCCAAAATAGGTTCGGCGTTTTTTTGAAGGCTGTGGATATGAAGATTTGTTTAAAGTTTAAAGTGGAAAGTTTTAAGTTGAGGATTGGAATCGATTTAAAAAGAACAGTGCATCCATGCTCAATGGGTATCAGCAGGGCGTTGTGCGCTGGTGATATCCGCTATGAATAGGCAGGATACATTAATTTTAACTATTACACTTTAAACTGGTGGTTTTCGTAAACCATGTCAGAAAATAAGCATAT
The DNA here is from genome assembly GCA_050305555.1 of Desulfobacteraceae bacterium. Classification (GTDB taxonomy): domain Bacteria; phylum Desulfobacterota; class Desulfobacteria; order Desulfobacterales; family Desulfosarcinaceae; genus JARRKU01. The sequence continues at coordinate 19,823 of JBNLFN010000065.1, read as the reverse complement.
CGCAAGTATGCATTATTTTTAGTTTTAGGCCCGTAAAAAAATGGCGAAACGCAGACGACTCATCGGCCAACTCTATCCGTCCTACCTGCTGCTGGTGTTCATTGTACTGGGTGCAGCGGGCTGGTTCGCCGGCCATTCGATGCGATCTTTTTATGTCTCCCAGACCCGCCAGGATCTGATGCACCAGGCCAGCTTGTTGACAGGCCAGTTTCGACCCCTGTTGAATCCTGCGGATCCGGCGGCGCTGGATCGTCTGTGTAAAGCAAGCGGTGCTCGTGTCCCGACCCGCATAACGGTGATCCTTCCCGATGGCCGGGTGGTGGGGGATTCGGAAGCCACGCCCCTGACCATGGAAAATCACGGCGAGCGGCCGGAAATCAAGCAGGCCCTCAAAGGAGAGACGGGATCGGCCATCCGTTTCAGCGGTACGCTGCAACAGCGCATGTTGTATGTGGCGGTGCCCATTTTTGAAAAGGACCATATCCAGGGTGTCATGCGAATTGCCATTGCCACCCGCGCCGTCGACAAACAATTACATGCGCTGCAGGCCCGGATCGCTTTGGGAGGTGTGGTCATCGCCATGGTGGCGGCCATTTTGAGTCTGGTCATTTCAAGACGCATCAGCCGCCCGTTGGAAACCATGCGCCGGGGCGCCGCCCGTTTTGCCCGGGGCGACCTATCCCATCGTTTGTACCCGCCCGCCACCTTGGAGCTGGCGGAACTGGCCGAGGCCATGAATCAAATGGCCCAGGACCTCCAGGGTCGTATGGATGCGTTGGTGCGCCAGCGCAACGAAACCCAAGCGGTCCTGGCCGGTATGGTGGAGTGCGTGGTGGCCATTGACCGCAATGAGCGTATCATGAATATCAACCCGGCGGCGGCGCGCCTGGTCAACCAGTCTGCGGAACAGCTCAAAGGCCGCAGCCTTCAAGAGGTCATGCGCAGCCGGGAACTGTATGATATGATCCGTACCACTTTGACCGAAGGCACCCATACTGAAAAAGACATCGCGCTTTACCAAAACGGTGAACAGATCCTCAGTACCCATTGCTCCCTGCTCAAAGATGCCCGCTCCGAAACCATCGGGGTCTTGCTGGTGATGAATGATGTAACCCAGATGCGGCATCTGGAAAACATGCGTCAAGATTTTGTGGCCAATGTAAGCCATGAAATTAAAACCCCTCTGACCGCCATCCAGGGGTTTGTGGAGACGCTGCATGACGGCGGGGTTGAAGATCCCGGTGAAGCCCAACGGTTTTTGGATATCATCCAAAGACATGTCCTTCGCCTGACCGCCATCATTGATGACTTGCTGCAGTTATCCAATTTGGAACAGGCCCCGGAAATTCAACAATTAAACCTCACCCGCAACAACGTGAACCGCATGATCGGCACGGCTGTCCAATTGTGCCACACCCAGGCCAAGGAAAAACAGATCCACATCCATACCCAATGCCCGGAAAACTTAACGGCCATGATGGATACGGACCTTATGGAACAGGCGGTGATGAACCTGCTGGACAATGCCATCAAGTACAGCCCGGATAAGAGCCGGATTCATATCTCGGTCACTCTGGTGGATGCGGCGATCCAAATCATTATCCAAGATGAAGGCCTCGGTATCGCCCAAAAACATCTGCCCCGGCTATTTGAGCGGTTCTACCGTGTGGATAAAGCCCGCAGCCGTAAAATGGGCGGCACCGGATTGGGATTGGCCATCGTAAAGCACATCATGCAGACCCACGGCGGTCAGGTCAGCGTGGAGAGCACCCAAGGCCAGGGCAGCACGTTTATCCTTCATCTGCCCAAGCATTAACCCTATGGTTGCAAAAAAACTTTTTGCTAACCGTGCTTTTATATAATTTATAACGACTTACACCCTTCGCACTTTGGGCTTGACGCCTGATCCGGGTCCCGGTACTCTTTATTTTGTGGTCGCTGGTCCCCCACTGCGCGTCGCTAAGCGATGTAAACCCATGGCCAGGAACAGGGCATGCTCAGTGAACAAGAAAAAATAGAGAGCCTGACCGGTTTAAGTATCGAGTTGAGCCAGATTAACGACTTGGACATTCTCATGGAGCGTGTGCTGACCCGTGCGCGCCAGTTTGCAAATGCCGATGCCGGATCCATCTATATCCAGGAAGGGGAGTGGCTCCATTTTGCCTATACCCAGAACGATTCACTGCAACGCAAACTGCCCAAGGGCGAAAAGCTGGTTTATTCGACCTTTAAGATTCCCGTGGATGAAAAAAGCGTTGCCGGTTATGTGGCAGCCACCGGGCGTCCTTTGATCATTGACGACGTTTACGAACTGGAACCCACACTGCCGTACAGCTTCAGCAAGAAATTTGATGAAACCGCAGGGTACAAGACCCAGTCCATCTTGACCATGCCGCTGAAGAACAGCAGCGGGCAGATTTTGGGTATCATTCAGATCATCAACGCCCAAGATGCATCCAACCACATCACCTGCTTCAGCAGCGATGATGAAAAAATGATGAGCCACTTCGCCGCTGTGGCGGCAGTGGCTTTGGAACGCGCCCAAATGACGCGCGCCTTGATTTTGCGCATGATCCGCATGGCCGAAATGCGCGATCCCAGAGAGACCGGGGCCCACGTCAATCGCGTGGCCGGATTTTCAGTAGAAATTTACGAGCAGTGGGCGCTTCGCCGCCACACCAACCCTAAAATCATCGATCGCACCCGTGATATTCTGCGCATGGCCGCCATGCTCCACGACGTGGGCAAGGTATCCACCTCCGACTTGATTCTGAAAAAACCGGCCCGTCTGAGTGAGCACGAGTATGAAATCATGAAACAGCACACCATTCAGGGCGCCCGGCTCTTTCAAAATCGGCAGTCGGATTTTGACGAAGCTGCCGGGGTGGTGGCCTTGAACCACCATGAACGTTGGGATGGAAACGGGTACCCGGGATATATCGACTTTATGAGCGGCCGACCGCTGAAAGGCTTTGTGCTGCCCAACGGCCATGCGCGGGGCAAAAAAGGAACGGAAATTCCACTGTTTGGCCGCATTGTGGCCTTGGCGGATGTGTTTGATGCGTTAAGCTCCAAGCGCACCTACAAAGAAGCCTGGGACGAGCAAATGATTCTGGCCCAGATGGACAAAAGCGCCGGAACGCATTTTGATCCGGAGCTGGTAGAAATCTTTTTCGGTCGCTATGAAATTATTCGTGCCATTCAGAAACGGTACCAAGAAGAAAATAGCAACGATTTTGATATTGTTGCTGAACCCTACCACGAAACCGGATAAACTCGCCATAATCATTCTTCTGTCATTTTTCGCTGCTTTATATTCTAAAATTATCGCATAAGTCCTTTCACCGGATATTGGATATTTATAAGTTACTGAAACTCATAATCAAAAACACCCTCAAGATTTTATGTAAGTATTGATGTTGTCAACCGACAAAAATGCGTTAATTTATGAGGCTTGGATCAGAAAAAGCAGCGGTTTTATAATTGCATGCGATCAACAGCCTACTTAAACAGATCATAAGGACTGCACCATGAGCAGAGACATAAAAACCATTAAAAAAGATATACTTGATCAATTTCGAGCCATGGACGGCGAGGAAAACGATGTTTTGCCTGAACAATGGCTTGAAAATGAGTATATGCCGGGGTTGGACGTATTTGAACGACAGGATTTCAATACAGCCATCCGGCAACTGGCGGCCAAAGGCTTTTTGACCTATCGGAAAGGACCTGTTCCAATAGTGCAATTGACCGAAAAGGGAGCCAATCTAATTCACTAGCTCCGATCCACAAGTTGGGCTCTGCTAGAAGGGGCTAATTATTGGCGATTACCCGCAGACGGGGTGGCGTTGCGGCGGATTTGTTGTGACGGCATGGACGATCCAGCACGTTGCGGATCGCACATGCCAGCTCAATGATGGTAATTGGTTTTTTAACGAATCCAGCCAAACCCAACCGAGAGGCCTTTTCCGTCAGCACATGTTCGCTGTAACCGGTGCATAAAATAATCGGCAGGTCCGGCCGCAGTGCGGCAATGCGCTCTGCCAACTCCTCCCCGGTCATGTGCGGCATCGTCATATCCGTAATCACCAAATCGAATCCCAAAGGCGCCTGCCTGATTTTTTCAAGGGCCTCCAAAGCATTGACACAGCTTGTGACCTTATAGCCCAAGCGGGTCAACATCTCCTGCCCCAAATCCACCAAGAAGGGCTCGTCGTCCACAAAAAGGATAGACTCATGGCCCATGGGCAGTTTCTCTTGGCTTTGGGGAGTCCTTTTGGCGGCTCCCTCTGCCTTGGGGAATAGGATACGGAAACAAGTCCCTTGTCCGGGCAAGCTTTCCACAAGAATAGTGCCCCCATGGCTTTTGACGATACCATGTACGACCGCCAGTCCCATACCGGTACCCTTGCCCTGGGCTTTGGTGGTGAAATAAGGGTCAAAAATGCGCCCTTGCAAGGCCGGCGTAATACCATGGCCTGTATCACGGACACATAACTCCACATAACTGCCGGGCGCCACACCTTTGGCCACCGCGGTGGCGTGGGTCAAATCATTGGTCTGCAAACCCACTTCCAAGACCCCGCCGCGGGACTCCATGGCGTGGGCTGCGTTGGTGCACAGGTTCATGATCACCTGGTGGAGCTGGGTGGGGTTGGCCGAGATCAACGCCGCGTTGCTTTTAAACCGGGATATAATCTCAATGGTTGAGGGCAATGAGGCGCGCAGCAATTTGAGGGTCTCTTTGACCAAGGGCTCAGGGTCCAGCGGCCGGCGATCTTGTTCCGTTTTGCGGCTGAAGGTCAGGATTTGGCGCACCAAATCTTTGGCGCGGTGGGTGGCTTTGAGCACGTGGTCCAATTCTGCATGCACATTCTGGCCCTGGCGGGCATCGAGTTGGGCCAACTCTACATAACCCAAAATGGCAGCCAATATATTATTGAAATCGTGGGCAATACCGCCAGCCAGCGTGCCGATGGCCTCCATTTTCTGGGCCTGCACCAATTGCTGTTCCAGTTGGGCCTTGTCTTCCTGGGCACGTACTTTATCGGTAATATCAAAGGCAATGGCAGCCAGCATGTGCGGTTGGCCATTTTTGAGGATGGGAAACTTGGTGACCAGGTGGTGGCGGACCTCATTGCCGACGGCCATCTTTTCCACCGCATTCAACACCTGATTGTGCTGCATGACTTGCAGATCGTGGTCGCGTATCTGTTTGGCGCTGGTCTCCGGCCAAAGATCGATGTCGGTCGCGCCGACCACCTCTTCAGATGATTTTTTTAATAACGTGCGACATGCCGCGTTAACAAAAAGATAGCGTCCCTGCGCATCCTTGATGATCGCCAACGCCGGCAAATGGGCCATAAATACATCAAACAGGGCCTGGCTCTCAATCAAGGCCTGTTCGGTCAATTGATGTTCATGGATTTCTATCCTGAGTTTGTCGTTGGAAATGGCCATCTGATCCATAAAACGATTAAAATACAGGGAAACATCCAAATCGGTGGTGGCGTCTGTGGGCAAACGAAAATTGAAATCGCCCTGAGCAGCCGCCTTCAGCGCTTGAGTCACCTGGCGCAGTGAATGGCTCGGTTTGCGGCTCAAAGCCCAGGCGATGAGCAAGCCCGTAACCACCGGCAAAGTCATCAAAAGCCCCAAAGTAAGACGAGCGCCCAAAGGATGTGTCGCTTTTGCCCCCCACAAACCCAGGGCAAACATCCCGAACACCACCATGGGTGCCCTTGCGATCAAATCGCTGGTCCACAAGCGTCGATCAAGTTTCAGTTTAGGGGTTTCATCTATCCATTTCATGGGCAGACCCGCCTTATCTAAAGGTTACCGACACCAAGCAGAGTGATATTTTTCAGCATATTTCCTATCATCGGCATTTTGAATGCAACTCTGAAGTTTTTTATTGAAGGTTCTTTTCCAATTCGTTGGAGAAAAGCTATTTATGGAAGATTGGGGGTATCATCGGCGGGCATAGTGAGCCGCCTTGTCCGGCCGGCCCAAGGCTTGATAGCAGCGAACAATGTGAACACGCGCCTCTTGGGATGCGGAAAAGGGCAGCAGCACATCCAGGGCTTGCTCGAAAGCGCCTTGATGGATCAACCCCACCCCCCGACATATGTTGAGGGCCTCGCTCTGGGGAAAATGCACCAAACCGGTCTCTGCCATCGTCATGGCCTTGGTCAGACAGCCTTGGCGTTGGTGGATCAGGGCAAGCCCCCAATAGGCACGATGGTCCGGATGAAGCGTTAAAGCCCGTTCAAAAAGGCCCCGGGCCACCTCAACGGGATCAGGGGTCATTTGAAGCTGGGCGTAATCCCCATGGCTGAAGGTCAGACCCAATCGTGACAGAAAATCGGCCTGTTCAACCTTCAACGCCTCATCGTCCTTAAGCTGGATCTGCCGGACAAATTCAGGCAGTCCTTGATGAAAGGCGGATCGCAGTCGGCGCCCGAAGGCAACCACTTGCTCATGATCCAGGTCAGGATCGTATTGCCAACTGAGAATATCTTCTTGGCGTTCCAACCAGATATCCTCGTTCAATCCGGTGCGGGTTTTAAACGCCTCATATAGCGCCGTACCGGGGAACAGGGTCAACATATAAAAAATGGCCGCCAGGGGCTTGATGTCTGCAATCAAGGCCAATGTCCGTGCGATGGTCTCAGAATCCTCTCCAGGAACGGCGTAGATAAAATACGCCCTTGCCATCAGCCCATGGGCCGTGGTCAAGGCAAATGCCTTCTGAATCTGGCCCAATCGAATGTCTTTGCACAGCATGCGCCGGATATCCTCCGAACCGCTTTCAACGCCATAGCTGATCTGCACGCAACCGGCTTTGCGCATCCAATACAGCATCTCGGCACTGACGGCATTTACCTTGGCAATGGCCTGCCATACAATCTTTAAGCCACGCTGGATGATCTTTTGACACACGGCGACCACCCGTTCCGGGTTGAGGGTAAACGTGTCGTCGGAAAAATAAAAAAAGGTGGTCCCCCTTGCGGCCAGCGCCGCCAGCTGATCCACAAAATAATCGGCTGAGTGCGCCCTCACCCGCCGCCCCCAGAACCGGGGCGACCCACAAAAATTACACCGGCCGGGACAGCCGCGGGTCAGGGAAAGATGCTGAAAATCAAAATAACGTGCCGGCGGTGGGAGGGCATCCAGATCCTGAATGCGTTCGGCAGCCGCATTGTGGACGATGCCGTGGGCAGCGCGCCACGCCAGTCCGGGAATGGCCGCCAACACCTCAGTTCCAGCACCCTTTTCAATCGCCCGGACCAAAGCCAAAAAAGTGTATTCGCCTTCTCCCAGCACCACGTAATCAATGGCATCAAAATGGGTCAACAGATGTTCCGACAAAAAGGTGGCCCCAATGCCGCCAAACACCACCGGCACGTTCGGGTTAACGGCCTTGGAAAGACGGGCAATATCAATGCCCCCCCAGCGGTTGGCATGCAGGATCGAAAAACCGACGATGTCCGGCTTCCGGGCGTTCAGAATCTGTTTGATGCGATCCAGGGATTGGCCGGCATCATACCCATTCAAGATCTCAACTTCATAGCCATGGGCTTTGAGCATGGCACCGACATAGTAAAGCCCCATGGGAACCGCGGAGATTTCTTCAACGTGAATCCGCTGTTCCAGGAAGTAAGGATAGACAAGCAGTATTTTCATTCGAACCTGTATACCAAAATTTTGCGGTTATCCATAAAGCTTAAGCACGACAAGAGGTACTGGATCGCCGATGACCTCCAGTTTTCGCTTTGAACATAGGAAGCATCAACTTGTGCTTATAGATAAGCGCTTACCAAAATTAGGGTCTGTATCGCTGATTTTATCCGGATTGCGCATAAACGCAATTTGCAAAGCAGGAACCCACCGCTGCCAATGATAAGCTAACGACGCGTGCCAGTATACTTACATTTAACAGTTACGCAAACTCATTTGGAGATGAACCCGCTTTTAAACTTTAACGATTTGATATTAAATGCTATATGGTTAAAACAAGCCTCGTCCGATGCAATCCTGCCCCTGCGGACCCGATCCCGTCAGGCAAGGTTGATCTTGGAACCCCATTCAATCCTTATAAGGCGATATGGAGGCGTGCATGAATTCAGCAGTTAAAAGAGCGCTATTGATCGCAGCTTTAATCACCATCTTAATCCTTTCGGCTCTCGGCTGGGTAGATCGCGGATTCAACGCATGCGGCCTCGGCCAACTGGAAAGCGCCAACGCACACTACCTGGAAAACGCCTTCGACAAATCTCTGGCCGGCTTTCTGCTGCTTTCCACCATTAAAAGCGGACTTGCCATAGTGGAAGGTTCCGAAGTCGGCATCGGCTTTAGTTTGGAATTAGGTGACATTGTGCAGCCGATGTACGATTACGTGGATATTGCCTGGCGGGCCTCCCTGGCGGGTGGCAGCATCCTTGTGGGGATGCAGCTGGCCTTAAAAGGGTTGCGTCTCGTCGATCATTGGGCCCTCACAGGCTTGGGAGTGATCCTGGTCTTCTATTTATTGGCCCTTTGGTACTTGCCCCAAAGGGCCCACCTGCACAAAGGGCTAAAAGAAGCTGTCCGCTTCGGCACGGCCTTGTGCGTCGCCCTCTACCTGTTGTTGCCTTTGTCGGTCACCGGGGCTGCCGTGCTGTCTCAAAAAATTACCCAGCCCATGATCGAGGCCAGCCAGGAAGAACTCCAAGCCCTGAGCAGCACGCTATCGCCAACGCATATCAGCCAACACTTTTTGGCCGACACCAACGACCGGGGATTTTCCGCACAGAATCTTAAATCCGCTTTGGCCAACGCCGGACGCGGGGTGCAAGCTTTGATCACCTATTTAAAAACCGAAACTGATCGTATCGCGGCGCTTACCATAAAGCTGGTAGCGGCTTATCTGTTTGACTGCGTTCTTTTTCCATTCTTTTTCGGAATGATTTTTTTGACGGTCATTAAGAGCGGAGTGCGTTATTTCTTCGATCTCAACCGGCCACAGGGCGACATAACGGTGTCGGGCAACCCTTGAAAGGCACGCGCAATGGCAAGTACCGACAATGTCACGCTTATCGGAATGCCTGCCGTGGGTAAAAGCACGGTGGGTGTCCTGTTGGCCAAGCGACTAGGATTCGCGTTTATCGACACGGATCTGCTCCTCCAGACCGGTGAACGGCAAAAGTTGCAACAAATCATCCTGCAGCACGGTGTGGAAGCATTTTGTGATTTGGAAGCCGCAACCATTGAAAAGATAGCGGCCCGGCAGAGCGTCATCGCCACCGGCGGCAGCGCGGTCTACCGCCCCCGGGCCATGTCCCACCTGCAGGCCTTGGGCACAATTGTTTTTCTGGACATTGAACTGATCCCACTTAAACAGCGCTTGGACAATTTGGACAATCGCGGGGTGATCCATCTCCCGGGGCAAAGTATCGACACGCTGTACGCCCAACGCCGTCCCCTCTATCAACGCTATGCCCACCACACCCTCGCTTGCACGGACTTGTCGCCGGAAGCAACTGTAAAGGCCCTGGTTTCGATGATCGGCAAACACGACTGATCCAAAGGTGCCTATCTCTTGATCACAAAAGGCAGGGCAATAAAAATAATCCCTGTAGGGACAAGGAAAAATAGATTTGAAATAAAATAGGGAATGACCATCAACCCGACTCCGCTTAAAAACGGAACGATGGCCTGTTGTTTTTTCCCATACATACAGAATCCAAACCCTATTGATCCAAATAGCACTCCCCAGATTAACGTTGACGCGTCCATTAATTATTTCTCTCACATTGGCAGATTATTAAAAATCAAACCCACATTTGGCAACCTCCAAAAAAAACCCGGTTTATTTTTTGACCGTCAATGAGCCGCGTTTGACAGTTTGCCCGCCAAATTTGATGGCCACGGCATCCACGGCTTGATCCACCTTTTCCCATTTGCCGGTTTGGATAGTTTCATCATTGGGAAACAACTCGGCCTGTACGGGTTGTGTTCCCGGCAGTAATCCAGAGGCGCCGACCCCCACCAAGCGAACCGCACGCGTCAAGGGATAGGAATCCATAAGGTCCAGCGCAACCTGATAAATGGTATCTGCATCACGAAAAGCGGCGTCCAAGGTTTGGCTGCGTGTGTGTTGCTTAAAATCAGCGGTTTTAATTTTTAAAGTCACCGTGCGCGCCCGCACTTGCAGGCGACGCAGTTGGCGCGCAACGGTCTGGGATTGGCCCAATAAATGGGTTGCCAATGCGCCCCGATCAAGGGTATCGGCATCCAATGTCGTCTCACTGCTCACCGATTTGGCTTCCCGAAACGGGGTGACCGGCGAATCGTCCCGGCATTGGGCCAGCGCGATCAGCCGATGACCCAATTTTCCAAGCTTGCGTGTCAGCAAGCCCGGATCAGCCTGATTCACGTCACCGAGGGTCCGGATGCCAAGGCCGGCGAGGGATTGGCGGGCCCGGGCTCCCACCCCGGGTACTTTCCCGATGGCAAGCTTCGCAATAAAGGGTGCCACTTGATCAGGTGAAATCAGGGTCAACCCATCGGGTTTGTCCATGTCCGAAGCAATTTTGGCTAGAAATTTAGCCGGCGCCACCCCTACCGAACACGTCAGATGGAGGCCTTTTTGGATGGCGGCTTTGATCGTTTTGGCCATCTCATGGGCAGAGCCGTAAATGCGCTCACAGCCGGTCATGTCCATAAAGGCTTCATCGATGGAGATGGGTTCAACCAGCGGAGAAAATTGGGATAGAATCGCCATCACTTGCCGGGAAATTTCTGTGTAACGTTTGCGTCGGGGCGGAACAATAACCAAGTGGGAACATTTTTGGCGCGCTTGGAAAATGGGCATGGCCGAGTGGATGCCATATCGGCGTGCGTTGTAGCTTGCGGCAGCGACCACCCCACGGCGGGACGAACCGCCAACCACCACGCACTGGTCTTTTAAGCCAGGATTGTCCAACTGCTCAATGGAGGCGAAAAATGCATCCATATCGATATGTGCAATAATTAAGCTTGCCATTTATTACAAATTTGTTATGTTTGTCCTGAATTATGGTTTTTCACACCCCCATTGAAGCACGCAACTTGCAGCAGGAGTTCATCGCAGATGAAACGAATTGAAGAAATCACGCTGTTTTATGAAATCAGCAATGCCCTCAACGAACATTTGGAGCTTAAAAAATCTTTATATAAAGTTCTGGATATTCTGTCCAGCTCATTGGATATGGTGCGCGGCACGGTATCGATCCTCAATCCCCTGAGAAATGAAATCAGCATCGAAGTCGCCCACAGCTTATCGCGCAGCACCATCGAACGGGTAAAGTACAAACTGGGAGAAGGTGTAACCGGACGTGTCATTCAGACCGGCAAACCTGTGGCCATTCCCAAAATCAGTGAAGAGCCGATGTTCCTCAACCGCACAGCCAGTCGGAAAAAAAAAAGCAAAGGTCATCAAGAACTCTCGTTTATTTGTGTGCCGATCAAAAAAGGAAACCAGGTCATTGGCGCCTTGAGCGTCGATCGGCTCTATGAAAAAGGCTATGCCCTTAAAGAGGGCCAAAAAGTATTGTCGGTAGTGGCGACCATGATCGCCCAACACGTCATCAACCTGGAGACCATCCGGCGTGAAAAAGAGCAGCTGCGCAATGAAAACAAGCGGCTGCGCAATGAATTGGAAGACAAGTACCGCATCACCAACATCGTGGGTAACAGCAATAAAATGCGGGAAGTCTACCAGATGATATCCCAGGTATGTAAAAGCAACGCCACCGTGTTGATCCGAGGCGAAAGCGGCACCGGCAAAGAGCTCGTCGCCAATTCGGTTCATTATAACAGCCACCGCGCCAAAGGCCCGTTTGTCAAAGTCAATTGCGCAGCCATTCCGGCCAATTTAATCGAAAGTGAATTGTTCGGCCATGAAAAGGGCGCATTTACCGGCGCCGTCAAACAAAAACTGGGCAAATTTGAACTGGCCCATGCAGGTACCATTTTTCTAGATGAAATCGGCTCCATCGGTCTGGATGTGCAAGCCAACCTGTTACGGGTATTACAAGAAAAAGAATTTGAACGCGTGGGCGGCCAAAAAACACACAAGGTGGACGTGCGCATCGTGGCAGCCACCAACAAGAATCTGGAACAAGCAGTGGAGGACAGCTCCTTTCGCGGTGATCTTTACTACCGATTGAATGTCTTTCCAATCTATATGCCACCGCTGCGCGAAAGAAAAACGGATATTCTTTTGTTGGCGGATTTCTTTTTGGAGAAATACTCACAAGAGAACACCAAAGAGATCAAACGATTTTCTACACCGGCCATCGACATGCTAATGGACTATCACTGGCCGGGCAACGTGCGCGAGTTGGAAAACTGTATCGAGCGTGCGGTTTTGCTGTGTGACGGCGGCGTGGTCCACAGTTATCACCTGCCGCCAACGCTCCAAACCGGATTGGAATCCGACACCTTGCCCGAACAGTCTTTGGATGACGCTCTTGCCAGTTTGGAAAAAGAGATGATCATTGACGCACTGAAAAACACCCGCGGCAACATCACTTCGGCTGCCCAGGTTTTAAAAACCACTGTTCGCAAATTTGCCTACAAATCAAAAAAATACGGTATTCACTACAAGCATTACCGATAGAATGATGAGAAGCTGAAGCGCAATGATTCAATGCATTCAATTGAACTGAAACGACAAGGAGACTCGCTTGGCCAATCCGACCACTGTTGAATTAAAGCAAAAAATAGCAGAACTCGAAAAAACGCTTGAGCGCTGCAAGTTGTCTGAAAGCCCTCCAGCGGAAACTGAATCGTGCGATGCACTGGCGCGCTATAAACGGCTGTTTCAAGACGCGGCGATGGGTATTCTACTGATCAATGAGCAGTCGCGGATTGCCGAGGCCAACCGTAAAGCCCTTCGTGTATTAGGATATACCTATGAAGAAATTACCCAAATTTACGCCCAGGACCTGGTGCACCCGGATGATCTAAATGCGCAACCGTTGATTACCACTCAAAATGCCGGCGATCCGGAAAGAGAAATTGTGCTTGAGCGGCATTACCGTTGCAAAGACGGGCGCTATTTACCGGTGGAAGTCCATGCAAGGGTCATTTCCGATGATACGCTTTTGGTCACTTTTCAGGACATCAGCCAACACAAAGCGGCTGAAAGGGCCCTTCGCACGGCCAACGAAGCGTTGGAGGTGGTTTATCGTTTTTCCAACGCCGCTATCGTCTCTTTGGATCGCCAGGCTTGCGTGACCTTTTGGAATCCGGCGGCCGAAAAAATGTTTGGATGGACCGAAGCCGAGGCCATCGGCAAACCCTACCCGGCGATACCCGAAGAGGAACAGGACAAGTACCGCTCCATCTTCGAACAAAAAATGGATGGCAAAACCTTTACCGACATGGAGGTCATCCGACAAAAAAAAGATGGGACACGCTTCTATGTCAGTACCACTTCGGGCCCGCTGCGCAGCGATAGCGGCGAAATCATCGGCCTGATATCCGTAATGGTCGACATCACCGAACGCAAATCGGCTGAAGAGGCTTTGATGCAAAGCGAAGAGCGCTATAGGTCTTTGGTTGAAAATACCCAGGATGGGTATTTTATCTGTGATGCCGAGGCCCTTGGATTTCGATTCATTAATCAGAGAATGTGCGATTTGCTGGGCTACACCCAGGAAGAGGCGTTTCAATTAAGCCTCTGGGATGTGGTGGCCGCAGAAAATCACCCTGCACTTGAAACGGCCATTCAGGCCCAAAAGAAGGGTTCTAAAAACCATCTTGCATCCCAGGTGTATCGGGCGCTGCGCAAATATGGGGCTGAGTTTCGCGCTGAAGTTTCAGCTTCTTTGGTTACCTTTGAACAACGCCCGGCCATCCAGGGGTTGCTGCGGGATATCACGGAAAAAGAGCGCCTGCACGCCAAGCTCCAGCAAGCCCAGCGCCTGGAGTCCGTCGGCACCCTTGCCGGCGGTGTCGCCCACGACTTTAACAACCTGTTAATGGCCATTCAGGGCAACGCCTCTTTGGCACTGACCAAAATAGCTCCCTCCCACCCGGCCCACGACAAATTGAAAAACATCACCACTTATGTCCAAGATGCCGCCTCGCTGACCAAACAATTGTTGGGCTTTGCCCGCGGCGGCAAATATGAAGTCAAAGCGACCGATCTGAATAAACTGATCGAAAAAACCTGCATCATGTTTGGTCGAACGAAAAAAGAGATCACCATCCGCACCCAGGCCCAGGAAAATATTTGGCTGGTGGCTGTCGACCGGGGTCAAATGGAACAGGTTTTGTTGAACTTGCTGGTCAATGCCTGGCAGGCCATGCCCAGTGGGGGCCAAATTTATATCCAAACCAATAATGTGTCTTTGGACACGACTTATGCCAGAGCCTATAATGTCAAACCCGGGAATTATGTCAAAACTTCAGTCACCGATAGCGGTATCGGAATGGACAAAGCGGTTCAGGCAAAAATATTTGAGCCCTTCTTCACCACCAAGGACAGAAGTCGCGGCACGGGCCTGGGTCTGGCATCTACCTACGGTATCGTTAAAAATCATGACGGTATCATTAACGTCTATAGTGAAAAGGGCAAAGGCACCACATTTACGGTTTATCTGCCAACGTCGGGAAGATCTCTGGAAAACAGCCCCCCCGAGGATCAGCCTCCCCTTACCGGCTCTGAAACCTTGCTGCTGGTTGATGATGAAGAGATGATTTTAAATATCGGCACAGAAATGCTAGAAGAGTTGGGCTATCATACCCTCGTGGCACGTAGTGGACAAGAAGCATTGGAAGTGTATATCCAAGACCAAAATAAGATTGATTTGGTAATTCTGGACATGATCATGCCGGAAATGAGTGGTGGCCAGACATATGAAAACTTAAAAAAAGTTGACCCGAACATCAAGGTCTTGCTGGCCAGCGGGTACAGTTTGAATGGAAAAGCTTCCTATATTTTGCATCTGGGATGCAACGGTTTTATCCAGAAGCCGTTCAATATTGAAGAGTTGTCGCGGAAAATCCGCGACGTCTTGGATGACAAATAGCCAAAACAGCTTGTCCTTGCGCGAGCCCTAAGTCGACTTGGGTTTACCGCACTCTTTGCAGCAGCCGTCCGGGCCGATGACACCGATACAGCTTTCATCGCTGCACAGCGTCCGTTGCGCCCACTCTTCTTCGGCGTTATCCGTCGCTGCTTCCTGATCCGGGGCCACCTCAAGCTCCTCCGGTGTATCGTCTATCTCTTGGTCCGTTGACGGATGGGCATGGGAAGCTTCAAATGAGACCGAAGTGAATGCAGGCGGCAATTCACCTTGATAGGCAAGGCCGCACTCTTTGCAGTGACCATCCGGTCCAAGCACACCGATACAGCCTTCATCGCTGCACAACACTCTGTTTTTCCACTCCAGATCACGATCTTTTTTGCTCATGCGACGCCGATCCTCCTGTAAGGCTATCAATGGAATTCAATCCATCTGACCCAGTAAGTCGTTAACACATTTCGCCGACGGATATACCCCCTTTGATCCAATTTTTCAAGGCATGGCCAGGATTGTGAATTGACACCTAGGGGTCAATCCATTATAGGTGAACGGTTATGCAGGGAGATCTTAGAACCAAAGAAGGAGCAATTCCATGGGGATGACCCAACCCAAAAGGAGACCTAAAATAGGCCGTAATACGCCTTGCCCCTGCGGCAGCGGTAAAAAATATAAGCGGTGCTGCGAGCCCAAATTTTCCGGTCAGCCGGCAGCCTATCATCCTGATAAATCTAAAATCCGACTCAAACTGCCCCACGATGTTGAAGCCCTTCGACGGGCTGGCGTTTTGGTCGTGGAAACCCTGGCATTGGTAGAAGCACAATTAAAGCCGGGTATCACCACTGAATCGATCAATACTCTGGTGCACAACCACACCCTTAAAAACAAAGCCACCCCGGCACCGCTCAACTATCGTGGCTTCCCCAAAAGTGTCTGTGTATCCATCAATGAAGAGATTTGCCATGGTATCCCCGGTCCGCGGGAGCTCAAAGATGGCGATATCGTCAATGTGGATGTGACCTCAATTTTAGATGGATATTATGCCGATGCCAACCGTACTTTTTTTATCGGTACCCCCGGGCCGGATGCCCGGAAAATCGTTGCCGTGGCCCAACAATGCCTGAAAGAGGGGTTGGCCATGGTTCGCCCCGGCCATACCATCGGCGACATAGGCTGGGCTATTCAGACCTATGCTGAAAGCCAAAACTGTTCGGTGGTCCGCGAATTTGTGGGCCATGGAACTGGGTTTGACTTTCATGAGCCTCCCCAGGTGCCCCATTTTGGTCGCCGCTCAGAGGGCGTCCGCCTTGTGCCGGGTATGGTGTTTACCATAGAACCAATGATCAACTTGGGGGGATACGAATTAATTGTCCTGGAAGACCAGTGGACCGCTGTCACCAAGGATCGCTCTTTGTCCGCCCAATTTGAACAAACGCTTCTGGTAACGGAGACCGGATTTGAAAGTCTAACACCTTATCCTTTATAGCCCAGCCCCCACACCCAACTCAAAATTACCAAACTTGCGGCCAAGAAGGCGGCCGATAACTGAATGGGCCATGCCGGTAAATTCGTTTGCCATCCCCCGATCAGACCTGCCGCCAGACCGGTAGTAAATCCCATCAGGTGGGCCACCAGATCCGCATGCGGTGCGGCACCTAAAAAGCTCAACAAGGCCACACCGCCGGCCAATGGCGTCAATAGCCGCCAAGACCAGGATCGGGATAGTCGCCCTCTCCAGAAAGAGACGGCGGCACACAACCCCACGGCAGCGAATACCGCTGTGGATGCACCGACTGATACATGACCCGAGCCATACCACATGGCGGTCAACCCATTGCCGGCAGCACCACAGAGCAAAATCGCCAACCAACCCATACCCCAACCCCAGAAGGCCGATAGAGCCGTGCCAAACAGCGCCAGCCCCACCACATTGCCCAACAGATGCCCCCAGCCGATGTGGAGCATCAACGCAGTCACGCAGCGATAGTAACCACCCGCCGTAATTTGGTCGGCAGCAGCACCAAAAGCGGCGACCGAGGCCCTCATATCCTCAGCATTGCCCATGCCCCAATGGATCACGACCAAAGGGACCAAAGCATAGAGCGCCGACCATGTTTTTTGCCCTTTGGGCAAAAAACGGCGCCCTTCGCGAGCGGGTCGCTGTGCATTCTCGACAAGGTATTTTGCAATGGCGTTACAAGCGGCTGAACGATCATCGGCGGGAACTTCTATGGACCAGAAATGGTGGTTCTGCCGCACCTGGTAGGAGATACCACTGGCTGAAAGCACCAGGCAATAGATGCGAACCGTTTCAGCGGAAAGTCTTGAAAATAGCGTAGGCATGCGAATACGTAGCGTATGGATTTACTTGATTTTGGGATCCGGCTGGTCTGGAGAAGGCCTTCGACGGATAAACGCGGCATCCACAGCGCCTAAACGACACACCCTAGTCGAGGGGTTCCGCTAGATCAGGATCCTTATCATCCTTCTCATCGTCGTCCTCGTTGTCATCGTCGTCCTCGTCGTCCTCATCATCCGCTTCATCCAATTGTTCTTCGAAAAAAGCGACTTCACGAAGCCGTCGCATCACCGCAATCTCCAATTGACGCTGATTGACATTATAAGCCTCTATGGCCACCCGCGCCAATCTTTCCCCACCCAATTTTAGGAAAATATATATAGATTCAAACACCTTGGGATCCTTTTGTAAGGGTGCCGCCATGTAGGGTATCAGGCGCCTAAAAGAATCTTGGTAACCATCCGGGATCTCAAAAGTGTCTGCCATTGTGTTCTCCTAACAAAAATGAATATGGAAACGGGCCGAAAATACATCCAACCGCAGCTAAAAGTAAAGCCTAAATTGTTTCATAACATAATAATTAGCGATGCGCGTAGGGAATCCGCTGGATTGTATTGTTCGCCTTGCTATTAGTCGTGCTGAATTCGCTCAATTTCAATATGAACGTCAATCTGCGAGGGTTTCACTCAACCTCTTCTATCCGTTCCCCTAAATCCGGGATTCCAGCACGCTCAAGTATACGCCTCGCAGCCAGACGAACTCCTCTGGCGGGTATTTTTTGATAAAAGACCTCAACACCGAGGTTGGCCATAATAGCATCGGCCATTTCCTGGGGGCTCGTAGACGAGAGACGCATTCGTACGCCTGCTCCGTGACGGTTGAGGCGACCGGCGACGGTGACCTCCTGCTCTGAGTGGTGTTCCACCGGAAAGTACAGAAAGGGTACGCGCAACGCCTCGAGTTCAAGTGTGGTCGTTCCACCGCCCTGCACGACGACCAGATCGCTCGCAGCCATGTGGCGCCATAGCTGGGGCACCATTCCCCGGCAATCGATTCCCTCAGGCACGCCGAGAGACTTCGGGTCAATACGAGGCCCAGCAACAAGGCGCATGTGCAAGTCGGGCAAACGGGCCGCAACAAGAGGGAATGCACGTCCGCAGAGTTCAAGCAGATCTCGGCCGATTGATGTCCCGCCCACTGTGCATATCACGAGCGGGCCACTGTCGTACCCGAGCTCTCGTCGTAAGGCGTCCTTGTGAGGAACATCCTTAATATTGAACCCCAAGGGGTAGCCGACAAATTCAACGTGTTTTTCGGCGTAACAGCGGCGGTTGGGCAACAAGATACCGAAGGGTCTATCCGGCACGTCCTCGATTTCGCCGAAGAAGATGGCCGCATTTTGTCCGCGGGAAGTCACTCGCCATTCCTGTGACCAGACAAAGTTGAGTATCCATGCGCCAATCTGTTCGAGAAGATTCCCGGTTGTGGCCTCTAAACCCCAAAAGTCATACATCATCACGAAAGGGATGGGCGGCAGCACCCGAATGCCGAAGAAATTGGTGACGGGTATTTCGTATGTCTCGTTTCCGACGATGACATCAAATTGGCCTTGGGACGCAACACTTCCAATTAGGCGGGCATTGTCAAACCACGCAGCCAGCGCCCTAAACACGTAGACGGTCAGGCTAAGGCTCCCGTTGCGCGCTACACCCTCTGCGAGATCGGTCTCACCTCGATACTTAGCCTGTTCTGGCACGAGCATTTCTCCGGCTGCCGCCAATACTTCTGACGCCGGTGACCCTGCTATCCACACGATGTCCACCTCGGGACACATTCGGCGCATCTCGGTGGCAATCGCAAGGTCACGTGTCACATGCCCAAGGCCGAGCGAACCACTTACATATAGTACCTTACAACTCATCTGTATGCCTCAAAGCTTCGTCCTTGCATTCGACTGACATTGTGCTGCATTTATTTTCCACACCCGCCATAGATAATCTTTCTTAATCATAGAGTTGACCGGGGTTCGGTTTTTTATTCGATTCATAAAGGAATTATCAGCTGGGCAATCAAATCCATAAATAGCCCCTCCGGGATTTCGGGTGTAATACCAGTTGGTGAGCGGAGTTGCCGCCTCCCTAACCTCAACCATGGATGAAAGCCCGGTAATGGTTATGGATTCGATGGTTTTCGACAACGATTACAATGCTGGTGATGATCTTCAAAGCCATATCGTATACGAGATCAGAACATAAAGTTGATCTTACTGGGCACACGCTTTTATGATGTTCGTCACCACAACAAAACGCATTAAAAAAGGAGGAGGCCTCATGAGATTGATATATTATGGCCGAAATTCCAAGCTGCGTAAAGTCTATGTTCAAATCCCCGGGTTGCTGATGGTCGGTGTGGACATCGGCAAAGGCTCTCACAGCGCCTGTTTTGGTACCAAAACAGGCGCTGTGAGA
>JBNLFN010000064.1:0-21916 GCA_050305555.1 Desulfobacteraceae bacterium | reverse complement strand
CCCCGGACCAGCATGGCACCTTTGGAGGAAAGCAGCCGGCTGTACCCATCGGCATAGCCAATGGGAACGGTGGCGATCCGGGACGGGCGCGTTGTTGTAAAAGTGCTGCCATAGCTGACCGCAAAGCCGGCAGGCACCGTTTTTAATTGGATAATTTTGGAATGGACGGCCATTGCCGGCTTCAAGTGGATTTTAGAATGATCCACTTCATCTGATGGCCAGAGACCGTACACAGCGATACCGGTGCGCACCATATCCAAATGCGTTTGGGGCATCTCGATGGTGGCGGCGCTATTCGCGGCGTGACGAATCGCCGGTTCAAATCCTTTTTGCTTCAGCACCGTCAAGAGATTTGTGAAGATTTCGAACTGGCGAAGCGCATGTCGTTTGTCGGTGCGGTCGGCATTGGCAAAATGGGTATAGATGCCTTCCACTTCGATGGGGCCGAGCTTGACGATTCCCATGATGATGTCTGCGAGACAGCCCACATCCGTGAAAGCGGATTCGGTCCCCGACAGCGGGTCGGCATACAGGCCCAGTCGGCCCATACCGGTGTCCACCTTGATGTGAGCTGTGAGGCGCACTCCCAGTGCAGCTGCCGCTTGAGAGAGCCGCTTTGCATCCGCCGCTGACGACAGGGTGATTCGGATATCGTGGTCCGCTGCGTATGGGACATGATCTTCATGCAGATCGCCGAACAAAAGGAGGGGGGCGGTAATTCCTGCCCGGCGCAGCTCGGCTGCTTCGGATATCCGGGCAACCCCGAGATCGGTCGCCCCGGACGCCAGGGCTTGTTTGGCCACCGCAATGGCGCCGTGGCCATACCCATTGGCCTTGACGACGGCCATCAACCGGGTTGTGCCCCGACAGGCGCCCTTCAGCGCAAGGATATTGTGGGCAATACATGCCAGGTCAACTTGTACGATGGTTTGCGGCCTGGGAGCGGAGTCGGCTGCAGACGTCAAGATTCGACTCCCCGGCCGTAGGCATCGGTATACTCACGAAACAACTTCATGATTTCGCGGGTCTGAGGACCCGGCTTGCCATCGGCCACGACCCAATCATTGACTTTGATTACCGGGACGATCTCTTTGTTGGATGCGGAGATGAAGATTTCATCCAACGATTTCAGCTCTTCCATGGTAAAGTGGCGAAGTTCCACATCCAGTTTGCCTTTGGCCAGATCCAGGACCACCCCGCGGGTGATTCCAGGCAGAATGCCATCCGGCGGTGTAACCAGGGCAGAGCCTTTCAAACCAAAGATGTTGGTGGTGGTCCCTTCGAGAACCCTGTTTTGCCGATCCACATAGATGGCCTCAATGGCCCCCTGCTTTTTGGCTTTTTGCTGTGCGAAAACCGCATTGAGATAGTTGGTGGACTTGGATGTGGGAATAAAGCGCTCCAATTGCACCGTGGCCACAGCGGCACCGTCGGTATACCACCAATCCGGCAGTTCATATTTCGGCGTGACCATGACCATGAGAACGCCGTTTCCCTGGGGCGTCACGCCGTCCGGGCTGATTCCACCGGTGTACAAAATGCGGATGTTGGATTCCGTGTGATGGGGATTTTTTTCAATGGTCTCTAAAACGATGTCGCATATCTCGGCATGGCTGTGGTTCAACCGCAGGCCGATTTCATATGCTGAATTTTCAAGCCGTGCCACATGTTCTTTTAAATAAAAGGGTCGTCGATGGTAGGTGATCAGGAAATCAAAGACCCCGAACCCTCTCAGAACCGTAATGTCCTTCACTGATAGCCGTGCGCTGTCTTCACCAATAAACTCCCCGTCGATATAATATGTATCCACTTTTGCCTCCGCGTTGGTTCGAGAAAGATATGCGCCAATCACTTAAACGTTTAAGTATACATAAAGCAGAATTTTGTCAAGTGTTGTTTAGTGTTAGATATCAGCCACAAAGCCGGTATCCCGCCTATCGCTGAAGGCGTTTCGTGTGCTGGTTTGGGAAAATTATCTTGAATGATTAATAGTTATTTATTTATATACAAATGGTTAAACGCGATACCCGATTCATTAGATCAATGGGGGCATTGAGCGAACTGAATGGGGAATTGCATTTGAGGCGATATCCTGTTTCCTAAACCAGTCAAGTATGGTACTAAGCCCTTGAAGGGGAAAATTCAGTAATTTCCCCAAAAAAACTTTAACGATAAAGTTGGTTTTTAGGACCTGCACGGCCGCGAAGCCGGCTTCCGATGCCGAGAGGGTGAAAAACCGGTCCAAATCCCGGTCGTGACGCCATCGTAAGAGATCCAATGCGCAATGTAACCATCAAAGATATTGCCCGGAACCTACAGGTGTCCGCCACCACCGTTTCCAATGCGTTGAACGGAAGACCCGGGGTTGGGGAATCCGTTAGGGTAAAAATTTTAAACCTGGCAAAAGAGATGGGGTATCGACCCAATTATTTTGCCAAGGGTCTGGTTTCCCGGCAGAGTTATGCCATTGGGTTGGTGATCACAAACATAGCCGACCCGTTCTACCCCGAACTTGCCTTGGGTGTGCAGGAACAGGCCAATGCTTCGGGTTACAGCATGATGCTGTTTAATACCGACCACAGCATGGAGAATGAAAAGACGATCATTCAAATGCTCGGCTCCAAAGGCGTGGACGGCATGATTTTGTCGACCGTTCAGCAGAATGATCCCAATATTGAGTTGCTGGATGATCTTGACATCCCCTATGTTTTGGTCAATCGTTTGATTCTCAATCCGAAAATGGCCGGCCACATCGATTCTGTTTCCCTGGATAATTATGGCGGTTCATATAAGGCCGCTGCACATTTATGCCGACTGGGCCATACCCGAATCGCTATTATCGCAGGGGATATGGAATCGTCCACTGCCATCGTGCGTACCCGGGGGGCCAAGGACGCACTCGCGGAATTCGGTGTGACTCTTCGGCCGGACTGGTTTATCCCTTGCGGATATACTGAAAAAAAGGCCTATGCTGCGACTCTGGATATTTTGAGCCGTAGCGAAAAGCCGACAGCGATTCTGGCCCAGGACGACAATATGGCGTTGGGGGTTCGCCAAGCGGCCCTTGAATCCGGGTTCAAGATTCCTGAAGATATCGCTCTTGTCGGGTTCAATGATATCAGTTTGTCTTCTCTAACCGGTATTGAACTGACAACGGTTCGTCAGGATCAATATGCAATGGGGATGACCGCAGCGGAAATGCTGATCCATAAACTCGCACAGTCGGATCGTCCCGGAATCAGCAATGCTATTGTGATGGAAACTGAACTGGTCATCCGAAAATCTTGCGGGTACCATCTACATCGGACATTTCAAATATAATTGTCTTATATTTTTTCATCCGGCACATTAGTTGATTCATCAATCGCCGGTTCGCCTGTCAGCACCTCTGGATTCTGGACGCCGAAATATTTAAATAGGGTTGATGCAATACTGAACGGTTCGCATTGGTAGCTGTCCACCGCGAGTGAAGTAAATTGTCGGTTCTGAAAGGGTGTGCCGATTCGACGGGTGCGTCCCGCCAGTTTTCCCAGCGCACGGTCGGCAATTGCGGATCCTCCCAAGGTGTAAAAGTTCTGATTGTTCCCATGGTCCCATCCCAAGGAGTTATTCAAGTTTACGTTGCGGCCAAAGTCACCGAACGCATTGATCACGATATTTGTGGCTGAAACCAAATTCATGTGTTTAGCGGCTGTCTCCAATGCCAGGAACAACCCCTGAATTCGTGCAGGATAGTCATCTAGGGCTCCGGAATGATCCTGCATCCACCATCGTTTTCATTGAGGGGATCACTTTTTCTGTCCAATAGCAGTCTTTCTCGAATGGATTTATGAAAATAAGAGAAACTCAAGGTGTCCAGCGGCACATCGGCACTTCGGCCGAGTTTGTAAGTCAAGGCCGCCTGTCTCATATTTTGAAGCGATGGATAGGTGGAGCTGCTCCATGCGTGGTTGATGTCTCTGAAAAAATTGGCGTTGGCCCACCACTGGATCCGCTGGGCGATATTGATAAATCGCTCTTCCAGGTGTCCCGGCCTCTCTGTCTCAATCAGAAATTCGCGGGAGAAGAGAATGGGGATGAAGATATCTTGAAATACACGTGGGTCTTCGGACACAATTGTGTCAACGACCGATTGCTGGACATCGGCAGGCGCATCTGTCAAAAAAAGTTTGACCAAAATTGCTGTGATCCTGGGAATCAAGTCGGCATGATCGGCTACCGCCCTGTAGAAGTCGTTACAGGTCGTCACCGTTGTATCCAGGATTTCCTGGGGTTCCGTATTTTCGTCATACCCGATGAGTAACTGATATCCCTCACGGTCATCGGTGAGCGACCAGTTTTTGCACGCCTGGGCTGCACGTGGAACTTCATCATCCCTTAAACGGTCCAGAAAGATTTCCATCATCTCTCGCGTATTGTCCTCGGGGGACCGGAAACGCCGCCAATTCTCCTGGGAAGTCATGTGTTCATAAACCACCTCCCGGATTGAATAGCCATCTTCGATCTGACTGACCAGTCGCTGAAATACTCTCTGGATATCTGTATAGTCACACGTTTCCAGTTCAATCGCCGGCGAGAACAGGATTGAGTTGGATAGCCGATAGGCCATCCATACCGTAAATTGGTCCCTACTGAGGGGAAACTCGTAGAGCATGGCCAGGGGATATTGAATGGGCTTGGCCCTATCTTGAAAATTATATTTATCATCAATGCGGGCGAGTACCACGCTTTTATCGGACAGGGGCTGTTTGAGTGCTGATTTCACTTCGGCAATACCCAGAGCACCACTTTTAATCACCAATGGCTCCATACCATGGGCGAGATTAAAAAAGTCGGCTGCCGCTGAGCCTTTGTTTAAAGCGCCCAGTAGTTTATTGGTGACTTTATATCTATCCAGGGCGGGCAGCGCCTCATATTCTGAAGCCGTAAGTTCAAGGCTCGAGGCGTGCTCATCAAGGGGCTTGCTGCTGTCTGTTGAACCACCGCCACCGCACGCTAAATGCGAAAGGACCGTGATTAGAAGAGGAAAGTTGTTAATAGTCGCATTTGGACCTCCTCTGATCATGAACTGCAGAAATCGGAAATGAAGCGTAACTATTGTTTTAAAAACAGTGTGCGTATTTTTGTGTGGAACTAATTTGGACAGGAAAAACACGAATGATTGAAAAGCTTACGCAATCGGTATACCACAATATGGTTGTTGTGATTTCAGATAGTTATGGAGTCCACATTGGCAGCCACACCCGCTTCAGCTACTGCTTCCTTGATCATTTTTTCCGTCTGCCGGCATTTGGGGCACCCGGGACCCGGAACTTTGATTTGCATGGCGGCACTCCTTAATTTAATTTCCTGCAGATCACTCAAACAACCAACGCGCCGTAAAGCATCCCCGCAATGGTCGACAAAATAACAATGATACCACTAAAAGTGGCCGTCTTTTTTACCCCCATCACACTGCCGATCACCAGCGTGCTTGGCAGCGATAGCGCCGGCCCGGCCAACAGCAGCGCCAGTGCCGCAGATTTCCCAACAGGTTGGCCGCATAGGGATTCCCGGCCCCGTCGGCCAGACGGTAATTCACCCAGGGTCCCTCCTTCAAATAGGTGATCAAGCCGGCTTCTTCCAGTATCTTGAGATGTTTGCTCGCAGTGGACTGGGCCAGACCCAAGGCTGCTTGAATTTCGCACACGCACAGCACCTTTCGCTGGAGCAATTTGATCATTTTGACCCGATTCGGATCGGAAAGGGCCTTCATGACCTTGATGGATTCTCTTTTGGTATCTCCATATCATTATATTGGAAAATATAGATGGGGATCGTTTCTGCCAAGCAACATAGTCAGGGTACGTATTATACTATGTGGTGGGTATTTGTTCCCGGGCCAGAGCTTCAGCAATGGATTGAAAACGCATGGCTTCCGTTTTGTTGCCCATTTTCAGATAGATGTGGCTAATATTTTGGCAGTACTGTACGGCATTGGCAGGGTCCTCCTGGGAAAGCGAGAGATAGTGCGCCAACACCTTCGGGGAATGGTCACCGATGGCCAGGCTGAGATCTGCAAATTTTCGTTTGATGGACGAATCGATGCGTGTGCCGCAGCCAGTGCACTGGGATATTAATTCGCCGTATACATCACGGGCCTGGGGGATTTGATCCAGCCCTTCAAAGGCTCTGGCCAGTCCTAGCGCGATGATTTCATGCCAGCCGTAAGTTTTTAGCAGCTCTTGGAAAAAAGATTTGGCTTCATCGTAACGGGCCGCCTGCAATAGGGTTTCTCCTCTTAGCTGGTAAGCACCCATCGACTGGGCCAGTTCCGGTGCAAGGGTATCCAGCAGCTGCATCGCCTGATCGAAGTTTTGAGCATCCCAGTAATTTTCACAAAGCAATTGAATCGCCGGCAACAGGTCCGGTTGGTGTTGCACCAGCGTTTCTAACAGCCTTTGAGCGGATTGGGTCCGGCCCAGGTTCATATAGGCTGTGGCCAGCTCCAAGGGCACAAGACTTTGCGCCGATGGGTTCTCTTCGGCAGCCTGGCGTAAATACACGAGCGCCTGGTCAAATGCACCCTGATTCAAAGCCAGGTAGCCTTGCTTGAAATTATACCCATAGCCACGGTAAGCTTGCTGAATTGCATCGGGTAATGCACTCAGAAGAATGTCGAAGTGGTCCTCGGCATCATCGATGGAAGCGTCGGCCTCTGGTTCGTCCGGCCGGGTATGCAAAACCACATTCTGGTCTTGCACGCCTGGCCTGACTTGGCGTGCAGATTGGATCTGTTGGGTCAATTCCGCTTTTAATTGCGGATTGGATGTTAACTCAAGTGCCAAGGCGAATAACTCGAGGGCCTCGTTAACGCAGTCGGCATCCATCAGCGCCATAGCTTCTTTGTGCTGGGCCTCTGCTAAAGAATCCTTGCTGTGGTGCAATTTTTGGAGCAATCGGTGGTGCATCGCCGGATCGGCGGGTGATTGCTTCGCCAATTTATTCAGTGCCGATTCAAAGGCCAGCTTGGCGTCGCCCCATGCTTTGTCTGCTGCCAATGCATCGCCTGTGCGTTCATAATCAACGGAGGATTTCCCTGTGAATATTTTCAACAGGCCCATACAATCTCTTTCAACAAGTGGATGTGGATATGCTTTTAAAAAATGGTTTTTTTTGAAACTAACGCACTTGGCTGGTTAAGTCTACCCTTTTGGATTTAAAACACAACCGGCAATCGTTGGATAGGTTTAATTGTTTTGTGGTAAAGGGAAATGATTTTAAATGCTTGGTGGACCAGGTAACTATGCATCTTTTTTTTGAGCTGTTGATACAACCTTTAGGTTGAAAGCATATGAATATGCAACCAGATATCGATAATGGGGCAATGGAGAATTTAAAATTCGGGTGCATTACTACACCACCCAGGCAATCTTTCATCGGCAGTGCCGCCATCGTTCTTGTGGTTGCTGTGATGTCTGCTACTTTTGTTATGCCTGAGGTTAGTGGGGGCTTTGCACTTGTGGCCTTAGGGTTGCTATTGGCAGTGGCGTTGCTCAAGCGTTACCTGTTTACCATTCACATTGCATTGCTTGCCTTGCTGTTTCTTCTGTCGGCAAGATTGGGAGGTTTCTTCGGATTATGGCCGTTGCATATCCTTACGCCGCTCATCCTATATGCACTGATAGGGACAACGATTCCCGCTCTGCGTGAGACTATCGGATGGTTCAAGCGGGGGAGGATGGATGGCACGGTGACCCTGTTGGTGGGGGTCACCCTCATTGTCTCTGTTGCGACGTTGGTGGGTTGGACGGCCATGATGAAGCCGGATCTGAAACACCATCTTGCCCAAATGCCGAAATTATCTTTTTGGGTTTACCCTTTTGCCGGTGCGGGATTCGCTTTATTAAATGCGCTGATGGAAGAGGCCGTTTTTCGTGGTATCGTAATGGAGGCCCTGGATAGTGCACTGGGTGCAGGGCAATGGGCTATTGGCATCCAGGCCTTTTCGTTTGCCGCTTTACACTATTTGGCAGGTTTTCCGAACGGTGTAACCGGATTTATAATGACCTTTTTATACGGAGTGATGTTGGGTGCCATCCGACGAGTCTCAAAGGGTCTGCTGGCCCCATTTTTGGCCCATGTGGCGGCTGACCTGACGATCTTTTCAATTTTGCTCTATATCTTTTCTGTGAGATAAAATGAATTCCGTCCAAATCGCAATGCATGATGACAACACCCCTCTCAATCTATTAGGGGAGGGGCTTTATCATAATGGATATCGAATTGCTATACTGACGATTCCGATCGCTTTGATCAGGGCAGGATGGAGATGGCAGGATACATGCCCGCCAAATCCCCATCCGGGTAGGGTTGAATGGTGTTAAACGAGATGTTCTGGTTTTTCTGGGCGTGGCCTTTGCTTTGGGTGCCATTGTAGAAGGCACCGTTGGCCTCAAGGATGTGTTGGATGCGATCGAGGAAGGCGGCGACAAAGTCGGCTCCGCTGCCCTCAAAGCACATGTTGCCTTTGACCAGGCGGTCATCGATTTTGGACAGCGCATTGAGCGAGATGCTATTGGTTTCGAGATCTGTTGGGTCGGTCACCAGCCCCCAGACCAGATGGCCGCCCGGTATGGCCAGCGGCTTCGTAATGTCAATAATGGTGTGGGGCATGATGACGCATGCTTTGCCGATGGACAACTTGGCATCGGGGCGTCCGCGCAAAAAGCTGTTAAAGCCAACGAATACGTTTGATCCCAGATCCGCCTCGATGATTTTAGCGCCGTGGGCCGTTATATTGAAACCCTCCAGTTTTGAGTTGATAATGTAGCAATTTTCCTGGGCGTTGGCCCCTTTGCCCATCCAGACATTTTGTAGATAGGCGCGTTGGGCCACCAGCACGTTTTCACTGATATGGGTCTTGGGTTTGATCACGGCAAAGCGATCCACCGATGCGGTGTCAGGTACGGTGACAGGCAGCTTCAGATTGACCACGTCAAATACGCGCTGGTAGTCCTCTTTGCGGTCCTTTATGAAATCGATGAACTGTCCCTGGGGTGCTTGGCCGGGAAGAAAATGGATATATTGACTTAACTTCTCTTTGGGGTAGCGATAGAGAAAATTGAATGCGCCGGACTTGCGCACCCATATCGTACCCGGGTCGATATTCAAATGACCGATCTCGCCGGCCTGGACATACGCGTAAGTGCCGATGACGCAATCATTGGTGGTGGTCAAATCCACGGTGGAGAAAGGTCCCAGAAAACTGCCGTCCGTGGGTGATCCGTGGATGTTGGCATAGTGGGTAGACAGGGTGTTGGTGATGAAGAATTTTTCCAGGGTTTCGGGATCGTGGGAAAAATTATGCACCAGGGTTTTGATCAAAAAACTATCGCCGATTTCGATGCCCTCGTTCTCGGTGACAGGAATCTCCATATCCTGGTAGCTGAATATATCGCCCTTTTTTTTCAGTTCGTCGCCGCGAATGTCGCTTTTGTATAGCAAGGAGTTGTTGGTGTGGCACTTTCCTAAAAAATAGCTGCCTGCCAAACTGGAGTGTTTGAATATGAAGCTGAGGGGATGGTGGTGCGTGACGCCGTAAATGGCGTAGAATTTGCTGAAATGATTCAAAGGAAAGAGATTTTGAGCGAAAGGGCTCACATCGATATTGAGCTCGCGTAAATTGATATTGACCCTTTGAATAATCCGGGCAAAAAGATTCTCCAGCTCTTTCATCATATTTCCTCTTTATCGAGATCTCGAATTATTTTCAAGGCTTTTAGAGGGCTAGGCTGCATTGGACCCGGCGGGGATTAAAATATGCCGGATTTTATGGCCAATTTGTGTCATAACTTGGGGCAAAAGCAAGGAGGCTGGAATGGATCGGACCTATCGGTTTTTTCATCCGATAATTATTTTTATCATCTCTATCCTGGCGCTGGGCACATCGCTGATTCTCTATATTTACTGGTACATCGAGGTCAGTACCGGTATTAAATCGGTGGTTCGAAAGTTCAATTTGGATGCCGGTCAAATCCTGACCGCCCAGACCTGGGTGGTAATTCTGGTGTTGTCGTTGCTAGTAGGGACCATCCTTCTGGGGATGTTTCTCATTTTTGTCTACAGTCAGAAGATGGTTCAGCTCTATAGGCTGCAACGTAATTTTATCAATAATTTTACCCATGAGCTGAAAACGCCGGTGGCTTCGTTGAGTTTGTATCTGGAAACTTTCCAGACGTATGAATTGCCCCGCGATGAGCAGTTGAAATACCTTGCTTACATGCTCAAGGACACTCAGCGGCTTTCCGGAAATATTACGCGGATTTTGAATCTGGCGCGTATCGAAAACAAGAACTATACTGCGGAGTTTGCATCGTTGGACCCGGTGGCGCAAATCGATCGGTTTTTCGAAAAAAACGGCCATTTGTTTGCCAACTGCCGGCTTCGGATCACCAATAAGTTAGAGCCAACCCGTTATCTGCCTATCAATGCATCGTTGTTTGATATCTTGTTGATGAATTTGATGACCAATGCCATAAAATATAACACGGCGGCTACACCCAACATCGATATTTTGATCAGGCTGGTTTCCGGTAAGCTGCAAATTCAAGTCAAAGACAACGGCATTGGTTTTGAACCATCCGAACGCAAGAAGATATTTAAGAAGTTTTACCAGATCGGTACATCAGATGATATGTCGGCCAAAGGCAGCGGCATTGGACTCTATCTGTCTCAGAGCATCGTCAAAATTCATAAAGGCCGAATCAGTGCAGAGAGTCCGGGCCCCGGACAGGGGGCCACGTTTAATATCATCCTGCCACTTCCAAGGAGAATGGATTAGTCGAGAAGGAGCGCAATGCATGAAAGAAACGTCACCCAAGCGGATTTTAGTGGTTGAGGACGACCACCATATCGCCGAGGGTTTGCAGCTTAACTTGAAGCTAAAAGGGTATCAGGTGCAAGTGGCTGCTGACGGCCCGGCGGGATTGCGACAATGGAAAGAGTGGCGACCGCATTTGATTGTACTGGATGTGATGCTGCCCGGTATCGATGGCTTGTCTGTGCTTCGTAATATCCGCCTTGAAGATGAGCGTTTGCCGATATTGATTTTATCTGCAAAAGCCGACATTGACGATAAGATAGAAGGGCTGGCCTTTGGTGTGGATGACTACCTGACCAAGCCGTTTAATCTGGGTGAGTTTTTACTGCGTGTGGAGCGCTTGCTGTTGCGCGCTGACTGGTCCAATGGCAAAGAACAAGTACCGGCAGCCGTGCCGGAAACCTATGCGTTCGGCGATAACAGGATCGATTTTGCCACCGCCACGGCCCGTTGCACCAGCGGAAAAACCGTGCGTCTGACGGAGCAGGAGGTCAAGTTGCTCAAACTGTTTATTTCCAATCGGGGGCAACCTTTGTCACGCAGCAAATTACTAGAGATTGGATGGAGCTACAGCGGCCGGACCACCAGTCGAACGGTGGATAATTTTGTCGTGCGCATGCGAAAATACTTTGAAAAAGATCCCAAAAAACCCATCTATTTTATAAGCCTGCGCGCCGTAGGCTACATGTTTCAAGACCAACCCGGGTAAAGGCGCAGTGAACGTTTAAGCGCCTGCCGTGGCTGCAAGGTTTGCTGCGGGTGAGGTCGTCTGGGGGCTTGTGTGCAGATCGGCCAAAGCATATTCGGTTATCAGCGCGGTCATCAACTCTTCAACGGATATGATGCGGTCTATCCGGTAGGCATTTTTGCCGGCAAATGCGAATCCGTGTTTGAGTTTACCCTTGCGGGCGTTGCCCAGCGCCATGGCAATGCAATAGGGGCTCTTTTCAGGATCACATGTTTTGAGGCAGTGAAACGGGCATTTGAACGGTGTTTTACGCCCTTGATGGGCCGCCTCGATAAAGGCGTTGCCAACGGCTCTGCCTGGCAACCCCACAGGGCTTTTGATGATGACCATATCCTCTTTTTTTGAGTCGATATAGGCTTGTTTAAAGGCGATGTCAGCGTCGCACTCATGGGTGGCCACAAATCGCGTGCCCATTTGCACACCGGCAGCACCCCTTTTGATGAACGCATGGATGTCCGCTCCGGTGTAAATGCCACCGGCAGCAATCACTGGAATGGTTTTTTGATGTTCCGCTTCGATGGGCTTGAGCACGTCGATGACCTCAGTGACCAACCGCTCAACGGCAAAGTCTGGATTTTCGATTTGATCTGGTTTAAACCCGATATGCCCGCCGGCCTTGGGACCTTCGACCACCACCGCATCCGGCAGGTAGTTGAAGCGCGACAACCATTTTTTACAGATTATATTGGCCGCCCGGGCCGATGATACGATGGGTACCAACTTGGTATGGGCGTCAGGTGTCAAAAAACCCGGCAGATCCAGCGGCAGTCCGGCACCGGAGAAGATGATGTCGATGCCTTCGGCGATGGCGGTACGCACCATATCGGCATAGTTGGTCAACGCCACCATGATATTAACACCCAGTACACCATCGGTCAGCGTCTTTGCTTTGCGGATCTCTCTGGTCAATACGCGCATGTTGGCTGCATCCGGATCGGAAGCAATATCCGGTTCATGAATACCCGGCATGGCAGCCGCGATAACGCCCACGCCGCCTTGGTTGGCTACGGCCGATGACAAACTCGACATGGAAATGCCGACGCCCATGCCGCCTTGAATTATAGGAACTTGGATGGTCAGATCTCCAATGATTAATTCTGGTAGTTGCATACTCATGAGCTCCTGGACGAAAAAAAAGCGTCCGTGCATCGCCCCCGTGATCGACTGCATTCATTTGGGGCGGCCCGTTGGATTAAGATATTGCCCTAAATAACAGGGCGCTGTGCCTTAACCGGGTCCATATCAGGCACGCGTTTTATGTATCATAGATACCATCGGCAGGGATGACAAGATAGTTGATTGATTTTACAAAAGTTTTACAATTCAAGCGTATTGCGTCCGTCGCTAGAGCGGATCGGCCGGCAACATGCTGTGCGGTGAAGGATCAACCGATTTGCGTGTTGGACACTTGATGAATTTTTTCCGATCCATTGAAAGGATATGGGTCTGGGGATTGTTTTGATCGCAGATGGGCGGTTCACAGGGCACTGTTCACAAAATTGCCGCCTGATGACAGATGGTGGATTGATGGTCGGGCCTGCGATAAATGGAATGAGAGCCTAGTGCTCGTCCTTAACGGAGCCAGGGCCCATCAAGGGGCGAAAGCATTTTTTGCTGGCACCGCACACAGGACAACACCAATCATCCGGCGTTTCTTCAAAGGCGGTGCCTTTTTGTATTTTACCTTTGCGATCCCCTTTATCTGGATTGTAAATGCATCCGCAGTTGACGGTCTGGCATTGATACATTTCATCTGGTTCGGCCATGCCCAACTCCTTATCTTGGGGTTACGTGAATTGAGATAATAAAAGCTTAACCACAAACCTCTGAAAATCAACTCTAAGCCCTTTCAAAAACTCGATGGGCAAAGGTTAATTGGCACGGAGAGGGTGACGCGAGAAGAAAAACAATAGTAGTGCACCTGCAAGTATCATGGCACTACAAAGTATCTGGCCCATGGAAAAGCGGAGCAATACAAAACCCAGATGGTCGTCAGGTTGCCTGAAATATTCGACCACAAAACGTACACAGCCGTAGCCGATGAGGTAAAGCGGCAGCATGGCACCATCGGTACGGACACGGTTGCGCAAGGGCCACAACAGGATAAACAAGAAAATGCCTTCACCAAAAGCTTCGTAGAGTTGCGATGGATGTCGCAGGACCGGCCCGCCAGTGGGAAAATACATGCCCCAGGGAACTGAGGTGCTGCGGCCCCACAGCTCACCATTGATAAAATTGCCAAGTCGTCCAAAGGTATAAGCCAGAGGTATACAAGGGATGAGCAGGTCAGCCATCTTTCTAAAGTGCAGCTGATGCTTATAAATATACCACCACGCTCCAATGACGGTACAGATCAAACCCCCATGGTAGGACATACCGGAGATGCCGGTAAACTGGATGCCATTTCTAAAACTGACAGGTAAAATGATCTCCAATGGATGGCCCAGATAGTAACCCGGATTGTAGAATACCACATAACCCAATCGCGCCCCGACAATCAGGCCGATGATCATGGCCGTGAGCAAGCCTTGAAGATGCTCATCGCTTAAGTCCCATTGTACCTCTTTTTTGATCCGGTAGGAGGTCAACAGATAGACGATGGCAAATCCGACCAGGTACATCAGGCCATAGTATTGTAGTTTAAAACTGCCGATTTGAAAAATAACCGGGTCGATGTGCTCGGGTAAATGTTGCCACCAATTCCAGAATCCATTCATTGTTCAATGCCTGTGTGAGGTTGGGGATAGGGTTGTCGCAAGATTGTGAAGCGCCTTATATCACCCAGGCGTGGTATGATCAAGCACAAGCCATTGGTGTGCAAAAAAGGTAATAGCACCGGGAAATAGTCGCAACCCGAATCGTATTTTGGAAGGGCATAAAAATTTAAAAACAATAAATCCAGGATGATATAATCGTGGCATAATGCTTGCTACTTAATTACTTGACGAGTAGCTTGAGGCATCTCATATTGGATAGAGTTGAAGTGACATGTGGCGCCGTGAAGGCGTATCCCACAGCGAACTTGAGGTAGGAGCGCGGCATGATCCAAGAAAATACTGCTGAGAACCGGCGCAAAGCAGCGCGCGTGTCAGCAACCCACAGCATATATGTTGTCATCAACACCCAACCCCAAACCATGGGCCAGATGGTTGAAGTCAGCTCCAGCGGACTGGCCTTCACCTTTGTGGATCTCGAATCCGCATCCCAGCGTCTCACCGAGCAGACCTCCTTGCGCATGGACCTTTTTGCCGGAGGACAAGGCCATTTTATAAAAGATTTGCCGTGCCGGATCGTTTCTAAAATCGAAAATGTGTCCACGCACCCCATGTCATCGCTCTCCATAAAACGAGTTGGAGTGGCGTTTGAGGCCTTGACTCTGCTTCAGCAAGTGCATATCAATCGCCTCGTACGGCGTCAGAGCCACGATACCCAATAGCATCCAGTCGTATACAATTTGGTCTTGCGATGTTCGACTTTCACTCCGGTGGTCCGGTACGCGAGTTGAATATTTGCAGAATTTCTTCGCGATTATCTTTGGTCGCTTGGGGAAGTTCAAAAAAATAGACAAAAATCTTAGCAAACGGTTTGGGAAGAAAGGCCTTGTTCCATGTGTTGGGAATATCCCACTTACGTTCACATCGGACAACGCATTGGTAAAGCGGCAATTTGGATTTGGAAGCAAATAGATGGATGCCGGGTTTGGCCTTGTGGCGCGGTCCGGTGGGGCCGTCCACAGCAAAACTGACATAATAAGGGGCCTTTTTGATCATCCGCAGCATTGAAACCAGGGCACGTGTTCCCCCGCGGCTACTGGAGCCGCGCGCCACATCCAGACCCATTACCTTGAGGGCAGCCGCCATAATGGACCCGTCTTTTGATTGGCTGGACAGGGCCAGATACTTGGCGAATCGACAAAAGCTGATCAACGCCAGTTCGTCCCCGTGCCAGTGACCGAATACACAGGATTGGGTTGGATTTTTGGTCCATAAGTCGATGGGTTTTGACCCCTCCGGAAAAGTCACTTCATAGGTCCACGTCGTGCTGTAGAGCCTGTAGAGAATTCCGGCAAAGTACCCCAGCAGGGTGTGTTGTTTTCTATCCGCCATGATGGGGTTATAAAGAATCAAGGCATTTAAATCAAATGGAATAAACAACAGGATGTGGGATGGAAAAATGACCGTCCTAAGACCATATCGATTTAGAATCCTCTTTGCGGGTATTGCAAAAGCCGAACATGCAACGGTTGATGATGGCCTGGGCCACTGGTTCAGGTACCGATTTTTCCCATCCGCCCGAGCCTTTTTGGATCCGTTTAAGCACTTCATCGGGCCAGACTTGCATGTTGGCATCGTTGTATTTCTCAACCGGGAGGATTTTATGGTTGGCACGCAAATGGTAGTATAAGTGCTTCACATCCTCGGGTACGCGAAAGCTGTCGGCGGTAATGATTTCCTCTGGATAGTTTGCATGGCGCATGGGATAAACAAATAATAGGGTTTCGCGATCAAAAAGGGATGCAAATGCACCGATGATTCCACCGGGTAATCCGTTATAATAGGTTTGATCAAACAAGGTTTCGAGATTAGGGATGCCCAGTACAAAGGCCACTTTTTTCCGGGTATAACGGCCGATGAAATCGCGCACGCGAAAGTAACGCAAAAAGTTGGAAACGATCACCGGATAACCCAATAGATTCAAGCAATCCACGCGGTCCAAAATATCCTGCATGTTAAAGGAATTTTGGTTGCGCATGTCCACTACCGATATCTCCGGTACGGTGATCGCTCTGCCGGCGTTCACTTCGGGAACCCGGGCAAAAATCTCCATACCGCTGGTCATCATATCCTGGCCCACATTGGTAATGGGTTTGAATACACTGCGCATGACCAGAACGTCCCGGTCGTAAAATAGTTCGGATGGATGGACCAGGGTACGATGATCCGTGCCAAACACTACCGCGTTGGCCAGCTCCATCTGAACCAGCTTCAAAGCCATCAGCCGGTTGTCCACCTTCTCAAAATAAGGGCCGTTAAAGCGAATTAAATCGACCTCCAGCCGCCCCCATTCCAGATTGTCACCCAGCGAGTTGATCAGTTGGTCCAATTGACTATGATACTGAAAGGCACCGTAAATCAGATTGACACCTAAGATGCCGACGGCTTCTTGTTGCAACGTATGGCTTTGATCCAGCATACGGATGTGGAGCAAAATTTGACTGGGTTCGGCACCGGGCGAAAGTTGTAATTTAATGCCCAACCAGCCGTGGCATTCTCCCCGCTGACTGAAACTTTTGGCTGTGACGGTATCGGCAAAAGCAAAATAGGTAGATGTTTTGGGTCGCAGATCGCTGATCCTTTGAATTACCAGCCTGAACTCTTTGTCTAACATTTTTTGAAGCCGGCTTTCGGACACATAGCGTTTGTGTTCTTCTTCACCGTAGATGGCATCGCTCACCGTCATGTCGTAGGCAGAGATGGTTTTCGCAATGGTACCGGCAGCGCCGCCCGCCCTGAAAAAACAGCGCGAAACTTCCTGGCCGGCGCCGATTTCAGCAATGGTGCCATATTTGTTATGATCCAGGTTAAAGGCAAATGCCTTTTGCATCGTGGTTAAGGGCGCTTCAGACATAATGAAACTCCATCAAGCAGCAAATTCGCAGCCGCATAGGTGCCATGGGCAGAAACTATGATACGTAAACCCATAATGTGGTGGTGTTCCAGGTCCTATGTTGGTCTAAAATGAGCGCAATGGCAAGTTTAAACGCATACCAAAAGAGTAGCAATTAATGTTTGGAATGGCCCTTTCCCAAGATTTTTAATTTGGCATCGATCATTTGTTTGTGGGTCAGACGCAGCAGGTTTGAAAGTTTATTCATCAGGTAATGTTCGTGTTCGTCCATTTTGCCATCGACGTAGACAATCTGCCATAATATTTCGAGGATTTCAATTTTTTCCGGTGTGGTGTAATTCGCGTTGATGTCACGGGCGAATTGCCATAAATCGACACTCTCCTCTAGCTCTTTGTCCGCCTCAGACAATAAGGCATCAGCAAGCTCGTTAGATAAGTTGTATTTGTCTTTTAAAATTCGCAGCAGGGTGTCGAGTTCTTGTTGTGTGAAAGTGTTGTCGATGCGGGCCATTTCGACGCATAGCGCAAAGACCGCCACGCGTACATCATGGGATGAGGACGTGTTTTGCACGGCGCTGCCATCGGTTGCCGCTTGGGCAAAAATGCGCTTCAAGACATTGATCATTGGGCCTGCTCCTGAAAAAGAAAGGGCACCTTGTACGCCTGACAAGGTGCCCTGGAATGTTTGCGAGTCAATCAGTTAGACAACGGTTACGTCCACAGCTGACGGGCCTTTGGGGCCTTGTTCAACAGTAAAGGTCACGCGGTCACCTTCGTTTAAGCTTTTGAAGCCGTTTCCGCTAATGCCGGAAAAGTGAACAAATACATCGGGTCCATCTTCTTGCTCAATAAAACCAAAACCTTTTTTTTCGTTAAACCATTTTACAGTTCCATTCGCCATAGTGACTTTTTCTCCTTTCAAAAAATTATTCGCTTAGTCCCAAACTTCAGGTGGCCACTAGGATGGATGCGCTTTCGGAAAGAAACCGGCCAATCAGACGTTGCAGGCCCATGAAGATTGCGCCCCATCATAATGGAAAAAAAGCAAAAGTCAAGCAGAATTGGCATAAAATAAGCTATATAGGAAATTTAAGGCATTTGTGGGGAATACTTTTTTCATAGACCCGATCGATGACCCGATCACTTCCCGAGGCGGCTTGGTTGGCAAGCACATCACACCGCTCATTTCCGGCAATACCCGCATGTCCTTTGACCCAGCAAAAAGTTACATCGTGTTTTTCACATAATTTGAGCAATATTTCCCATAAATCCGAATTGATAGCCGGATCAGTGTTGGTGCGCATCCACCCATTGGCACGCCATTTTCTGGCCCATCCTTTGGTGATGCCGTTGATCACGTACTTGGAATCACTATACAGTATAATGGCCGATGGCGACGTGATCGCTTCTAAGCCCTTGATGCAGGCCAATAGTTCCATACGGTTATTGGTGGTAAACCGGAAACCTTTGGATAGCTCTTTGCTTTTTTCCCCGTCCACAATTACGATCCCATAGCCGCCTGGACCGGGGTTTCCCAGAGATCCGCCATCGGTGTAGATTACGATCTTCCCCTTTTCATCGACCCGGTTTGGGTTCGATTCACACTTGCGTGTCGGTGAAAGATGGGCAGCCTTTTTTCCGGCGGGTCGTGCTTTGCTGTTCGTTTTGGCCCCACTGGTTAAAAATGACTTTGCTTCGGAAAGATCCGTAAAGCCTTTGTAAACCGCACCGGCAAAGCCGCGCACCTGGATTTCTGCCCCGCGCGCGCCAAACCATTGGGTGTAAATCCCGGGGACTCTGCCCACGGCCACAGCATAATATTTTTTCTTCTTGGCCATAGTTACCTCATATTAAGCACTATCCGATTGTGTGCCTTTTAGTGCTTCTATAAACACGTCTCCATAGCGCTGTGCTTTATTTTCGCCCACACCGTATATTTTTAGCAGCGCACTGCGCGTCTTGGGCTTGTGAACGACCAACTCCATAAGGGTGCGATCGTGAAAAATAACGAAAGGGGGAACATCCAGCTCTTTTGAGATGGAGAGGCGCAGCTCGCGCAGTTTTTCCCATAAAGGTTGGTCAGATTCGGGCAAATGTTCCACCCTTGCCGCGGTCGTTTTGGTGGCGCTCCTTTTTTTGGCTTTTATGGGACGGGGGTCGGTTCGGAAGGCGACTGCTGTTTCACCTTTGAGGATGGGCCAACTGGCTTCGGTGAGGCGAAATCCAGAGATTTCACTCAGGTTGACGGACAGCAACCCCATGGCCATCAGTTGGCGAAAGATGGAACGCCACTGGTGATGGTCGATCCGGTGGCCCACCCCAAAGGTCTTGATTTGGTCGTGGCCGAAGCGCCTGATGCGTTCGGTGGTCTTGCCCATCAGCACATCGGTCAAATAGGCGGCGCCAAATCGCTGTCCCGTGCGATAGACACACGACAAAGCCATCTGAGCGGCTTCCGTAGCGTCCCAGGTCTCCAGCGGCTCCAGACAGGTGTCGCAATTCCCGCACGCTGGACGACCGTTTTCACCAAAGTAGTCCAGCAGGATTTGGCGCCGGCAGGTCACTGTTTCGCAAAAACCGAGCATGGCTTCGAGCTTTTTGAGCTGGATGCGTTTGAAGTCTTCGCTGCCTTCGGACAGGTCCTGCATTTTACGCATGGCCACGACGTCCGCCAAGGAGTAGATCATCCAGGCATCGGCCGGTAATCCATCGCGCCCGGCCCGGCCGGTCTCCTGATAGTAGGCTTCCACACTGGCCGGCAGATCGAGATGGGCCACAAAGCGCACATCGGGTTTGTCGATGCCCATACCAAACGCAATGGTGGCCACCATGACCACGCCCTCCTCTTGGACAAAGCGATGCTGATGGGCCGTGCGTGTCGCCTGGGCCAATCCGGCGTGATAGGGCAGGGCATTATACCCTCGCTGTTTGAGCCAAGCAGCTATGGAATCGGCCCGTTTGCGGGTGCGGACGTACACGATGCCTGAATGGCCGGCGTGCCCATCCTGCAAAAAGGCCAGCAATTGG
Organism: Desulfobacteraceae bacterium; assembly: GCA_050305555.1. Lineage (GTDB taxonomy): Bacteria > Desulfobacterota > Desulfobacteria > Desulfobacterales > Desulfosarcinaceae > JARRKU01. The sequence goes on along the minus strand of JBNLFN010000064.1, from coordinate 1,652 downwards.
GTCTTATCGTTATTTTTCAGTCCTACGCGATAACGAATATTGGGCCGGTCAAAGCTGGCAACAAATATGGGCGCCTCGGTCAGCTTCAAGTTGGTCAATATGCTTTGGCGGGTCTGGGGATCGGCGGTTGCCGTCAGGGCGATACGCGGCACATCGTTGAATTGGCGCGTCACCCCGGCAATGCCCAGATACTCGGGTCTGAAATCGTGACCCCACTGGGAGACGCAATGGGCCTCATCGATGGCAAAAAGCGATAGGGGCAGACCTTGCAGCAGCGCTTGAAAACTCTCGGTAAGCAACCGTTCAGGGGCCACATAAAGCAGATCGAGCGCACCGGCACGTACATCATTTTGCACCTGTTGCGCCTCTTGAATCGATAAGCTCGAGTTGAGAAAGGCCGCGCGGATGCCGTTTTGGCGCAGTGCTTGAACCTGGTCTTGCATCAAGGCAATGAGAGGTGAAATAATCACTGCCACCCCTTTGCGTATCATGGCAGGGATTTGGTAGCAGATTGACTTGCCGCTGCCTGTGGGCATCAATACAAAGGCATCCTGTCCGGCCAGGAGGGTTTCAATAATCTCCAGCTGGTTGGGACGAAAGCGGGGGTAACCGAAATATTTTTTTAACAAATGGTGAGGATCGCTGCCCTGTTCATCATCTCCAGGAACTTGCGCCATACCGTCGCCCTCATCATCGATGGCGTCATGGGGCAGGTTCGGGTCGATCGTTGCGTCCATTTCAGGCAATGGTCGCCGGCCGCCTAAATGCAGGGTAAAGCCAAACCCGCAATGCGGACACTGAGCTGCCGCACCACCGTTGTCCAACGGTTTTTCGGTTGCGCTGAACGTTTCATTACACTTGGCACACGTAACTTTCATGGCCTCCTGCTTTATCCTATGACCCCACGCAGATCAAGCAGATGATCGTTTTTTAACCGCCATCCCATGCGATACGGGGCAAGAACACGGTCCGGGAAATAGCCAGATCGTTTTAAAGAAAGCAAAGGGTATCTTCACTTAGGGGCTATCCACCCGACAGCTTGACTTGAAAGCCTTGTTTGCGCAATTCGGTTTGCAAGGCAGCGCGATGGTCCCCCTGGATAAGGATAACCCCCTTTTTGACCGAGCCTCCGGTTCCGCACAAGCGCTTGAGTTTAGCGGCCAGCTGCTTTAAATCGGGGTCGCTGATTTGAAATCCAGTCAGGGTGGTCACACCTTTACCCTTTCTGCCTTTGGTTTCGCGGCGGATGCGGATAACGCCGTCACCTGGGGCAATGGGCCCGGCATTGGAGCCCTTTTGCTTGCAGGCGCAATGGGTGGCGGCCCGCCCGCACTGAGGACAGACACGCCCTGTTTCCGTACTATATACCCATCTGGAGTCATTCATTGGGTTACCTCTATAACTTAGCTTGTTATTATAATGTTCCAAACGCCGGAGGGCCCCAGAGCCAAGGCGCCCAAGGGTGAAGCCGTATTTATCATACTGCGAACCCTTGGCAACGCAGGCTCCGGCGTCCACAGCCTGATTTCAATCGATCCGCTTGCCCATCTGTTTCAAACGCCGGAGGGCTCCAGAGCCAAGGCGCCCAAGGGCGAAGCCGTATTTATCATACTGCGAACCCTTGGCAACGCAGGCTCCGGCGTCCACAGCCT
>JBNLFN010000063.1:0-5619 GCA_050305555.1 Desulfobacteraceae bacterium | reverse complement strand
GAAGCCGTATTTGTCATACTGCGATCCCGAGGCAACGCGGGCCCTGGTGGCCTCGGCGCCTTTGCAGCTTAGCAGCAGTCGTTGATGGCTTGCAACACCTGTTGTGGTGAAGGCGGTTTTTCAAGATAGGCATCGGGCGGTGGCAGGGGCTGACCGGATTGGGAATTGAGCATGTGCAGATAGTGTTTGAAGGCTCTGGGTGGAACGGCTGAGAGCATGATCACCGGCACTTGTTTGAGCTTGGCATCGGCCTTGAGGTTGCGGTACATGATGGCCCCACCCTCATTGGGCATCATCACATCCAGCATGATAATATCCGGCGGTTGCTGCCGTGCGCATTCCAGGCCATGTCGGCCATCCGTAGCTAAAACCGGTTGGAAACCATGGGTCTCGAGCAAGGTACGCAAAAATATGCGCATCTCCAATTGGTCGTCGACCACCAGAACGGTTTTGGTTTGTTTTTCGGAGCACATGGCAATGGCGCTGTTAAAAAGTGATGCGACATACGGTCGGCAGGTTATGAAAACTAAGCTGCCAGCAAATGCCGTCGATTAATTCAAATAGGGTGAACACCGTATCAAACTGCATGCTGTTTATTTTATCTCCAAAAACCACATGCTTTAGCCGGCCTAGCTTTAAAGGCATATCCAACAGATTCTCCAGCCAGTACATACGGATATCACAGGGTGCCGAACCTCGGACTCCCCCCAATGATACAGACAGCTCCATTCGCGGCGGGGTCGGGTGGCCGATGATTTCCACCGTGCGCGACAGCACCAGTTGGTCAACCCCTTCACACCGGCAACCTTCGGTGGGACATTCAGAAACATATTTATTAAACGAATCCAAAAATGGGTTCAGCGCCTTCAAACCGGGATAGACATAGAGGCATTGGAAAAAAGAGCGCAGGGTGCAACTTGAAGCCAGGCGCACTTCTACGCCCAAATAGCGCAACACATCAGACTGAATTGGATCTTCGCCAAAATATAATCGGCCATCGGTATCAAGGGTGACCTGGTTCATAGGGTCTCCTCAGCGGAAGCAGTCGCACCGGTGGGTACCTCACCGGGCGAATCGTGGGCCGGCAAACGGACCACGAATTCTGTGCCTTTACCCGATTGCGAATGGAAATTGATGGAGCCGCTATGTTTTTCAATGATGTTGCGGGTCATCATCAAGCCAATGCCGGTCCCTTTATCCCCTTTGGTGGAAAAAAAAGTCTGAAACAGTTGCCGGCGCACCTTATCATCCATGCCGCATCCATTGTCTTTGATTTTATATGAGATGCCTCCATTTTTACCAACGGAAACATGTAAACCCACTTTAGCATTTTTACGATCCAGACAAGCATCCATGGCGTTGGTCACCAGATTGAGCAGTGCCCGGTGAATGGCATCAGGATCAAAAAAAACGGGTGCGGCATGCGCTGCCAATTGAATATCCAGTGCGATCTCCTCTTCCTCGGCCCTGGGCGATAAAAGCGCGACAATCTCTTCGATGGGCGCATTGGGATCGCACCATTGGCATGCCATTGTGGCCGTCTTGGCATAGTTGAGTAAATCCAGGGAAAGGCGACCGATTTTCTCCACATTAGACCGAACCATATGCCAACCTTCGAGCAGATATTGACGCTTGTCCAACTCGATGCCTTTTTCAACGACAAAGGCGCCCCCACTCAAGCCGGCGGCTATGTTTTTAATGGAGTGGGATAAGCCGGCCACTGTTTCTCCGATGGCGGCCAAGCGCTCAGCATCGACAAGCTGACGGGATTTTTCTTCCACCAACTGCTCCAGTTTCTGGGTATAGGCTGTCAACTGGGCTCGCATGATCAATCGCTCCCCGGCACGCTGCAGGGCCATATCCAGTAAGGTTTCATTGATGGGCTTGGTGATAAAATCCATGGCACCGAACTTCAAGCTTTGAATCGCCAGGTCCATGTCTCCGTGACCCGTCATCATGATCACCTCGATTTCGGAATGGATCTGCTTAATATCTTTGAGCAATTCGATACCATCGACTCCCGGCATTTTGATATCGGTCAACACAATCCGGGGATGCTGATCATCAATCAAGGCCATGGCTTGTCGAGCGTCAGCGGCAACCGATACGCAGAAGCCCTTGTCGGCGAGCGCCAGGCTGAGGATTTTACGAATACCGGGTTCATCATCCACTACTAGAATGGAGAACTGTTTTTTATCCATCTTCATCGAAGCTGCCTATGGGAAATGAGACGGTAAAGCAGGTGCCCTGCTCCTCCTTTGAAGCTACCTGAATGCTGCCTTTCAAATCTTTGATGATATTGTAGCTGATGGACAGACCAATGCCTGTACCTTCACCCACCTTTTTGGTGGTGAAAAAAGGCTCAAAGATTTTACCCAGATTGGATTTGGGGATTCCTTTGCCTGTATCGCAGATGTCCACGCAAACTTGAGAATCGCGCCGATAGGTCTTGAGGGTAATTTTCTTAGTTGCCCCGGGGGGCGGGGTTTGCGATTGCCACTTTTCTTCAATGGCATCACGTGCATTGAGCAATAAGTTAATGAAAACTTGCTCCAGTCGGCCGCCTTCAGCCAGAATAAGGGGGAGGTCCTCTTCAATCTGCCACTCAACGCCAATGGCTCTAATTTTGAGTTGTTGACTGAACATCTCAAATGCCTTTTCCAGAATGGTATTGACCGCAACGGGCTGCAGATCGATGTCCGATTTTCGACCAAACTGCCGCAGATGGTTAATAATCCCGGATGCACGGTCCACATGCTGATCGATCTCCTTGGCCATGGTCTCCAGAATTTGGGGATCAATGGGTTCGGACCGGCTTGTCTTTCGAATCAAAAAATTACTGGCGGTTTTGATGACGGCAAGTGGCTGATTCAATTCGTGGGCCACCCCCGTGGCCATTTCGCCCAAAGTGGCCATTTTGCCTGTCTGGACAAATTGCAGTTCGGCCTCCAGGCGCTGGGTGATATCGGTGGTGGTCACCAGCAGCACTTTACGATCTTCATCATCTGATAGGGTCACACGGATGCGAACGAAGAATGTCTCCCCGGAGCTGTGCCGATGACGCACTTGCTCGATTTCATCATGCTGTCGCATTTGTTGGGCATAATTATCTCGCTCCTCATCTCCAAAAAAATCTAAAAAAGAGCGACCCACCAACTCGTCCCGTTGATACCCGTAGGTTGTACCAACGCTATGGTTGCAGTCCAGGATCTCAAAGGAATCGGCATCAAGCAAAAAAACCGGGTTGGGCATGGTATTGAAAATGGCTTGGTATTTCTTCTCCGATTGGAGCAGGCGGTCTTCCAGCGCTTTGTGTTGCGTAATGTCCAGGCTCATCTCCATGGCGCCGACAATTTCGCCTTTGGCATTGGTCATGGGAGCAGTTTTAACAATCCAATGGGTACGGGTGCCGTCTTTATTGATTCCGGTCTCTTGGCTGTAATGCGGCCGGCCATCCGCAAAGGTTTTTTCCACCGGACAAAACTCGCACTTCTCTGTCCGGCCTTTGTAGGCGGAATAGCAATAGTCGCCAGGTGTGGGATCGAAGCGTTTCGAGAACTCACGATTGAAGCTCAGCAGGCGATAATCTCTATCCTGAACGGTGATGATACACGGTACCAGTTCGAAAAGCCGCTGATAATCATTTTTCTGGCGATTGAGCTCTGCCTGCTTGTTACCGATTTCCCGCCCCATGCGGTCAATGGCTCCGGCCAGTTGGCCCATCTCGTCATTGGTGCTGAAGTTTTGCAATGCCTCGTAGCTGCCCTGCCCGATACGGCGCGTGCCCCGGATAATCCGTCGGATGGGGACGATGAAAAAGCGCATCAACACGAAAAAAATGATGGCTGAAGTGGAAGTAAAAAGAATGGCTGCCAGCAGGACCAGCCAGCGATGAAACGAATCAATTCGTGCCTGGCTATCGCGGAGTGAAATCACCACATCCAGGGCCCCCAAAATCTTTTTGGCCGGTTGATGGGCGTGACAATCGCTGGTGCTGCAACCCGGTTCATTGTAGATGGGGCTGATGACACCCAGCCGATACGCTTGACGTCCCTTGCGGATCATCCGCTGGCGGTGTTGAATGCCCAGGCTTTCCAGGGGCGGATCGGTGTGGTGGCAGATGTGACAGGCCTCTGTCTTGATCCCGGTTTGGCGACCGACTTCCGTCTGAAGGTTGGAGAATTTGATCTGGCCCTTTTTATTGTAGATGCGTATATGCTCAAGCCCTTTCAGGCGGCCGATATTGGTGATGATCTGGTTGATGTCGTCCCGTGCGTTGAACATCATGGCATAGCGGGTCGCCAAAAGAATCACTTCACCGATCCGATCGCAGTTCGCCACCTCATCTGCCATGACCTTGGCCTTGAACTGCCGATCAAAGAAAAAAGCCCACAGGCCACAGGAGATCAACAAGATAACCCCCACCGAGGCGATAATCTTCAGGACCAGACTGTGCCTTTTCTTGGCTTTTTTGGGCTGCATGAACCTTTTTCCATAGCTGTATGATGTGCCACCTCACGTTGGCAACCCACCCGCGTTAAATGTGCTCCCGCACCAACTGTAACAGCTCGTCCGGATCAAAGGGTTTGTTCAAGTGCCCTACGGCTTTGGGAATACTGTACTTACTGCTCGACAGGCCACTAATGACGATTACGGGAATGTCCTTGAGCTTTTTATCCTTGGCCATACGCCGGTAAAATCGAGGACCCCATTGTTCGGGCATTTGAAGGTCCAGAGTGATCAGATCCGGCTTGATCTTTTCTAAGATCGTAGCACCTTGTACGCCATCTTTCGCATGGCATGTTTCATAGCCATTGTCTTGAAACAGGTTCTCGAGGTATTTGACCACCACAGGGTCGTCATCGATGATCAGGATTGTTTTGCCCATGTCGAACCTCTCCTTTTTGTGGGTTCTATCCTCTGTGCAAAGCGGCCCTGATGATATTTCATTGGGCCGTAGAGCATGCCATATGCGCTACTCTTTTTTATGACACTCAGCGCAAAAAATGGGTCCGGCTTTACGTTCCAGGTGGCATCCTTTGCAATTGCTATGAAAGGCCTTGCGCAACCCATAATCCGGACTGCCTTTGCTGTTGTTATGGCAATCGACACAACGAAGATCTTCCGAGGACTCATCCTCGGAGCGTTGACCATTTTGATAAGTATGATGACACTCTATGCAGTCGTCGATACCGCTGTTCTCATTATGACGGTCATGTTCAAAGATGGATGCCGGTCGAATGGGTTTGGCAAAATCCGAGTTGTCGACCACGCGCATATCTTCCTGGGCAACCCCCTGCCCAATCATAACACAGAAAACCACCATAAGGACTGTGTATGCTACGCTTGTCACCTTCATGATGTCTCCTTTTCAATTTCTGCGCCCGTGCGCTTTTCCATTACTTCGTAGAGAATATCGCTGATAAATTTGACCTTCATGCCCAACTCATAATGGTGGTTGATGTCCTCCAAGCCGCTGTGACAATTGTGGCACGGCGCCACCAACACTTCGGCCCCGGTGGCTGCCAATTGCTCCGCCTTGACCCGGTTGCCTTTCACCCGTGCCTTTTTATAGGGCGGGCCGCAATTGATCACACCGCCGCCGGCGGCACAACAATA
>JBNLFN010000062.1:0-57929 GCA_050305555.1 Desulfobacteraceae bacterium | reverse complement strand
CAAGCCGGTGAAGCAGAGCGGCTTTTCGGTCAAAGGCATCGGTTCATTCTTTAAAAATGTTACCGGCCAAAAAACCGGGAGCGCGGATGTCTCCATTGCCCGCGAAAAAAAGGAGGGCGTTGATCAAGCGCTACGGGCCTGCATCGAACAGGCGATCTATGAGTTGGTCAAACGCTACGGTAAATGATGATACCACGTAGAATAAAAGTCTGGCTATGGCTGGCGGCAGGACTGTGGGTTGCCCTGTCCACCGGTCCTGCAATAGGCGGCATGTCGGATTATCGCCATGTGGTACCCCTGCGTACGGGTCGGCAACCTTTCAAAGGAACGCTTGCCTATCGCAACAGTTGGCTTGGCAACGATAGCCAATACGATCATGGCTATGGGGTCCTTTACTCTTTTGAGGTGATCCCGGGAAATGACTACACATTGGGATTTTCCCGCCCGGCCTTCGCGCGCAATGTCACGGTGTCGCTCTTTAACAAGTGGCCCTATGCTTCCGGCGCCCGGCGCTTTACACTCCCCATGGGCCCGGCCCTTCACTCCGGGCTAAAGACATCTCGGTTTCGTTGGCATTTAGGCATCGCCCGTGAGAGTGTGGACACCTTGCTTTATGTAGCTGTTGAAGTGCCGTCGCAGGAGCTGATCAGGGATAAATTTCCCCATACCATCTTTTTGGTCGCCCACCAGACGCACTCCATGGCCGGTATGACGCGCGGCATTACCTACTTGCAGGGGCCTGACGACTTTTTGCTGGTCGGTAGCCACCAGCCGATTGCCTATGTGGTTCAGGAAAAAGAAAAAACCGCTGCCGGAATTGAGACAACGTCGTTGCCCATACCCGGCGATCTGGTTCAAAACAGCTTTTTTACCAATGGGCTCAACCATTGGCAGCCGCATCGCGAATATCGTGAAAACCAGGCCGTCACCACCTTTGCTTTGCAGACGCAAGGAGTGAAATTGAGCAGCATGAAGCCGTCTGTCGGGGAAGGCATCATGCAACTCATCGAAAAAGATGTCAGCAATGCCCAGGCGCTCTATCTGCGGGCAGACATCAAAGTCGTCCGGCAAACCCTTGGTGGCACAGGAACGGATGGGCGTACCGCACCGCTGGCGATTGCCATTTGCTATCAGGACAGCAGCGGCGAAAAACACTGCGAAAAAGATAACTTCTGGCGTGGTTTCTTCATGCTGGAACCCGTTGAAGGGCAGCAAAGCACTAACGGCCAAAAGGTACCGGCGAATCTTTGGTTCCGGTATATATTTGACATGATGCAGCTTGAGCCGAAACCAAAATATATCTATTCCATCGCTATGGAAGGCTCTGGTTGGGCCCAGCGCGAGGCCTGGGTAAACAACATTCACCTGATAAAAAAAGGAACAGCGCAATGATGCACCGAACCATACCATTCATCATGGCAGTCGCAATAATGACGATCGCAACCGTTTCAGTCGGCGGTCCTTTGGACCGCTTGCCCGATGCACGCACGAATCCGGCTGTAGATGACATGTTGCGTATTCCCGGTGTTATCGGTCAAACGAAATCCGAGGCCTGCGCGATTCTGCAGCAGGCCGGCATTAATCCGGTGGTCCATATTATCGGGAGCGAGACCGCCAAACATAAAGGCAAGGAGTGCCAGGTGGTCAAACAATCCCCTTTGCCCGGCGGGGTTGCCATGATCGGGTCTTCTGTCGAAATCGAGGTCTATGCGCCCAACGATTGTGTCGATCAGACAGGAAGCGATGCCTACGAGGAAGAAGTTCCCGGCGATGGAACCCAGTGGTCTGAGGATGAAGAAAACAACTGGACCCCGGAGGGCGGCGTGGAGGACCCATCCGAATCCGACGCTCAAGGGAACGGACTGACGAAGCAAACCGGGGCTGGGTTGCCGCAGGTCGAAAAACCCCCCTTACAAAAACTTCAGCAGAAGAAAATCCATTGGAAACCGATGCGAAAGCCATTGCCCCAAAAGCCGTCTACGCCGATTCCGCAGTCGAAGCGCTTGGATGATCAAAACCCCACGACGAAATCTACGTTGACAGGCGTCAAACCCATCAAAAAAGAAGAGAACAAATGAAATCGTATGTATCGTTAAAATTATTTGGCTTGGCCTCTTTAATACTGCTGCTTGTAGTTTCATCGGCGGCGGCAGTCCAGTTCCAGGCTGATGTGGTTGAAAGCCGGGACGTCGAAATCCGCAAAGGACACATCTGGTTCAAGGACGGCGCCTACCGGCTGCAGATGACGCACCCTGGCGACCCGGACCACTATATCCTTGTCAACCCCCCGGCCAATAAAACCAGGCTGGTATTTCCCAAGTATAAGGCCTATGCGGAAACGTCCGGCGACGATTTGATGGTCCTGATGAACGAAGATCCTTTTCAAGCGGCTGAACTGAACGCCAAAAGCTACACAGTCAAAATGGAAGGCCAAGAATCCCTGCAAGGCCAGGCGTGCGAGCGGCAGATAGTCCTTATGCAGGGCCATGGCGTCATGCGTCGTTGGATGGCGCCGGAACTCGGTTTTCCGGTCAAGATAGACTTGCTGCTGCAAGATGACTGGTACACTGTGCTGGAACATATCCAACGAACGCCGATCAAGGAAAGCGATCTGCAAATTCCGGCCGGTTATACCCTAAAGACCCTCGAAGCACTCGCCAGGATTTTTGAGGCCGACCCGGAGGCCGTTGCCAAAAAGAATGCCCATCAAAAAAATCGCCCCCGCAAATTCGATGTCAGCGACTTTTTAAATGCCGGGGAAACCTGGAATCTGGTGTTGTCGCCCGGCACGAAAATTCGTTTGGAAGCCAAACCCATAGGTTCGAGCCAATCGGTTTCCTGGTTTGCCGTGCCGCATAAAGACCAAACGCCTCTTAAATCCAAAGATCAATGCACGCACCAGGGTCAAGGGAAAGTGAAGTTCGATCCGGACCTGGGCATTGACACCCTCGATATGGGTGTTACGGAGGGCGAACTCTCCATAAAGGTCGTTTTGATCGGCCGGATGCCGCATATTCAAGCCATGCATAAGGTTTTTATCAGAAACGAGCGCAGCTGGAGCAGCTGGGGAATCCATGGCGCCTACCAATTCTATCAGGTGCAAATCACTTCCCTGGCGAACCACAAGGCCGGTGTCCGGTTTAAGGCCGCCGGGAAAACGCACAATTTAAAAATCCCGGCCGGCGCACAGCGCAAATTTACTTTCAGGCCGGAGGACAAACCAGGCAACCTGGATCTCACGGTGGACTATGGAAATGTCGAAGTGCAATGCATCCAGGAAAACCGTTCAGAAGAGGCTCTCCATACCGCCTGCCTGAAAGACAAACGGCCGCCATGGTGCTTTCAAGAAAAAGTCGTGGCCATGCAGAAACCGGAATTGTGCGCCAAGATCACCCGATACTGGGGCGCCAATGCCCGCGGCGTTGAAGGCTATTGTTATTATGAAATCGCCAGAAAAACCGGGGACTGTTCCCTGTGCAAAAAGATCAAAGACAGACGCATGCGGCAAAACTTGTGCGACCGGGATGTGTGCCGCAAAAAAGTCGGCAGATCCTCAAGGTCTGCCAACACCACCAAAAAATAGCCGCTTTTAAAGGAGAAAAACCATGCCCGCGCACCAATCCAAACGCTTTATTATCATCGCCATCACGTTAGGCGCCCTTTGGCTTCCCATGGTTGCCCGGGCCGGGTTCAAGCCGCCTCTGCCGCCGGCCCCGGCAGCACCTGAAAGCAGTAAAATCAAGTATTATGAACCGCAGTGGGAGGATGATCTGAAACTGCCCGATGACAAGGGCGGCAGCCAAAAGCGTTTGAGCCTGCGGGGCGAGCAATGGACCTACCAAACCACTTTCGGCAACAGCCGGCAGATCCAACACAAGGCTATCCAGGCATGGCTGGCCCAGGCCGCGGCCGAGCAATTGGCCGATACACCGGAGCATGTGGTGGGACGTATTCAGCCGAATGCCAACGAACGTCTCTTTTATCATTTCACGATTTCATCGAAAAAAACGATTGTGCAAGTCTATTTGCAACGGGTGCTGGCAACGGATCATCCTCTGACCATGACCATTGGCGGCAAGGAACGCCGCCGGTTCAGTTTCTGGGTCGACCATGACGGTCAACATTACCAGTCGCTGGAAGTGACCTTCGAGCAAAAGGACATCGTCCTGGATGGCGCCACTCATTCACACTTCGGAGATTACCAGCGCAAGGTCCGTCATCAAGCCACTTGCCGCATCGAGCACGGATCACGCCAGGAGGTTTTCGATTTGCCGCAGTACGCCGGCTCTTATAAATGGACCGTATCCACCCACGCCAAAAAAGCCCAAACAGTGCGCATCCATCTGAAACAAGGGGCGCCGCTCCCCGAATTGAAGGATGGGCCGCACCTGGGAGCGATGCGGGTGCGCCAGCTTCCGCACGGATCGGTTCAATTGCATGCGGAATGGGATGCCCGAATACAGCATCCCAACTTTGAATCCTCGAAAATGCACGCGGACCGGACCCCCGACGGGGATACCATCTTCTGGGTGCCTTCGGGATACTGGCAGCTCCAGGCCCGCCCGCCTCAGGATGCGGGGTTGACTTATGCCCAGGCCCACCTGATTCCGGTGCATGCCGGACGCATCACCACCGTTGACTGGCCGCGTTCCCTCTCCCGGGTTTTCGCCCCCAAAGCCGAGGGCCGGCTGGAAATACTGGATGCCCGCCAGCACGGCCAATCAGCCGAGGTGGATATCTCCCTGCTGGAACTGGACGACAACATTGTTCCTCAACCCGAGCGTATCCGCTGCTATGAAGGGGGCCAGGCCGGGCGGGTGGTTTCCGTGGAGCCGCTGAAAAGCCCCTTGCATGTGGTGCTGCTGCTCGATTCATCGGGCTCCATGAAAGGTGCCATGGCCAAAGCGGTGGATGCGGTCAAAGGTTTTGTTCAACGATTTCCCGGCAATGCCCAAATAACCATTGTTGATTTTGACACCCAACCCAAAATGCTCAAGGCCGGAAGCCGCGCCGAGCTGCTGCGGGCCCTGGACGGGGTGCGCGCCAACGGGGCAACGGCGCTGTTCGATTCCATCCTGCTCGGGCTGAAACATCTAAGCACCGAGAGCCGCCGCGCGCTGGTGGTCTTTACCGACGGGGTCGATGCCAATTGGAACGATACCGGACCGGGCAGCAAGGCGACCAAGGCCCAGGTGATGGAGGCCGTGGAAAAAGCCCGGATGCCGGTCTTTACCATCGGCTTCGGCCAGAAACCGGACGTCGATACTTTGACCCGAGTGGCCGATCTGTCAGGCGGCGCCTATTTCGAAGCCCACGACAAATCTTCTTTGGATAACGTGTTTGCCAGGATCTCGGCCGATCTTGGCCGCCACTACCGGGTCACCTATGAACGCCCCCGTGCTGTTGGGCTTTCCGATGTTCCCGTGATGGCGCTGGTGGTGGATAACAGCGGCAGCATGGATTTAGACCCGGCCCGCAAAGGGTGTGATTTCCGGATCGTCAAGGTCCAACAGATTCTCAAGGAATTCACCCAGGCCTTTCCCCGGGATTTCCTGGTGCAGCTCATCACCTTCAGCAACGATACCCGCGTGAACCAGGTTATCACGGCCCAAAAAGCACCACTGCAACGGGGTCTCTCCATGATGAAGGGCAACGGCGGCACCGACATCCTGGGCTCCACCCGGGCGGCCCTGCAGACTCTCAAAGCCGTCCCCTCCACCCGGCGCTACCTGGTCTATTTGACCGATGCGGCCATGAAGGTGGAGAAAAAGCAGCAGAAAGCGTTCGACATTCTGCTGGCAAGCCTGCGCGACGAGGGGATCCGATCGCTGTTTGTGGGTGTTGTGGATCAGGATGAAGGAGGGGTGTTTGCCCATGCCGCCGGGATGAGCGGCGGCCGCTACGTCACTTCCACCGATCTGGCACAGGTGAAAAAAACCTTTGACGAACTGGCCGGCCGGATCGACCGGCCCGCGGAACAGGAGAAACGCATTGCCCTGCGCCTTACTTTGTCCGACCGCAACGACAAGGGACGCAACCGGCTCTTTGCCGCCGGACGGTTCGTGGCATTTCCCGAAAGACCGCAGACCGACCAGGCGGCTTCACCCGAAGCCGTGGCCTGGTCGGTGGGCGAGCCCCTGACGGTGTACGATGATGCGGTGGGCGCCAAGCTGTCCGGCAACGATCTCCTGGTCCGCGACGTGCGGGTGGCCAAACGCATTCCCCTCCAGGTAAGCGGAAGCAATAAAGCCGTGCGCCTGGCCGCGTCGGAAATGATTTTTTTATCGCGCCTGCGGGGGGTGGACGCCCCTTCGGGATACCGCTACCTGGCCATTCCCCTCGACCTGACCAACCGCCTGAAACCCCAGAAGGTGGCCGTGTATAAAGACGGTTCCAGCCACCCGGCCGCCTGGATGGCCGGTTCGGCCGCACCGGTGCGCTATGAGCAGGCCATTCCGCCCTATCTGATTCCCGATTTGACGCGGCACCTGTTTTTGCGCTGGAACCGGGAAACCACCCAGCCGGTATCACCGGCCACCTGGTTGTGCCAGGAGCCGTTGCTGTTGCCCGGTGAGCGGGCGTTGTCCGTTGCCCCCGGTCAGCCGGTGAGCGGCGCCTGCATCTTTCTGGTGCCGGACGGTGAGATGACCCAGGCCTCACTGCACTTTTACGATATCAATTACGGTCATATCGACTTGCCGCTCACCGGCGTCATGCCGGCGCTGCCCAAGGCGCCGGCGGAGCTGCCCACCCAACCGGAAAAAGGGCTGGGGTCCAGCTTTGCCCTGCGTCTGACCGGTGTGACAGATCGGCCGGCCATTGGCCGGATCAGCGCCGGTGACGGGTTTGTCTTTCGTGTGCTGGAAGCCTTCCTGACTTCCAAGGTTCAGGCCCTGCTGGCCGTCGATCCGGCCGAACGGTTCAGCTACCATCTGCCCACCAAACACGGCGACATGGTGTTCCGGCTGCACCCGGCCACCGAATATCTGCCCCTGGGATTCCATCGTCCCACCATGATGGCGCCGGGGGCCAGAAATCTGGTTCGCCTGGCCTTTCGCATGCCTGAAAAGCTGGCGGCGATGAAGGCCCAGGGCAACCTGTTCGTAGACGTTCACGGTGGCGGCGTGCGGCTGGACCTGGCATCGGCCCCGTCTCCCCAAGGAGATTCGGGGCCACCCGATGTGTCAGGCCAAGGCATCGCCGTATTTGTCAATGCCGCCGGTGCCGTCAAGGGCAGGATTGCCGGGCAACAAGGCAATTGGGTGGCCCTGGATGTCACCTTTCGCGATCAGGCCGATGGATCGCATACCCGCATCGGCCCCTTGCTGGTTCTCAAAAAGAAGGGGTCCGGCGCCGTGAACCAGGCGGCCTTTGATCAGCGCCTGGCCGCGGCCCGCATGGAGGCCGCCACAAAAAAACATCGCGGAATGGGCGATTTCGGGGCAACCGGTGTCGCCGGTCCGGCCGCGGTTGCCGCCACCGGCGTGTGCCGTGCGCAGGCATTGGAAACCAAACTGATCTTTGGTCTGGATGAAAAAAGCGTGGTCTTCGACGGCCAGACCCGGCGGGGCGTCATGCTTTTCAACCTGCCGCGCAAAGCAAAGATCGTGGATTGGGAACTGGGCTCGCTGATTCTGGACAACATTGCGCGGTCTGTTCAGACAACATCTTTCAAAGATCCATTGCTGCTATCCGAACGGATGGTATTGAAGGATTCGATTTCGGAGCGATTCTGGCGCCGATTAGAAGAAACAGCAGCCAAACTCCAGGCCCAACGCGCCGCCAAAGGGTATGCGCGTCCCGGCCGGGTGACGTCCGGCCCTGCAAGTCTGGAAAGCGCCGATCTGGGCAAACAGCAGGTGCCGGTGCCGGGCACCATTGCTCCGGGAGCGCATCGCCTGAAAAAGGCCGTCAAAGAGACCGATGTCCTGAAGTGGATCGCCGGCTTGCCCTGGGTTCCCGGCCGCCGCGGCGCCTGGTCCCAGCGCTATAGTCCCGAGGCCGTATTGACCCAGGGGTGGGGTGATCCCTCGGATCTAGCCGGCCTTGCGGAAAGAGTGCTCAACGAGCAAGGCTTTGTTACCGCGCGGGCCGAAGTCAAGCCCACCGGCCAGGGCCGAAAAGCGCTGGCCGCGCTGGCCGGCGTGGCCATGATCAAGGTCGACTCTCTGCCGGCCTTGCGTTTTGAGGACCGTGGCGGCCGGAAGCATTTCGTGGTCTTTCCCTGGTGCCGGGAATTGGACCAGCTTCAAGGCCTTGTCTTACGGAACAAAGCGGACACCGAGCCGGAGGACCGGCGGCAGAAAATACGAGTCCGGGTGGAACTTGATCTGGAGGCCATCGCAAGCCAGAGTACCCAAAACACACGCATGGCTGCCAATGCCTTGTCCGGCGGTGGTATTTCTAAAACCAAGCGGATGGCGGTGCTGGATGTTTCCTATCGCGACGACGAAGCCGGTCTGGATGCGTTTGATATTGGCTACACCGAAACCCGTGAAAAGGGCCATCCTGCTTTAAAATGCATTTTGGACGGCCCACTGGGGCGGCATGTGGGAAGTAAAAGTGTACCGCTTGATACCTGGACGGTAAAACACGAGCGCATCACCGTCAGCATGGACGGCCGCCAAGACACGGCCGAACAGCCGGTGGACGCGCAACATCCCCTTGGCGGAAGGTTTCATGTCTTGGCCGTCAATTCACCCGACCTTGATGAAGCCGCCGCCGCCCAGCTGCAAGCCCTGCGCACCGGCGCCCATACCGCAGCCGCTGCCCCCGACAGTCTCTCTACACTCCGGTGGTACGGCCGCGGTGTCATCGACCGATTTATCGCATCCCAGACGCGTTTTGAGCACACCACCGCCGAAAAACTCGGTTTGAAGACAGGGCGGAGTCTCAACGGCCGATGCATCCTGGTTACTGTTCAACGGTCCGGCACCAAGGCCGCCCCATCCACACAAATCGACCTGTTACACGTCGTTAACGACGTCCATGGCGGCCAAGCCAAGGAGATGCAAAAAGCCCGACGCGCCTTTAACCTGTTGTCCGGATTGACGGCTGCGCGCCTGGAAGCCGCCGCCATTCCCAACGGCGGTCTGGGACTTTTTGAACTGTGGGAAAAATGCCCGGAGGGCACGCAGCTCGCCTACATCGATCACACCAATAAAAAAGTCCTCATTGATATCCTCAGCAAAAAGAAATTTCCACCGTCACTCATCGAGCGCGTCCAGGCATGCCGGCAGGCCATGCTTTTCCCCAGCCATCCGGCCGTTATCGATGGGGAGGCGCGATGGGGGTGGCTGGAAATCAATCCCAAAACTTATGCGGTAATTTCCAGGCTGGACAACGGTGCGGCCGGTGCGATGATTGAAAAGATTATCGGCGATCTCTATCAACAAGGCACCAGCTATCTCGTGGGCGCCATGGTCGGCATTGACGCTTCGCTTTGGAGTGTTTCAGCCTACTCCCTGCAATTGGAAGATTACGGTGAGATCTGTGAAAAAGCGAAGAAATTCGCTCTGGGTCTCGGCAAAAATTTCAATGTCAATAAGGAGATAACCGGCCCTGTAAGCTGGGGCATTGGCGGCGCGCCCTCAATGGATCTGGGGAAATTCGACCGGTATGTCAAATTCAGTCTTGATTTCAAAGGCGTTAAACCGAGCAATAATATGCTGGGTTTCGGCAACGGATACAAAGATGCGGTAAATTACTATTTCTCACAGTCTGAATAGGTTCCAAATAGAATCCCTATTTCCCTGTATTGCCCCCGAAAACTTAAACGCTTTTGCGTGCGAGATTATGGTTCGTTTTACGTCTATTGAATTAAGAACAAAGGAGGCGCGATGATCCTATCGGCGATTATAATTGGTTTGATAGTACTCTTATTGATTTTTCTCTACAACAGCCTGGTTGGCAAAAAGAATCAGGTGGCCACGGCTTTCAGCACCATCGATGTGCTGTTGAAAAAACGGTTCGACCTGTTGCCCAACCTGGTCAAGATGGTGCAGCGCTATATGCAGCATGAAGCCGGCGTGCTCACCGAAATCACCGACATGCGGACCAAAGCCGTCTCAGGGCCGATAGACGAAAGCCAGGCGGTGGACCTGGACCGTAAGGCCACCCAGGCCATCGGCCGCATCATGGTGGCCGTGGAAAACTATCCCGACCTGAAAGCCAGTCAGAATTTTCTCGATTTGCAAGGTTCCTTGAATGAGCTGGAAGAGCAGATTTCGGCGGCCCGCAGGGCCTATAATGCATCGGTGCTGGAATACAACAATGCCTTGGAAATGTTTCCCAGCAACATCATGGCCGGTTTGATGCGTTATCAAAGGAAGGTTTTTTTCGAAATCGTAGAGTCGCAAAGGGCCAATGTCGATGTAGGCACCCTGTTTAACGCTTAACCCCGGCGTTCACGTTGGCGCCGGTGTCCATAAGGAGAGATCAGTATGCCATCCCTCGAATCTTTCTATCAGACCGAATTGATGCCGGACCTGATTCAACTGGAAGATATGCGTAAGACCGCCAAAAAGAAGATGGTGCCGTTTGTCATTGTCTCGCTGCTGTTCAACCTTGCGTGCCTTGTCCTGATCGTCAAGGCAAACCTGATGATCAACCTGATGATGATTGCCCTTGTCATCAGCGGCGTGCCCCTTTTCGTCTGGTACGTCAAGTACTTCAAAGGGTACAAGGACCGTTTCAAAGCCGCGATCGTTCCAAGGGTCGTTGCCTTTATCAATCCGGCGCTCACCTATGAAAAAGAGGGCCGGGTCCCCAAAGCCGAGTTTATCAACAGCCGGTTGTTCACCGAACATCCCGACCGCTATGCCGGAGACGACCGGGTCAGCGGCACGCTGGGCCGAACCGCCATCCAGTTCTCCGAGATCCAGGTCGACCGCGTGGAAAAGCATACCACAGGGTCCGGTAGCAACCGCAGAACGCGGACCGATGTGTATCCCATCTTCAGCGGCCTGTTTTTTGCGGCTGATTTCAACAAATCGTTCAACACCACCACCATCGTATTGCCGGATAAGTTGGAAAAACGGTTGGGCGGCCTGGGCCAGGCGCTCCAGAAGCTCAATGTTCAGAAGGGTGAGTTGATCAAACTCGAAGATCCGGAATTCGAACGGCTGTTTGTGGTTTACGGGCAGGACCAGGTCGAAGCCCGCTATATTCTTTCCACCAGTTTGATGCAGCGCATTACGGCTTATCAAACCCGGGCCCAAAAAGATATCCGGCTCTCTTTTTCTGGCAATAAGCTCTATATGGCTATCCCCTTTGACCGTGAACTGTTCGAGCCCGCCTTGAAGGAGAGCCTGCTCGATTTTTCCAGGATTAAAGAATACCACGACGACATGAAACTGGTGATCGACATTGTCGAGGCGTTGAATCTCAATACGCGCATTTGGGGAAAGCAATAGGAGGAGAACATGAAACGTTTGTCGCAACAGGAAACATTGGAAGCATTTGGCGACTTTGCCCAAAAGGCCGAGCGCATGGTCAAGCCGAAGATCACCAAAGCCAAGGGCTGTCTTTCTTGTCTCATCGGCCTTTTTGTCGGTTTCGTGGGCCTTATGCTTATTCTGCTGCAATCCGAGACCATGGGCAAAGTGATCGGCCTGGGGATCCTGGTTTTCGGTCTGAATATTGCTGCAAGTAAATTTTTACCCTATAAGGCGGAAAAGATCGCCACCGGCCTATTGTTTGTCGTGTTTGGTGCCGCCTTTGCTTTTTTCGGATATCGCTCCTATCAATTGGGTACCCAAAGCAAAGCGTGGCCGGTGGCCAAAGGCGCGGTGATTCAATCAGAAGTGGTCAAAAGCACGAGAACCACCGGAACCGGCACCAATCGACGAAAAGTGGTAGAACACGTCCCGATAGTTGCCTATGCCTACAATGTGGATAGACAATCTTATCGATCCAGCCGGATCACATTTGGCGCAAGCAACAAACTCAACGCTAGAAAAACTGTTGCCCGCTATCCCAAAGGCAAACAGATAAAGGTGTTTTATAATCCCCAAAAACCCGATCAGGCAGTGCTGGAGCCGGGAGCTGACTCCACGCTGAGCATTGTTTTTATCGGCATCGGCGTCAGCCTTGCGTTCATGGGCGCTTTTTATTCCGTCTACCATTTGAAGCGGGCAGGGGCGCTGTCCCAAGCTTCTCATGTTGCATACAAAGATGGCCAAATGTCTTAAAAGACGGTGTGAGCACTCTTTTTGCGACAGTAGGGTCAATTGTGACCATATGGTTCTTTAATATATTTCGAGAAAGGAGTTTGAAACAATGGTGAAAAAATTTTCTGTCATAATTTTACTGGGTATCATCACAATTGCTATACCGGCCTGGGCGCTGGACCTGAAACCAGGCAAATACGAAATCACGGCCAAGGTGGAGATGGCGGGTATGCCGGGTGGGATGCCGGCCCAGACCATGACCCAATGTCTCACCGAACAGGACCCGGTGCCCGCTTCATCCGCCGACGCCCAAGGCTGCAAAGTCACCGACATGAAAACGGAAGGCAACACGGTGACGTATACCATGACGTGCGAACAACAGGGCACGACCTTCAAAAGCAGTGGCGAGATAACCTTTAAAGGCGACACCTTTGAAGGTACCAGCCAGGCCCATATGGGACCCGCGGCCGGTAATATGACCATCACGACAAAAACCAGTGGCAAGCGCATCGGCAAATGTGAATGAATCGGCCGGCAGTAAGATAAAAGCGTCTGTTGAATTTCGTGCGTAAAAGAGGATATGCTATGGAAATTCAAAGTCCATATTTGAGCAAATCCCTATTTGTCATCTGTACTGTTCTTTTTTCAGGGCTAATAAACATCAATGAAGGGTATGGCGGTTGGGTCACCAGGCAAGCAACCATCGGTGAAGGGTTGCCTGTGTTTGTGGCTTCCAATACAAGCAGCGATCAAACGGTGAGATTCAATGTGGAGTTTCCCCCGGATGAAACGTGCCGGCCATGGCTGTATATTGATTATAATCCTCAAGATATAGATGTTGAAAAAATAAAAAATATCGCCATCCAGAGCGGGCAAGACAATGCTTTTCAACTGACCTTTCATAAAGCCAATAACCGGATGCTGCAGCTTCAAACCCATGGGCCTTTATTGATGAAATTACTGCAAAGCCTGCAGAAGACCGAAGTGTTTAAGTTCATCATGAGTTTTGAGGCCACTGAGATGATAAAAGTCTTTTACCGGGGAAACTCATCACTGGCCATTTGCAGCGCTCAAGAATCATGCTGGTCCTCATTTTTGAATGAATCCGATTTTATTTTTCCGCACTCCCATGAAAAATTAATTGAAAAGGATGCATTGAATTATCTGCCAAAATACGTGCTTAAAATCGCCAGAAATGAAATATTCGCCCGGCATGGATACCTTTTTAAAAACAGCCGCCTTCATCAGTATTTCAGCAAGAAGAAGTGGTATCAGCCGCATCAGGGCAATATTGTAACGACAGCACTGGAAAAGAAAAATATCAAGCGCATATTGAGGTTTGAAAAGTCGGTTCAAATGGCATGTCTGGATAAGAAGTTTTCAAATGCAGCAGTCAGGAAACATGCACGGCGGCATGATAGAAGGGTTGGGCTGCCCAATGAAAAGGAGCGTTGTGATGGATGGAAGACAGATGATAAGGGCCGTATTGATCGGAACGATCTTTATGTTGATATTTGTTTTCCCGGGCTGCAGCAAAAAAGAAGAACCGGTTTCATCCTTGTCAGAGCAAAAAATTACAGCAGGATCGGAAATAACGATTCTTTCCACTTATCCAAATGACGGCGGTCGGGTACTGCGTTTGGACCATCCCGTGTATGTCCGGTTCAGCGAGCCGGTCCAGCCGGACCGTTTTTCATTCACGATCCAGCCTCCTTGCGGTCAATTGGAGGTCCAGTGGCGTGACAGGGGGCGCCAGGCTGTTCTTAGTCATGCACAAGCTTTTAAACAGGGTCAGGGTTACACCCTGACCCTGTCTTTGTCCCCCGCGACGGACGCAAAACAAATTCACTTCAAAGCCTACGGGCCGACCAGTCTTGAACTGATCGATATCAACCAGGCCAAGGGGGCGCTCGACAAAAACACAGCCTGGACGTATCGGATACAGGCCGTTTTCGAGCCGAACCAGCTGCCTGATGATTACAAAAGTTCGACACCGATGAAAGATGCGGATGCTTTGATTCGTGGCTATCTTAAGGCAAGGCCGGAGCTCGATCCCGATACCGCCGCAAAGTTGGATCGCTATATCAAACGACCGGATGATCACGAGGGCTTCCTATATGAGCAGTACGTTGCACCGAAGCAGACAAGCAGATCATCGATTCTTGCGCCGCGTTCGGCTTGGGCCGATAGTCCTCTGAAATCAAGACCAACGCTGCTCTTCAAAATCAATTGTGCCAGCGCTCCGATCAAGGTCTGGGCACCGGTACATATGAAGGCCACTGCCATAGATGCCAAGAACAAGATCGACACCTACGGCATGTATGCCCGATTCAAAAATCTGCTGGGCAGGGAACCGTTGAAAGACATCGATGATTCACCCAATGGCGGCGATGGCCGCATTGATTTTTATATGCTTCCACCTGGGAAAGTCGGGGCCTGGGGAGTGTGCATTCCCACTCCAAGATCCGAGCAGTACAGCTCGGCCTATGTTTTCATCAACTGGGGGCTCAGCGGTAAACAACTGGCCGCGACCCTTGCCCATGAATTGTTTCATGCGTTTCAGTTTAACTTTGATACCTTCGAAAACAATTGGTGGATGGAGGCCACTGCGACCTGGTCCGAAGATTACGTCAAAAAGGAGTGGAATACGGAGTGGGAAGATCTGGATACGATATTTAGCAGACCAGACTTTCGTATGGAGACAATCAACAAATTCGGAGGACATCACGAGTATGGGATCTATCTTTTCCCGTTTTACATGCAGCAGGAATACGGCGAGCAGGCGATTGCTATGATCTGGAAAAACTGCGAGACTTCCAACAGCCTGGACGCAATCGATACCGCTATAGGATTTAACGATGCTTTTAAGGAATTTGCACTCTTCAATCTGGATGACGGGTCCTACAAGGGCAAATTCGAAGACCACAACGGACCCTTGGCGTTGTTTCAATACCATGGATACAAGGAGATTTATCTTGACGTGGATGATCTTGAACTGCTTGAAAACGGCAAACGTGAGACTGTCAAGCTGGATAAGCTATCAGCATTGTATGTACAAGTCACCAACGTGCTGGACAAAGATAAAACGCCTCTGGTGCGCTTTAAGCTGCGACAATTCGCCGGGAATGACGATTTGGCTGTTCAGGCGTTGATTGATCCCAACACAGAGGATCGTTACGAGGACTGGACCGGAGAAGAGGAAAAAGAATTCTGCATCAACCGCGATGATGAGGATTTTACCGATATCGCGTTGGTCCTGACCAACAAAAATCGGAGAAGCGCTTTTGAACCGGAACTGATCATTGAAGTTGAAGCTGACGGATGCTCTGATAAACGGGCCATGGCCACGGTGACCACCAAAGTCATTGATGAAACCCAAAAAGACTGGGAACACCGTTGGCCGGGAGGGGGGATCGACCGCAATCATATCAAGACAAATTCCGAGGCCAACGCAAAAGTGCGGCTGACTTTAGAACGCGATAACGCCAGTATCGATAAGGCAACCAAGTCCATTACCGAAACTTACACGGTCACCAAAGCCAGCATTGAGACGTTCACCGTGTCCGGTCAGTCAACCTATACTGATTTTCATTATGACAAGGACCGCGATTGTTCTTATGCAACCGAATTGAAAAAACTTCCCAATCTACAAGGACTGCCCAACCTGGAATACAATGACAGTTTGTCGATTACGTTTGATCTTGAGACCGGTCGGGCCAAATGGGTGGGCCTGCCCAGTCTGGTTGTGCGTTACAATGTGCGTGAAAAGATCACCAGCCATACCTCAGGGTGCAGTGACAGGGAGGACGACAATCACGAGGTCAATATTCCCGGCGCAGTCTTCGCTCTGGGACCGGCCAACGTCAAATCAAGCAAAGCGATCGCGGACAGCACCCGGCAGGAAGCGGCTGAAATGCAGCAGATTGCCAAAGAGATGCAATCCATGGCCCAAAAGGCCCAGAAAATGAGCTACGAAGAACTCGAAAAGTTCGTGGAGGATTTTGAAAAACGCCATGACACGGACAAGATTGCCGGTAACATGGAACGCAAGGTCATCAGCTCCGATCTAAAGGCTACTGGCGGCGATGGCAAATACAGCATCCGGGGTGGCGGAAGCAAAGACAAAACAGAGCAGATAGAAAACGGTACCCAGCGGATTTTTCACGAATTTAAATGGCAGATTCAGCGGCAGGAAAGCGCTCAAGCTAATTGACCCTTTAGCGTTGCATATTCTCTTAAAGGAGAACAAAATGACAGCATATCGAAGAACTGCTTACATTTTCTTATTGATGGGCATATTGATGTTTTGGTTTGGAATGACCTGCAAAGCGCAGGCCGCCGAGTTCGAGGCCAAAACGTTGGAGACCAAAAAAGGAACAACCACAACCGGAAGGCTCTTTGTAAAGGATTCAAAATATCGACTCGAATTGGAGCAAAAAGGGGAAAAAGCAGTCATTCTTGTGGATTCAGCCAGAAAGCAGGTGCAGGTATTGGATGTGGACAAAAAAGAGGTTCTTGAAATACCAAACGATGATTTTCGCGTGCTTTCAATGGACCCCTTTCTCGCAGCCCGTTACATCACCGGCAAAAATAAAGCCCAATCCATGGGAACGGAATCGGTTGACGGTCATGCCTGTGAAAAAAATGTAATCTTGATGCAGGGAAAACCGTTCCTCACCCAGTGGATTTCTCAAAAATATGCATTCCCTTTTAAAATCGTTCAACAAATGGGCAAACAAAAAAATGTCGTCACGCTTACTGATATCAAAGAAAAACCCGTTGCCGAAGCAATGTTTGAGGTACCCCGTGGCTATGCGCAGATGGAGGATCCGGTA
Source organism: Desulfobacteraceae bacterium (assembly GCA_050305555.1). Classification (GTDB taxonomy): domain Bacteria; phylum Desulfobacterota; class Desulfobacteria; order Desulfobacterales; family Desulfosarcinaceae; genus JARRKU01. Next base: position 40,924 of record JBNLFN010000062.1, on the reverse strand, counting down.
CTGGCAGCCCGAAAAAAAAGAGAAGAAATAAAGAAGAAAGAAGCGGCGCTGCCTGTTCTGGCAAGTGCCGGAAAAGCAACTGTTCCCTGTATGGTCAAGGTTGGTGCAGGCGGAAAGCTGCGTGTTCCTCTCGACATAGGCCGCCGCGCCAAAGTCGAGGTGACCAATGCGGATAAAAGTGAAGCGGTTGTTACCGTTTTTCCCTTTAAAAAAGGCATACAATTTGAAAACATCGGTGTTTCGTCCTGGTCCCTGAACAGCAAAGGGTCGCATCGCGACTACACTTTCAATGATTCTTTCATTGCAGAGCTAAAAATTGATGAGGTGCGCGTAAAAGTCGACAAAGGCGTCGTCTATGTGACCGTGACGCAGAAGGGCAAATACCGCAGCGATTTTTACAATCAGGGCCATCGTCAAAACGGCGGCCAAACGCAACCGGATGCCGATCTGGAGGTTCGCATCACCGGAGACAATCCCTTTGGGCCGGAAACAAAAGGGCGTTTCATGCTGGAGCCTGAAGTCGGGGGGGCGGCGGAGAAACAAAAAGTAGAATTCGTCGTGGGGAACGGCAAAACCAAGACATGGCAGTATCCTGCAAGCCAAAAAATAAAATACGTCACCGTTATCATCCACCGAGGTGACGGGCGGGCTAAAATCAGCCTGGTGCAGCCGGAACCGAAGAAGGCAGCCGGCAAGAAGTCCAACAGGCGTCCTCAGCAACGCAGTCGAACCATAAGAAAACCAACTCAGGAATTTACAGTGAAATATCCGGCCGGCCGTGGTGCAAGGGTCAACCCGAATGAAGATCTAAGCATGACCATCACTGCTGTTTCACAAAAATGCAGGGGTCAGATCGTGCTTTACAAGGATACCAAGGGAAATAAGATCGGAAGCGAAAATTTTTCGCTTAAGAAAGGTAAAACCCAATCCTGGACCTATCCGCGAAACAAACATGTCGTCAAAGTCAGCGTATGGGTATTTGAAGGATCCTTCAAGGTCAGCCTGGATCAAAGCAAACCCTAACGTTCCATAAAATAGACAGCAGAGGATTAAAAAAACTTGTGAAAATTGAAAAATACAATTTCATATCCATGAGAGATAAGCCCAAGTCAAGCAACGGAAGATGGCTTTTTATTTGGGTCATTATCGCACTGAGGCTGATTTTTGGGGACTTGGCAGTTACTGATGCAGCTGAACAGAAAGCAACAACCCCAAAACAGCCGGTTGTCAAAGCCTTGTGCGATAAGGGGGTCTCATCGAACGGCGTGCCGGTCAACGGCCTGCAAATCGCGCTTTCCGTTGATAAAAGCGTCTACCGGGTCGGTGAACAGATCCAATTGAACGTTCGGTTTGTCAATCGCGGCGATCAGCCATTTCGCATATTCGATTCCCGTGAATTCTGGGGCGCCGACATCATCATTCTGGATGAAGCCGGCAATGAGGTTTCCAGGCGGGGCGGCTATAGCTCTTTCTCTCCCAAACTGAATTATTTTATGGGTACCACGCACGAACTGGCGCCGGGCAGCTGTTTTGACAAACAGCTGCGTGCCTGGGTCGACCAGCGTTACATGGTGGTCTTTGGCGGGTCGCACCGCACGCGCACCCAACCCCTTAGCCGGGAAGTAAGAGTGCGCCTGGGAGTTCCGGACGATCTCCCGGATGATTTCATCGGTACCGGTCATATCTTCGAGCTCAAAAAGCCGGGGACCTATCGCTTGCAGTATCATTATGCAAAGACCGAGATTGACCGCCATGTCTGGCGCTTCGCCGGTTCAGGTCCGGCTAAGAACGCCGAGCTGTTGCATAACGTGTGGACCGGAGCAATTGATACAAACCAGGTAATGATTGAAATAAAGGATAAGAACTGATCGTTCCTTCGGTTTTACTGACGCCTTTGCCGAAAATGAACTTATGTTGCAAAAGTTGGAGGGGAAAAAAGATGGCCTGCAATAGGTCCGATCCTCCAGTGCACCATTGCTTGAGCCCTGAAAAGAGTCTTTTAAATGTATTGTATTCAACGGTGATAACGGTTTTTGCCATCTTTTTTTATGCCACTGTGGGATAACACTACGGTGATGGTGTCGGGTTTGACGCAGCGCTTTTTCTTTTAGAAGGAGCAAGTTTACCCAACAGAATGGCGATGGCGCCACACATTATACCCACCCCAGGCCAAAGCAGCTCCTGCCAGCCGGCCAGGCGGGCGGAATTTGAGGGGTCCTTTGGATCATAGTTTACTTTTACCCGCTGGTTGACCTTGTAAAAAGATGATGATGTTTCCGACAAAAACTTGTACTGATTCGATCCAACGGTGAATTTAACTATCGGACGATAGCTTAGATTATGGTCGCGCTTTCCATTTAAGTGCGTGACCTCTGTGTACTCCTCCTTAACGCCTATGATCGTTCCTTCGGTTCTACTGACGCCCTTGCCGAAAATGAACATATCCGCGTACATGTAAATGCCGGCGGCGATAAAGGCCAATCCCATGATAACGATAATAAACCTCTGGGCTATTGTCAGTGGTGTGACAGATGCTTTTGTTTTCATGATTGTTGTCCAATCAGTATATAGGTTTTAGCGGTCTTTTCACAGGGGTAAGTATACGCTTGAATGAATAGGTCGCTATCCTTGTGGGACGGCCGCTGTTGTCCTTGTATTGGGTACGTACCTTTACTTTTAGGGTCATGCGATTGGTCATGGTTAAGGTAAGATCCCGCACGATGTTGGCGCTTTGGTAGTTGGCGGTGAGATGGCCGTCTGTATATGAATTGGCCGGTGTCCACCCCCAGTCGCAGTCCTGGGGACTGCACTTTCCCCAAGTGCGGACATCGGCCTTGGAATCGTGCACCTTGATCGCAATCCGGGTAATGCCGCGCGTATTGGCATCGGTATTCAGCCAACGACCGGCATATTGGGTGAAGGTAACGGCAAAAGCGACGCTCGCCCCAATAACCACAATCGTTGCCGCAATAATAAGATTTTTCATCCTGCTTCCCTTTCTGAAAGTCTTTGGGCTGGATTTGTTTGCTAACAGTAATGGACGCAAGGAAGGGCAAAATCTTGCACATCAATTATCTTGTGATGTTTTGACTGACGGCCTCTGCATGGTAGGAACTGCGAACCAATGGGCCGCTGGAGACCTGGTCGAAGCCAATTTTAGTGCGGTTTCGCGCCACTGGTCGATGGAAAAGGACAAAAAGCTTAAAAACAAAATTGAACAGATAGAAAAACGGCGAAATTTGTCAAGAATGAAGACCTATGGTTTTGCAACAATGGGGATAAGGTTCTCTCAATGGAATATAGGGCCGCTTATCTAATTTTCAGGGCGATACAGAGGCCGTCATTTTCAGGGGAGTGGCCGGGTAATAAGCTCCATAGGTTAACAGATGTCCAATCGGAGTTTTCATATATCGCCAGGTTAAAGCCGTGGGCATCTTTAAAGCCGGTGTTGTCGACTGCCAGCAGGCCGTTTTTGCGCAATTTTTGTTGGCACAGCGGCAAGGCGTGTTGGTAGTCCTCTTTTTCAATATCCATGAAGATCATATCTACGGGTTGCTCAAGTGTTATTAAACCAGCGAGGGCATCTTGGCATTGAACTGTGACCCATTGGGCCAGACCCGCTTTTTCGATGTTACGGTTGGCTCGGGCGGCCATTTCCTGATCGGCTTCAAAGGTGGTGAGATGGCCCTTGTAGGACTGACAGGCCTTTGCCATGAAGATGGCGGAGTAACCTGTGGCGGTTCCCAATTCAACGATGCGGCGGGCGCCTCGCAACATGGCCAGCAGATAAAGCAGATTGCCCACCACGGGGCCGACGATGGGAATATCTTGCTGGTCGGCTTCTGATTCCAGCGCCTTGAGCAAATTGGAGCGTTGAGGTATCCATTGTCCAAAGTAGGTGTTGGGGTTTTCTATCATATAGCCCATTTTTTATCCTCTCCTGTATCGCCCCAGGGTCATTGTTTAGCGACTGATGTTGCGAATGATTTTGATGGCAAGAAGTATGGTCGGTATCAGATGGTAGAACAGATCGAAAATATCCAGGGGCTTTGACAGGGTGCCGTTTTTTAGCATGGTCAGTTTTTCAATGACGTGGGGCATGGGCTTGAAAGGGGCCAGCAACATAAATACCGCAAACATGACAAGCAGGAGGTACGGTATCTTGTCCAACCAATTGAACATGGCGTTTTTCCATATGTCTGGGGTGCTTGCTGAAAAAGCATCACACCCAGCTTTGGGGTTGCGCTTATTTGTTCTTTTTGTCGCGCTTTTCTTGTTTCTTTTCTTTCGCGGATTTCAAGGGCTTCTTCTTTTCGGCTTTTTTTGAATCTCTTGATTTCGACATCTGGTTCACCTTTGTGAATTTGAGTTATAACAATTAATTATGAGTGTCTTAGTTTACTGGTTTTGTATAAAAATGCAATATTAAAGCTGCAAAAGGGGGAAATGGGGTGTGAAATATTTTTCATTGAACCTTTTGATCCGTGTGAACCACACATTGACAAAAAGCTGAATGGACCTGGTGAATCAGTTAATGTATCCTGAAGTTGACCTGCCCGATAGGTCACATTTTGGGCTGCTGTGCGGTGGCCGTTCCGAATTAATTGAATTAAACATATGGAGGTAACAATGAAACGCTACACAATTCTGACCCTAATGTTGATGTTGACTCTAACCTTTTCCGGACAGTTTGCCCACGCGGCAGATCTGAAAGTGAGGACAGCCCAGAAACCCCAGATAAAATCGACCCCATCGCAAAAACTTCAAAGGAGCGCCGCTCCGTTAAAAGGCATCGTTAAACTGACCCCTGCCCTTCGCATGCACGCCAAGGCCAGGAAGATTCATTTGACGGTCAAGTTGGAGCATTTGCGAAAACAATTTGCTCAATTGGACCAAAAGGCCCAAGAGTATGAGATGGCCGTCGCCACCATGCCGGAGATTCAAAAACAGTGTGCGGAAAAATCGTATGGCGTACAAGATCAGGTGGAGGCCGGATGCAACGGAAATGAGCCCCTTAACCAATGCATGGAAAAGCTTGTGGCCCATTGTATGGCCAATTTCAGCACACCTGGCGTATCCATCGGTGGTTGGTCAGGAACAAATGTCGGAGGGACCAACGTCGGCGGCACAGAGGGTGTCTCTATCCCCTCCGTTTCTGTTGAATATTTTCGCCAGGCAGCAAAGCAAACCGCTGCCCAGGCAAAAGCGCTCAGCCTGAAATTGAACCAATATGCCGGCCAGGCGGAAAGCAATGCCAACGCATGGAAGTAAAACTGCCGTTAAGCATCTGTAGCAGATTGCCAGAGCCAACATTATCACCATGGTATTCAGGGACAGGGTGACAATGTTGGCTGCCTTAGGATAGCATGCCCGTAACGGGGTTTCATAAACAGCCAGGCACAGACAAGGGGGTTGCTGATAAAATGTAAAAGGACAAAAAGCTTAAAAGAAAAATTGAACAGATAGAAAAACGCGTAAATCTGTCAAGAATGAAGACCCCTATGGTTTTCTATTTGCACATTTAGCATAAAATCTCTCAAATGAATAAATGGAAAGGGAGCCCTTTCCCCTCCAATGGCCCGCTGCTTGCAGTTTTTGTACAATTGGTTTACAGAAGGACGGCGACCACAATATGATCCTTCCGGTCGCTTAATGCTAATATATTGTATTATCTATATATTCTTCTAATCCAATTTTTGGGAAATCGCATGGACAGGCTAAAGCTACTTTTGGGGTTCATCTTGGTATGCACTTTTAGTTGCGGTGGTGGACAAAACAGTGCAAACGGCGACGCTCAAAACCCGGGAGACAAGGGTGCCGATTATTCATTAACCGTCGCGGTGGAGAACGGGACCGCAGTCATAAGTCCTGATTTGACAAGTTTTGCGGCTGGGACGCGCGTGACCATAGAGATTTCGCCCGATGGTGGCTATGATTTTTACACCTGGTCCGGTGATTATACTGGCAGGGTAACCCCCTTGGTTCTCAGCATGGACAGAGACATCACCGTCACTGCCGTTTGCATTCCAGTCAATAGCGCAACCTATTACGTGGATTACGAAAACGGTGATGATGGCAACGATGGCCAATCGCCGACCACGGCCTGGAGGCACGCCCCCGGAGACGCCCAGGCCCAGGGAAATCCTGCAACCGCAGAACTGGAACCCGGCGCCAGGGTCCTGTTCCGGGGCAGCGTGATTTACAGAGGCCGGATCGACATCCCCGCCGACGGGTCCCAGAACTATCCCGTCACATACCAGGGCAATGGCTGGCCGGGGGAGGCACACTTGAAGGCGGTAATCGACGGCGGCGATCTCATCACCGATTGGACCCGGTGTGAGTCGGCCCCGGCCTGCGGCGGCAATCCCAATTACCCCGATCTCTACTACGCCTACCTGCCCGACTCGGTGGATCCGCTGGGCGTCAATCTGCATGAATATAATGCGACCACGGGCGATGATGATTTTTTGTGGCCGGCCCAGGACCCCGATCCTTCGGATCCCTATTTTTACGATAACCGCAATGAGTTCCGGGTGGTTGAGCAAAGCCGCCTGACGCGCACCTCCCTGACCGACTCGGACTATTTCAATCAGAGCGATCCCGACTACTGGGCCGATGCCTATATCCTGGTGTGGATCAACCCCAACATCGTGGTGACACGCGCGGTTATGAACTATGATCCCGATACCCATACCGTGACCTTCGACGACCTGGGAGAAAACGCCATCTACCCGGACGGCCGCGATCAGGCCTATGCTATCTTCAACAGCCTGCACGCCCTGGACGATCCCGGCGAATCCTTTGTCGCCACCACCCCCGACGCTCAGGACCGTCTCAAGGTGGTGCTGTGGCCCCGCAGCAGCGATCGATTGAGTCAGCGCATCACCTATTCCGTTCGCACCAACGGATTCAATATCGGCGCCCACAGCAATATCATGATCGACGGTTTCCAAGTCCGCAAGCATGCCGGGACCGCCCTGCGGCATGGCGTCGGCATCGGCACCGTCACCTCTTCCAATCTGGAGAACTATAACCTGGTGATCAGAAACAACCGCATCACCCACAACCGCAAAGGGGGCAGCAGCAGGGGATACGGCGGCATCTTTCTGGAAAACTGTCAGCACTGCCTGGTGGACAGCAACTGGGTGGAAAGCAACCCGCGCCACGCCGGCATTTTCTTTGGCGGCGGGTCCTCTCATGTCCGCGTTCAGGACAACACCATCATCCGTAGCGGCTCAACCAGCCTGCGGCTGTACGGCACCGAGCACGCGCAATTGATCGGCAACACCATTGCCGAGAGCAACGGCTCCCATGCCAACGGCATCACCATCTATCTCGGTTCACGGGATATCCTGGTGGCCAACAATCTGGTCTATGACAGCAGCCAGCCAATCACTTTTCAGGACAGCGGCAACCTGTTTTTCATCAACAATGTGATCGATGCCGGCGATGGCGACAACAATGTCAACGAGTGGGGCGATACATCCCACGGTCCATGGGAACGGGGCACCATCGCCTTTTTCAACAACACCCTGGTACGCAACGATCGCAATGCCGCATTGAATATCGGAGGCGCCTCCGAGGAAAACACCTATCTGGTCATCAACAATATCATCGACGGCGGAAGTTCGAATTCAAGCATTCAGCGCAGCCACAACATCTATACCGGTCTGAGCTGGCGTCAATCGGAATCCTATGGGTGGTCCCTTGGAGAAGAAGAGACGGTCGAGGAAGATCTGTCGCTGCTCTTTTTCGATCCCGATGCGGACCCCGCCGATTTTCATTTATCTTCGCAAAGTCCGGCACGCGGCGCTGGTCTGGACATTTGCGACCTGATACCGGCCGGACTTTTTCCTGACTTTGACTGCGGTATGGATTTTGACGACAACCGGCGGATCGTATGGGATATAGGGGCGTTTGCCTATTAGCCCTTCCAAGATCTACAGATATAGGAAGATCAGCGGGACGAAGATTACCGGGACGCCCATAAGATTAGGCATTCCATGGGGTCTCCCATTAAAGAGCCTGTCCCCTTTTCTTCCCTCTTCTTTTGTTTATTTGAGGACGGTCATATAATCCATCTGCGTTTGATGTTCCAGAGGCTTACGGCGAACAAGAAGACGCAGAATGCAGCGAGTAGGGCCAGATCAAGGGAAAAGGGCATTATGTGCGCACCGTGGACGGCCCCATGGAGCACATCGGCCCCATAGGTCAGGGGGAGCACATAGGAGAATGGTTTGAGAAACACGGGCAGCTTTTCAATGGGGAAAAAGAGGCCACAGAGGAAAATCATGGGGAAGCGAAAGAAGTTGGAAAAGGTCTGAGCTTCGAATACCTCGCTTACCGCCACGGCGATAAAAAGGCCCAAGAAGGTCGAGGCCACGGCGAGCATGAAAACAGCGGGAATGAACGCGCTCCATACCACTCCGGTCAGATCGACGAGAAACGCCGCCATGACAACAGGCACAAAAGCGTTGGCCACGCCGAACAGGATGGCACCGCTGGTTTTGGCCAGCATCAAAAGCTCTAGGGGGATCGGCGCAAGCAACAGCCGTTCAAATGAGCGGTTTTTTTTCTCGAATGTAACCGTTACCGCCAGCATGGAGGTGGTACCAAACAGAATAGAGATTGCCACCACCCCCGGAAGCAATGACGGTATGCTCCCCAGGCCGCTGCCGGATTTGATGAAGAACATGCCCGTCCATGCCAAAGGGAAAATCAATCCCCAGCTGATATTCGGCGGTTTCAGGTAATAGGTTCGCATGTCTTTTACCAGAATATTCCAAAAGGCGATCCAGAGTTTCATCGACCGCCTCCTTTTTTTTCCTTTTCTTTGCACATGGCGTCAGCCTCAATGCCGGTGATTTGTACAAAGATGTCCTCAAGGGACGGCCGCACCCGTCTCGCTTCGACGACCTCGGCTTCATGATCTTCCAAAAAACGGACCAGTGGTCCCACGTGAACGGGTTGATCGGCGTCCACCCGAATAAAACCACTCTCCTGTATCGTGAATTCGAGGTTAGGAAAAGATTCAGCGAGTTTGACTTGAATGCCCATCGGCATGTTCGTGCAGGCTATCTGCACGACATGTTTTTCTCTGATCGGTTGGACCAAATGCTCGACCGTATCGATTCGCAGGATACGGCCGGATACGAGGAAGGCGATGCGGTCGCAAAGCCGTTCCGCTTCTTCGATGTAATGAGTGGTCAGAAAGATGGTGGTCCCGGACCGGTGCAAGTCGGCGATAAGTTGGCGCAGGCGCCGGGCGCTGGCCACATCAATGCCCGTGGTGGGCTCGTCAAGAAACAGGATAGGCGGCTTGTGGATGATCCCGGCGGCGATGGTAAGCTTGCGCTTCATGCCTTTTGAATAGCCGGCGAACTTGCGATGTGCCGCCGTTGTCAAATCAAAAAGGGCCAGAAGCTCCCGGGCCCGGGCGTGTCTTTCGGCTTTGCCCATCCCGTAAAGAGCCGCACAGAAACACAGGTTGTCGAAACCGGTAAGCTCCGGATACAGGTTGCTTTCATCAGGGACCACGCCGATGAGATACTGGGCTGCTCTCGGATTTTCCGTGCAGTCAATTCCGCCGATGCGGATGCTTCCCGAGTCCGGGCGCGCCAGCCCTGTGAGCATGTTGATGGTGGTTGTTTTACCCGCCCCGTTTGGGCCCAAAAAACCGAATAGTTCTCCTTGCCGGACACTGAAGGAAATGCTGGTGATGGCTTCGACTTTTTCGAAATGTTTGGCTAAATTTTCAACATAAATGGACGCACTCATTTTGATATGCAACTTTGGACTGTATGATGCAAACTATTTCGTCTATTTGTTTTCGGAAACGGGATTTTCATTTATACAGGGATGGTCCTTGACGTCACCATGACATTCCCTGATTTGTTCGGGGCTGCAATTTTCAGGCTTGTCCTTTAACTTGATTGGCTGCTCACAATTTTGACACATGGCACTCTCCTTTGGTTGATGGATGTTTACCGGCGAATCGTCTATCCGCCAACAAATGATTCCGTGCGGCTTACCGTTTGCTGTCATCGCGTCTATTTCCGTCGCGATGGCGCTTAGTGCTTGTCGATCTACCATATAGTGAGTCCAGTAGCCGCGTTTTTCTCCTTTAACCAATCCCGCTTTGCGCAGTATCTGGAGGTGCTGGGAAACGGCCGGTTTTGAAATGCCAAGGTGCTTGGCCAAGGCCCCGACACACAGATCACCGTTAATTAGCATCTGCAGGATTTTCAGGCGATTTTCGTCCGCCAGCGCTTTTAGTCTTCGAAATAAAGGCATAACCCTATCCAAATAAGCGTTAACTTAATTATTTTATAAGTTGCCAATTCGAATCTGTCAATCTAATAGTGGGACAAACCGATTTTTATTTGAGGCAAAGTCGATAGATGCATAAAAAAGCGGATGAGCAAGCGACCAAGGCCGGCACTTGATCATCGCGACCGGCCGCACCTTTGATGGTATTTTTTGATAACAGGATTTTGTCCCACTATATGGGATTAGATTGTGATCGGGTTCTTTTGTTAGGTTCTTCTCCAAATTAATAGAAGAAGAACCCAAATTGTTATCCTGCCATCATAATAATGGGCCTTCCGCAAAAACATACCCCCATGGCATTATCCAAAGTCTGCGCCAAGCAGGTCAACCCGGCCGTGGCGGAACCAAATTAGAGCCGGCTTTGCTTGACAAAAGGCGTCATTTCTTTGTAATAATTAATAGTTAAACCGCTTGCAAATCTTGTCATAAAGAGGTTGTGGTATTTAAGACTATTGTGCAACTCTTTTTGCAAACGGTCCGGCCGCTAAACCAGAAAGACCCAATATGGCCAAATCAATGCCCTTGTCGCACAATGGCGATTCAACAAACCAATTAAAGGCCGATCTTCGCGAACAGCGCGCACTTGTCAAGAAATTAAAATCCAAAAATGCCCAGTTGCAGCGCCGGATAGACCACCAGGCGAGGCATCCCCATCAAAACGTTGCGGCAAAAGAGCGCAGTTACCGCAACATCATCGATAGCATTCAAGAAGGTTACTTTGAAACGGATCTGCAAGGACACATCAAGTTTTGCAATAAAGCCTTGCTATCCATGTTGGGCTACTGCCAGGAAGAACTGATCGGCCAAAAGTTTCAGAAATTCACCTCCCCGCGCAACGCCCGCGCCATGCAACTCTTTTCTGCGAAAATGTTTAAATACGATCAGGATGCCACCATTTCCGAACACAACGTCTATCACAAGTTGGGACATAGGGTGACCCTTGAAATCTCCATGGTGTTGATCAAAGACCAAGAAAATGAAATCGTCGGTTTTCGGGGCGTTTTGCGTAATATTTCCAAACAGGTCAAGACAAAGGAAAAACAGGAGCGCTTACAAGAACAACTCGGTCAATCCCGCAAAATGAATGCACTGGGCACTTTGGCCGGTGGGCTGGCCCACGGATTCAACAACGTTCTGATGGCGATCCAAGGCAATTTATCTTTGATTCGTATAAATCTACCGCTGGACCACCCCATGCAAAAAAACCTGGAGCGCATCCATCAATCGACTGAAAAGGGCAGCCGCCTGGCCCGGGAAATCCTCAGTTTTGCCAAAATCGGCAAATTGGTGGTGATGCCCACCAACCTGAATAAGCTCATCAAGAGCACATCCCGGATGCTGGTTCACTCCCAGCCCGATCTGAAAGTGCACGAGCTGTTGGATGAAGAACTATGGCAAACCCATGTGGATCGTGCCCAATTAAGTCAAGCACTGTTAAGCCTGTATCTCAATGCGGTTGATGCCATGCCCGAGGGTGGGAATCTTTATGTACAATCTGAAAACGTTAATTTGGAAGCAGCCTTTACCCGGCCGTTTAATGCGGACCCAGGCCGCTATGTCAAAATATCGGTGACCGATTCGGGAAGCGGCCTGGAAGAGGATGCCATTGAACGCATCTTTGAACCCTTTTACTCGGCATACCGCCCTTTAAGCTATGACCAGTTGGGTTTGGCCGGTGCATACGGTGCTATTCGCAGTCACGGCGGCATCATCAATGTCTATAGTGAAAAAGGCAATGGCACCACCTTTACCATACACCTGCCGGCCTCTATTGCCCAGCAACCCACGGCACCTGATCCGGCGCAGGACCATACCGGCAACGAAACGATCTTGGTGGTTGATGATGACGAGCGCGTCCTCATGGCAGGCCGCGAAATCCTTAAGAGACATGGATACCATACGATGGCCGCCAACACCGGCACTGAAGCTTTGGAAATTTTCGCCCGTTATCATGATCAGATCGATCTGGTACTACTTGACCTCATCTTGCCTGATATCGGTGGCGATCACCTTTTCCAGGAAATGAGAAGATACAGCCCAAATGCCACAGTTGTTCTGACCAGCGGGTATAACGTGAACCGACAAATCCGTGCCCTCCTGGACATGGGATGTGTTGATTTTATTCAAAAACCCTTCCAAAAAAAATCCCTGGCACAAACCATCAGGGCTGCCTTGGACCACAACAGGTACCGTCCCCATTAACAGCCAACAGCCATTGAAACGGTTGATTAAGTTGCTCAGAACGACTAAGTTTAGGCTTTGCGCAACAATAATTTAACATCTTGGGCGCCTGGATTCGGGTTAGATTTGTTCAATCTGAAAATGACCTGAAGCCGGGATGGATAAAATGTGATTTTATTTTTGCGCGAGCCCTTCGTACTAATTCCAACAATGGAGAATAACATGGCCACAAGAATTGATGGGAATACATGGGTTTATGTGCTGGTTCAAAATCCTGGGGCAGATGAGAAAATCATTGGGCAAAACGATCCAGACCATGGGATTTCCTTTATTCCTGCATTTACCGACAAAGATTCGGCCCAGCAAGGGTTTTTGCAATTTCCCAAGGCACGGGGTCATAAATATGAAATCCAAGCCATTATTTATGAAGATCTGGAGCGCTACGCGGCAGATGCCCAATCGCTGATTTTTTTTCTAGACGCAGAGGGTAAAATCATCGACAAAAAAGCTCCTGCAGGACAAACCCGGAGCATACAGGCCTGAACCGCAACATGCCACAAAGCGCACTATCGTGCTTGGCGTATCAGCTCACGCACAATCTGCTTGCGTCGTAAAAGATTTTCAGGCGCCTGATCGGATTGGGAAAGTATTGAATCCAGGTATTGTTTGTGTTGGTCTACAGCCACTTGATAAAGATTTTGAGAAATGTTCCAGCGGGATCTGAAGTGGGCAGCAAACCATCGATCCACCCCGCCCAACATATTTTTGATACGTTCAGAAACAACATCGAAAAAAGAGAGTGTCTGGTACAGCAAATCCAGTTCATCACGGTAGCCTGCAACCTGGCCCTCTTTAAATTCTCGATAAAGATAAAACAGCTTTTCAAGATAGATGCGATCCGCCATTTGCCCCATCAGATCGGCACACGCTAATAATTTGCCCAGCGTGGCGATGGTGTTTGACGGAAAGGTCAGGCGCGCCACATCAACATCCAAGTCGGTACATTGGATCAACAATTGACTGATGGGCACCTCCTCTGCGATTAGGCCATATCGCTTGCCATAGCGTTCCATAAACGCCATGCTGCGCTCCACATGCACCGACGTGTATTTGGCACCGGTACCCACGCCATCCTTTTTATCCTGAATATAGCCTGCATCGTGCGCCATTGCACTGACCAGTCCCACAAATTGAAGGCGCGGAGAGATTTGGCGACCATTTAATGCTGCACCGTGCAGAAGCCGTGCCATGGCCAGCAAGGTATCGGTAATGTGCCGCAAATCATGGAAACCCGTATTGCAGGCCTGTTCACTGGGCCAAAATCCTTGATAAAGGCTCAATGTGAAACCAAAGGCATTGGTCAGTCGAGATGGATCCATCCGGGGGCTCAACAATGTGGCAATAAACAACACCTCGTCAAAAATCGCCTGGGGAGAATCCATGTTGATCAGGTCGGCCATTTTGAAAGGTGCGGCTTTCATCTTTTGCGTATTCCAGTATAATCGGGATCGTTTGTTGATGTTGTGCTGCCAAGTTGTTCTTAGCTTGACATGCATTGGGCTAAACTTCAACTTTTTATGCCTATTCTGCACGATAGCGAGCGAACAACTAGGCCCGCGCCGAAAACAAGCTACCGGGTTGACAATAACGCTGGTTGCGTTACATTGTCACCAATTTTGTACTGAGGAGTGCTCGATGCCCATCTACGAATACCATTGCGAAAAATGCCGATGCGAGTTTGAACATCTGGCGCTATCCGCTAAGGATTCTGCGCCCCAATGCCCTTCCTGTTGCAGTCATCAGGTTAAAAAAATGATTTCAGCCGGCGCCATAAGACCGGCGGGTATTCCCACCGGTTCAGGTGGTTTCCAACCACCCAAATGTGCGCCCTCGGGCGGTTGAAAGATCTAATCCGCCGCTTTCCGTGCGAAAGCCTGAATGGCTAAAATTTAGATCAAATGCATCCTTCTGTGAAGGGACAGCAGGCAACTTATCCTATCTGAAAATTTAGGAATGAAATGGGTCGCGAGTATCCCTTGCCGCCTGTTTGTATGCCACGGGAATACAAAGGCTGGGATGATCCGTTGTGAAGGGGATTGCTTTCTATTTGGGCGAATCCAACTTACCTAACACCGATCCGAGGATCGCTTCCACACACGCTTCGATGTTCATACCGCCCGTGTTCAGAATTAAATCGTAGTGCAGGGGGTCACAGATATCGGCATTAAAAGATTGGCGAATAAAAGCCCGGCGTCGATTTTCACGTACCATCACGCGCCGTTTGGCGGTATCGCTGGGAACGCCATAATGTTTGGCGACATTTTCAATGCGCATTTCCAAAGGGGCAATTACGCGTACGGCAAAACGGTCTTTGGGGGGGATGATAAAGTTGGCGCCTCGCCCGACCACCACGGCCTGTCCGTGCTTGCCAATGGTGCCCACCACCTTCATCAGATGGTCCAGGTAGATGCTTGGATGGATATATTGCTCTTTGACAATGGAAGCGATGAAATCTTGAACGCCGGAAAGACGCTCTTTTTCCAATGATTCCACCATGGTGTCGCTGATGCGTGCACTTTCGGATATTTTATGAACTATATCACGATGAAAAAAATCGAAGTCAAGCCGCTTCGCCACTTGCTCGGCTATTGTGCAACCGCCACTGCCCGGTTCCATACAGAGGGTAACCACAGGAATATTGGACTTTTTTTTCTGATCACCCTTGGCATAGAAGGTCTGCCATTTTTCAACTTGTTTGAGTACGAATTTTTCTGTGAGCAATTCATCGCGATCCATGGTCGTCATGGTACATTCCTCTCGTATCGCCTGAATTGAACCTGCCCGGCTCAATCCGGCTTGCCGCCTTTAAAAACTATTTAATCTTGGAATCTTAATTCGATTTCCGGGCTGTATCCATCCACAGCCCAATCCAATTTTGTTGATCCTCGTCGGTGATCGCATGCGGCAGTTTGGTGACGGCATTTTCCACTGCCATATCGATCAATTCCAGTCGAACGGCGTTGTATGCCTCTCTTATCTGACTGTCAATCTTTAATTTGGCGCCTTCCAGCATGCGTTGGCTTTCCTGGTGGGCCTGGCTGATAATTTGTTCCTTGCGTCGCTCGCCTTCGGACAAGATACGCTCTTTGATCAGGGCCAGCTTTTCCTGGCTGGTGGCAAGTTGACGCTGGCTGTCCTTAATTTTGGCTTCAGCCTCACGTTTTTTGCCTTCCAGCAATTGGATGGAAAGGGTAGTCTCTGCCTTTTTTTCTTTTAGGAAATTAACCACAGGTGTTCTGGCATATTTTAGGATCAGCGCCGCCAGAATGATAAAATTCACCCAGCGCATGACCGTGTCCCACATAGGCCGTGTCAGGTTGGTCTTCAAAAAGTCGTACCAGCGCCCCATCTGATCGAACAAAGGCTCCGCCGCCCATGCATCCATCGCCCAGCACCCGATGCCAATCCCTACCACTAGAGTTATCCATAATGGAAATTTAACCTTGATCCGTTTCACCTCACCCCCTGCGGATTGATCAAGACGGCAACCATCTGGTCGGCAAGCGCCTCGGCTTCAGTCTGTAATTGCAAGCGGGCATCTGCAATTTTAGTATTGACTTGGTGTTGGGCTTTTTCCTTCAAGCGGCCAATTTCATCCTTAGTCTTGTCTCTGGCGGCCATGGCCGATTGATGGGCTGTGGATTCGATGTCATCCCGAATCGTTGAAGCCGCCTTGCGTACATCACGTTCCTGGCGTACGATTTGTTCAGCCACTTTTTGAAACACCTCATCGGCATCAATAATTTGTTGACGAATCTGATCAACATAACTCTTCCGCTCATGCATGACTTGGCGCAGCGGTTTGATCATTATCCGATTAAATACCCATAAAAATAGCAGGAAAGAAAAAAGCTGCACCACCATCGTGGCATTAATGCTGATCAAGGCAATGTTTTCGACAATTTCCATATTTTGCGTACCCGCTCTGGATGTAACCGATGACTAAACAACGAACAGCAACAGCAAGGCAATGACCAGCGAGTAAATACCCGTTGATTCAGAGACCGCCTGACCGACAAGCATGGTGCGCGTCAACAATCCCGCCTCTTTGGGATTTTTGCCAATGGCCTCGCACGCCTTCGCTGCAACCATCCCCTCGCCAACACCGGGGCCAATGGCGCCCAGGCCCATGGACAGACCCGCGCCAAGAAAAGCCGCCGCTTTTACCAAATCCACACCTTCAATTGCCATCTCTAGATCCTCCTTTAGATCAGTGATAATTCAATCTTGCCCATCAAATTAAAAGTCGCACGCCTTTACAAGACGAAAATTAATACCAAACTGATGACCATGGCATAAATGGCGGTTGACTGCGCCACAGCCTGGCCCACGAGCATGGTTCGCATCAGCTCTCCGGAATAATCCAGCTGCCGTCCGACCCAACGCACCGCCCCCTCAGCCGTCATCCCGTTGCCGATACCCGGGCCGATGCCGCCAAAACCCATGCACACGCCCGCAGCCAACAAAGCCATGGGCGCACTGAGGGTATTTGCCTCGGGAAATGTTTTAAACATTAGGATAAAACTGATCAGAAGCCCAAAAATGGAAGGCGTTTGAGCAACGGCCTGGCCAACCAACATGGTGGTGGTTACCGGCCCCACGGCTTGTGGGTGTCGCGCGACACTCTCACAGCTGGCACCGGCAGCTAATCCGCCACCATAGCCCGAACCAATTGCTGCCAGCCCCATGCTGAAGCCCGCGCCCATCAAAGCGGCCCACGTGGGCTGCACCGGTTGCCCGCTGAAGTCCATGAATATGAGCATCAACGCCACCACCATGGAAAAAATGGCCGGGGTTTGGCAGACGGCTGAACCGATCAACATGTTGGTGGTTAAACGGGCGCTTACGGCAGGCTGACGCGCAATTCCCCAACATGCCTGCCCTCCGGGGAAACCCGACCCCAACCCGGAACCCACAGCGCCAAACCCCATACTAACGCCGGCGCCGGCTAACGCTGCCGCTTTAATGGCATTGGTACTGGGCATATCCACGAAAAGCAGTAAGATGGCAATGACCAAAGCAAATATGGAAGCGGATTCGGCCACGGCTTGGCCGACCAGCATATTTTTGAAAAGCTCCCCTGAAATTTGCGGATTGCGGGCCACTGCCGTACTCGCCTGGGCTGCTGTATATCCTTCACCGATAGCCGCGCCCACAGCGCCGAGACCAATGGCAATTCCCGCACCCAGATTAGCAGCAAAAATGGTCAGTGTTGCAGGCTCCAAATGCACTCCTTATCGCAATTCGTTGGTTGCAACCGTTAATGCAATAGCCGATGGAATACCCTTATTGTAACCCTAAAACCACCGCATTTGAGTTCCTGGATGGTCAGGCCAACAGTGTGCACCGTATTTTCGTTATATAAATAACCAACTCAGTCGCAACTCTATTTAATCTGTACGGATATGTAAACCACCGTCAGCATCGTAAAGACGAAAGCCTGGATTGTTCCCACGAACAAACCGAAAAAAGCGTTGAGAAACGGTGGCAACACAAGACTAAAAGTCAAATGGGATACCACCAAAATAATGATCGAACCCCCCATGATGTTACCGAAAAGCCGGAAAGAGATAGAGACGATCTTGGCCAGTTCGCCAATAACATTCAAGGGCATCATAAAAAACATGGGTTGGAAGTATTCCCGGGCATAATCTTTAAAACCTTTGGATCTGATGCCGGCAACATGGGCCACCACAAATCCCATCAGCCCAAGGGCAAGGGGCGTATTCAAATCCTTGGTGGGTTCTTCAAGGTGCGGAATAATGCCCAGCCAATTGGACAACAACATAAAAAAGAAAAGCGCACATACCATGGGCCCATATTTTTCGGCCTGTTCTTTGTCCAGCGCATCCTCAGTCAATTGATAAAGCTGGCCGACAATAAGTTCGCCAATAATTTGAAAAGGACGCGGCACAAACCCTCGTTTGCGCGTTGCCAAGAATCCAAACAAAAGCAGCAGCGCAAACACGATCCAAGTCATTAAAATGACCTCTAAATTCAGCACGAGTTTTAACCCGCCGACAGAAATGACCAATTGGTGGATCAGACCCAAATCACCCATACGTTAATTTGCCTCCACGGGATTGCGCCACTGACGCCACAGGTGGTCTCCCAAGATGGTGATCTGCACCATGAACAATCCCACTGCTGTCGTCGATACCGCAATGGTATCCGCCTTAAGGGCCCAAATCAGCGGTATCGATAAAATAGCATAACGCACGCAAATAGAAGAGAGGGACAAAAAAATGGATTTGGCACGACTTTTTCCCAACCGCATGGGTAGCGCCAAACCCATTAGGATAAAATTCAGCACGCCAAAAATGGCGCCCAAAAGGATTCCTTTACCCAAAGCCACATAGCCGGAAAGCATCAATCCAGCACCGGCAACAAGGGCCATAACCAATGCCAGGTTGCAATAGCGCTGTTGGACCTTTCGCACAACCGATAGAGGGGACCCATGGTCTGTTTGCCTGACACCGTTGCTGGGAAGACAGGGGCTTTGCGGTGGATCAGCAAACAGTTTAAGGCTGCTTTTTGGAATTGTGTTTTTCACTAAATAAAATCTCTTGGATTTGGCGATATACGGTAACCGCACCACCGATAACGCCAAGAATAGTAAACACGACCATCAAGACACCTGAGGTGCCCAGCCACTTATCCAAATACCGACCCACAAAGAAGCACAATGCAATGGAACCGACCATTGTGAGTCCAAGCTGGAATACAATCTGCAGATGGGAAGCCCAATCCTTATGCTTCTTATAATCAAAAACCATTAAGTCCATCATAGGCGTCCCATATCAACATAGCAATTGAATTCATAACCACTTAATTGGTGACAGGGTTCAATTGCATCATCGCCATAAGTTATCAGTATTGGTCAGGTACCAAAGCAAACCATTTTATCCGGGATCGAGCCAAACGCCTTCAGTCATTGCAAGAAGAATGAAGAACAGATCAGCAAATAGCAATTTTCAGTACCAAAGATTATTAAACGATGTCAACAATTGGATATTAAATCATTTTTTATAATTCAACCATGTAATGAATCTCATTTTTCAACTTGACCTAGTTCCTCTTTTTTATTACGCTTATCAATATTCACCCTGAAAAAATAGCCGCTGTTATAGAAACACTTTCCATCTTGTCTTATTTGATTTGCAACGGCAAATGATGTAGTGGGTTTGGATCCAGACGGCCAAACCCGTAAACTTCTCACATCCAAAAGGAACCTGGAGTCGCCCATGAACCACCCTATAGCAGCAATCCTATGCGGCTTCATGGGTATCTTCTTGATTTTTGGCCTTACCTTAACGGCAACACCGGCCGCTGCCTCACCACCCCATACAATGCCCATCAAACATGAAGCGGCTGCTTTGGACGAAACACCATCATCCGCAACGCACCATGGTGCTCACCCTGGAGAAGTTCTGGGAACCCGGTTGCCGCTGATAAGCTGCCTGCCATTTGCGGGCATGCTGCTCTCCATTGCCCTCTGGCCGCTGGCCGCGCCTAGATTCTGGCATCACCATTTTGGCAAAATTTCCGTCTTTTGGGCGCTTTGCATGGCGATTCCGTTTATCGCATTGTATCGCGTCACAGCACTTCATGAAATCATACATATCCTGATCGCCGATTATGTACCGTTTATCATTTTGCTGTGGTCCCTCTATACAGTCTCAGGCGGCATTTTGCTACGGGGCACCTTGCGCGGCACCCCCATCGTTAATGTGGCCATGTTGGTCATCGGTACCATTCTGGCATCTTGGATGGGTACGACCGGGGCCGCCATGCTTATGATTCGTCCTTTCCTGCGCGCCAACAAACATCGTAAAAACAGAACCTTTATGGTGGTTTTTTTCATCTTTCTGGTGGCCAATGTCGGCGGTTCCCTGACACCCTTGGGTGATCCACCCCTGTTTTTAGGATTTCTGCATGGGGTTAATTTTTTTTGGACGTTTCAGGTCAGTCCCCATATGCTGTGCGCGGCGGTGCTGTTGCTAATCGTCTATTTTGGGCTGGACACCTATTATTACCGTAAAGAAACCGCCGCCCAGGTTGCCGGCAGTACGCCAACCACAGCCGAAACACCGGATGAACGTGTACCGATCGCTTTGGAAGGTATGCACAATTTTATTTTTTTGGCCGGCATCGTCGGGGCGGTCCTGTTCAGCGGCATGGTGGATTGGGGCCAGCTCAACACATTGGGCGTCCACCGCGGCGTCCAGGATTGGATACGTGATGTGTTGTTGATAGTTATGGGCGGGTTGTCCCTATTGACGACATCCGCAACCATTCGACAAGATAATGAGTTTACCTGGTTTCCGATCCAGGAAGTGGCCTACCTTTTTGTGGGCATATTTATTACCATGGTGCCTTGTCTGATGATCTTAAAGGCCGGCAGCCAGGGCGCCCTGGCCTTTATCGTCACCAAGGTCAATGAACCGGCCCACTATTTCTGGGTCACGGGTCTTCTCTCCAGCTTTCTGGATAACGCACCCACTTATTTGACCTTTTTCAATACCGCCTTGGGCAGTTTTTTCGCTGGGATGAGCGAAGCCCAAGCCGTACCGTTGCTGATGACCCAAAAAGCCATCTATTTGAAAGCCATTTCGACTGGAGCTGTTTTTTTTGGCGCCTGCAGCTACATCGGCAATGCCCCTAATTTTATGGTGCGCGCCATTGCAGAAGAGGCCGGCACCCCCATGCCGAGTTTTTTTGGATACATTTTGAAATATTCATTGGCTTTTTTGATTCCCATTTTTGTGGTGATCACATGGATCTTTTATTAATAGCACTTGACCGCTTATCGGACCTGGATATACCTTAGGGCAATGCCAAAAACTGAAACACACAAGAGACGTTGCTTCGAAATAAAGCGCGTTTTTATCATGACGATGCGGCATTGCCCATGTACCATCGTAAAAATCATGCGCACAAGGAGGATATAATATGGGAAAAAAAGTCTTGGTTGTAGATGACGATCCTGATGTCAGACTATTTAGCATCACTGTATTGGAGGAAAACGGCTACACTCCGATCGAGGCCACCAATGGCGAGGAAGGGATGCAATTGCTTAAAAAGGAACGGCCCGATCTGGTGATCCTTGATGTCCTGATGCCCAGAGAGAGTGGCATTCGGCTTTACCGTCAAATGCAAACCGATTCTAAATTGAAAAACATTCCCATCATTATTTTATCCGGCATCACCCAAAAATCTTTTTTACGCTCACAAAAAGCGCTAACCGAATTCGGCGGCGAAGAAATACCCGAACCGAAGACTTATCTGGAAAAGCCTGTGGAACCGGAAGAACTGGCCGCTGCCATTAAGGCGGTATTACAATAAGATCCATGGCACAGGAGTGTTAGAGCCAATGGAAATCAACAAGCTGCTGTTTGTCACAAAATTCAACGACCTGAGCTTCAATGCCTTGCAAAGCATATTGACGCTACAGCATAACGCACTGCATCATGTGGTGTTTGTGCATGTCATTGAGAGAGATAAAATCGTCATGCATCGCGGTATCGGATACCAGAAAAGCGAAGAAGTACGTCTGCGCGAAGCTGCTAATATACGGTTTATTGACTGGGCTGAAACCCTTTTTGAGCAAGGCATGGAAGTGGGCGTCTATATTGTTGTCGGCAACCTGATCAGCAGAATCATCGAAGCCGCACAAAAAGAGAAGCCTGATTTGATTGTCATCGGCCGATCCCACAAAAGATTTATTGACCAGCTTTACTCCGGTTCCGATGTCATTCAATTGATTCGCCGCACCGCTGTCCCTGTGCTGGTATATACACCGCCACGGGATAAAATCGAGAGGCTCGACAAACCTTTTGAACGGCCCCTGCTGGCGACCGATTGGTCGCAGGCCGGCAACAAAGCTGTAGAATTTTTGCTGTCGCTTAAGGGCATTGCCAAGGAGGTATCCGTGGTGCATGTCGCTGACGAAAAGGACTTGAAAGGCACTTCTTCCATGGCCGTGCAAAAAGTCCGCAAAGATACACGCGCCGGACTTGAAACCATCGTCGAGCGGTTGGAAGCGAAACAAATCAAAGCTCGAGCGCACGTTTACATTGGCGATCCCATCGAAGAAATTGAAAAAGCAGCCAAAGAATGCCAGGCCTCCATGATAGTGCTGGGATCATCCAGCAAACCCGCCTGGCAAGAACGTTGGTTGGGCAGCATCACACGGGCCATTGCTGAAAAGTCAGACTGCCCAACTTTAGTCGTACCACCGCCTGAATCAGTATAGTGCGCTGGATGATATGCAACCATCTGGGTTCTATTGACCCAGTGGTTCGTAACAAATAAAACGGTCGCTCAAACACGATTTGATGTGAAAAAAGAAGCACGGGCGAACCCATTACAGCCAACCGGAATATTTATAGCATAAGGAGGCGTCCATGGCCGTCATCACCATTTCAAGGCAGTATGGCGCTGGGGGTAAAACCCTCGGCAAACAAGTAGCCGACAAGTTGGGTTACACTTTTGCCGATGAGGATATTGTCCAAGTTATTGCCGAAAAAGCCAAAGTTTCACCGGGCTGGGTGGAATCGGTTGAGAAGGAGGCCGGGGGCCGCCTATCGCGCATTGTGACCAAAATGGTTTCCAAGGCTCTGGTTGACCGGGTATTAAAAGATGAACGCGGCTATATCGACGAGCAGATCTACATTGACTACCTGGTGGTTATCATTTCGCAGATGGCGGAAGAGGGCAATGTGGTTTTTTTGGACCGGGGTAGCCAATATATCCTCAATGATTTCCCAGGAGCCTTGCATGTGTTGCTCATCAGCACCCTGGAAAAACGAATTGAATTTATCGTAAACCGCTATGATATGTCGGTACAGCAAGCCACCCAAGTGGTCAAAGCTGAAGAACGGCGACGGACCAATTTATACCGCAAGATTGGAAAGCAAGATTATGACCAACCCGAACTCTATCATCTGGTCATCAACATGGCCAAGGTAGACCTGGAGCATGCCACCGACATGATCATTCGCATGGCCGATCAAAAAACCACACCCTAGCATGCGGTCAGGATCATAAACCTCGCCGGCTAAAGCCCGCTTTTGCAGAATTGACATCCGTTATCACAAGGTGTTAGGTTCACAATTTCTATTTGAGAATTATTTGTTGATATTAATTTGACGTTAA
Source organism: Desulfobacteraceae bacterium (assembly GCA_050305555.1). Classification (GTDB taxonomy): domain Bacteria; phylum Desulfobacterota; class Desulfobacteria; order Desulfobacterales; family Desulfosarcinaceae; genus JARRKU01. The sequence continues at coordinate 17,197 of JBNLFN010000062.1, read as the reverse complement.
TAACGCTGGAAACTTTTCCTTTGAAACCATAGACAAACTTGCCAATCCGGACCGTATGTCCGCCGCATAGCCATTTACAAGGGAATTATTTACCATATATAAAGCCAAATTAAGATATCAAACCATTCATCTGAGAAATCAAGGAGAGGACAATGAGCTCAGAGCATTTTCTATTTACTTCCGAATCGGTAACCGAGGGTCATCCGGACAAAGTGGCAGATGCCATTTCCGATTCCATTCTGGACGCCATTTTGGAGCAAGATAAAACCAGTCGCGTCGCTTGCGAAACCATGGTCACCACCGGCATGGCCATCATCGCGGGCGAAATCACCACCTCATGCTACGTCGACATGCCCGATATCGTTCGCAAAACCATCAGAAACATCGGCTACAACTCGTCAGAGATGGGATTCGATTGGCAGACCTGTGCGGTGCTCACAAGTATCGACCGCCAATCCCCTGATATCGCCCAAGGGGTGGATGACGACAAAGGCCTGCATAAAGAACAGGGCGCCGGGGATCAGGGTCTGATGTTCGGTTATGCCACCGATGAAACGCCTGAACTGATGCCGATGCCGATTATGTATGCGCATAAGCTGACCCAGCGGTTGTCCGTGGTTCGAAAAAAGGGCATTCTTGATTTTTTAAGACCGGACGGAAAATCCCAAGTCACCATCGAATATGATAATGGCACGCCCTCAAGGGTGGATGCCGTTGTGGTTTCCAGCCAGCACACGCCCGAGGTCAGCTACGAAAACCTTCGGGATGCCATCATCGAAGAGGTGATCAAAAAAGTCATCCCCGAAGAGATGATAGATGCCGACACCCGCTATTTTATCAATCCCACGGGACGCTTTGTTGTGGGGGGCCCCATGGGTGACTGCGGCCTCACCGGCCGTAAAATCATCGTGGACACCTACGGTGGCCAGGGCAGTCACGGCGGCGGTTGTTTTTCCGGGAAAGATCCTTCCAAAGTCGATCGTAGCGCATCTTATATGGGCCGCCATGTGGCTAAAAATTTGGTGGCGGCCGGCCTGGCCAGAAAATGCGAGGTCCAAATTGCATACGCTATCGGTGTGGCCGAACCCGTCTCGGTGATGGTGGATTTTATGGGAACCGGCAACGTAAAGGAAAAACTGGCCCGCCAGATTGTGCAGGATGTCTTTGATTTACGCCCGTCGGCCATTATTGAGTATCTGGACCTTTTGCGCCCCATTTACCGCAAAACGTCTGCCTACGGTCACTTTGGCCGCAGTGAGCCTGGTTTTTCATGGGAGCGGACAGAAATGGCAAAAATCATCAGAGAAAAAGCGGGTCTTTAACAAAGACTGGGCCGAGACCCTGACATACGGACCCACCTGCCTTATGGTGTCCGTTAATTACCCATACGGCAAGCCCGACACATCTTGGGCTAAAGGAGATTTAAATGACTGTTGCACCCAAACTGGAGAGCCCCGAAGGTTTCCTGGAAGTTGATCCTCAACTGCCTTATAAAGTGGCCGATATGACGTTGGTCGCTCTAGGCCTCAAAGAGATGGCCTTATCGGAAAACGAGATGCCTGGATTAATGGCGGTTAGGGAAAAATACGGCCCCCAACAACCGCTCAAGGGGCTAAAAGTGATGGGCAGCCTGCATATGACCATTCAGACCGCCATGCTCATTGATACTTTAAAGTTGTTGGGCGCTGACCTTCGATGGGCCTCATGCAACATTTTCAGCACCCAGGATCATGCCGCCGCTGCTATTGCTGAAAAAAAATCAGCGGCTGTATTCGCCTGGAAAGGCGAAACTTTGACCGAGTATTGGTGGTGTACCGAACAGGCGCTGATTTGGCCCGACGGCAGTGGACCGGACCTGATCGTGGATGACGGCGGTGATGCCACCATGTATATTCATCAGGGTTTGGCTGTGGAGAAAAACCCGGCGCTGCTCGATCAAAGCTATGATAGCGAAGACATGCAGTGCTTAATGGACCGTCTCAAAGTCAGCTACGCGCGCGACCCCCAATTCTGGACGCAGGTAGCCGCCAAGGTAAAAGGTGTCTCCGAGGAGACCACCACGGGTGTCCATCGACTCTACCAGTTGCAAAACAGGGGGGAGCTGCTTTTCCCCGCCTTTAATGTCAATGACTCAGTGACTAAATCCAAATTTGATAATTTGTATGGTTGCCGTGAATCATTGGCGGACGGCATTAAACGCGCTACCGACGTGATGATGGCCGGCAAAGTGGTGGTGATCTGCGGTTACGGCGATGTAGGCAAAGGTTGCGCTCAGTCCATGCGGGGTTACGGCGCCCGCGTCTTGATCACCGAAATCGATCCCATCTGCGCCTTGCAAGCTGCCATGGAGGGTTTTGAGGTGCTGACCATGGATAGCGCAGCTAGCCTGGGTGACATTTTCGTTACCGCCACCGGGTGTTACCATGTTATCCAGGGCTCACACATGGAGCAGATGAAAAATGAGGCCATTATATGCAATATTGGCCACTTTGACAGTGAAATTGAGATGAGCTATCTGGAAAACAACCCGGCCTGTATCAAAGAAAATGTTAAACCTCAGGTCGACAAATGGACCCTGCCATCGGGTCGCTCGATTGTCGTTCTGGCCGAAGGTCGGCTGGTCAATCTGGGTTGCGCCACGGGCCATCCCAGTTTCGTAATGAGCAACAGCTTTACCAACCAATGCTTGGCCCAAATTGCGTTAGCCACCGAGCCCCATAAAAATAAGGTCTATACCCTACCCAAAGCGCTGGATGAACACCTCGCCCGATTGCATCTGGAGCGGCTGGGCGTCCAGCTCACGCAGCTAACCCCGGCGCAAGCCGATTACCTGGGTATTCCTGTGAAGGGGCCTTTTAAGCCGGACCATTACCGCTATTAATTCGGATGGGAAATTCGTTGGCAGCATCATTTGCCGGCTTTTACAAGAACGCCATTGAATAGACAAAGGGGTTGGATGTGCAAGACACGTCCAACCCCTTATCAGGCAAAGGATAAACGCGATGCGTGTTGTCCTTACTGGGGTAATTCAGGGACCGGGTTTTTTGGGTGAGTTATTTGCTCAAGCCGCTGATAACCTTTTTGAACCGCTGCTATATCCTCGTCACTGATAGCCTCTTTGCCGGCTTGATCTAAGGCTGCTTGCGCCTCGTCGAGCTTGCCTTGATGGCCCAGAGCCAATCCCAACCCCACATAGGCCGCTACATAATTAGGCGCCATCAGTTCTTTGGCGCGCATAAACTCACGGCAAGCATCATCATATTTTCCGAGTTTGATCAATTGGTGGCCTGTGGCCAAGTGTTGGTCTGGTGTATCCAAGCGGGGACGCACAAATATAGTATCCGGGCCACAACCTGCCAGAAATAGACCACAAGCAGCCATCACCATACTTATCATTTTTCGCATATATTCACCTTTGCAAGATGAATCAATCCACAACAATGATCACACGGCATTGCTTCAAAAATCCCAAATGGGCAGAAGCGCCGTGAATTTTTGATGCATCCGCATTGCTGATAACGATATCACACGTTTCGTTACCGGCCGCCCGAAGACCCTTGACCCATAGGGGATTGGGGCCGACCCGGGTTGAGTTTGCCAAACGGTCCGAATGACGAACATATTGACAAACCCCCTGCTGAACCGCAAATTCACGACTTATAAATGCCGGACTGTATACATCTTTGCCCCTTTCATCCATCAGCACAGGTACCATTGCCGGTTTTACATCGATACCGCGCGCATCAACAATCAGACCGGTAAAGGCCTTATATGGCGGTGAGGCTGATGCCGGATCTGTCGGATTAGTCGGTGTTTCTGGTATCGGCAATTTGCCGTTCAAGGGCTTGATGGGCTCAACTTGTTTTATCTCTGTCGGGAGCAAAAGCTGGGAAAAACCGCCCAACATATTCATCTGAACGGTTACTCGGGTGAGGCCGTCAAGGCATTTGTCGCGGGCCACCACATTTGAAGCATAGGCCATCTCTGTTACTTCTGTCCACACTTTCGGATTGAGCCCTGCGATGTCTAAAACGTTGCTCTTGGCATCCACCCGGACACGTAACGCAATCTGAAGCAAGTTATCCATTGCCTGTTCCACTGTCCCGACGGCCTGGGCCACCACAGTGCCCTGGGTCCAGTTAATGTGCCCTGTCGCCAGCGTTTCAATGAACTCGCCAGTTGCGCCCGCCACGCGCACCCAGGGGGTTATACCCAGCAACAGGCTGCACCACAGAACCATCTGCAATCGAATTTTCATCTTCTATTTTTAGATAGTTACCTAATTGAGTTGACCGCAGCCGACAATATATTGTAAGACTCGGAATAAGTCAACCAACCCGCTGCCACCATTGCGGGCAACACTACCCGCTGAGCCATGGAACGAGTGACAGGTTACATCGGCAGGAAGGCGATCCATTCGGTCGGCCACATCCTGGATTTATTCGCATTTGCCTACCGATTGTTTGCTTTGGCATTCTCCCGCCCCAAAGAGGGGCGCGCCATCGTTGGCCGCATCATCATTCAACAACTCTATTTTACCGCTGTTCAGGCCCTGCCCATTCTCATCCCCATTGCATTGCTTGTGGGTAGCATGGTCATCATTCAATTTGCCAAATTATCAGGCCAATACGATTTTGGTCGCATTTCGATACTTTTAATTGTCCGCGAGTTAGGCCCCTTTATTACCGCAATGCTGGTTATACTTAGATCGGCCACAGCGGTCACCATTGAAATCAGCTACATGCAAGTGCTGCATGAAATGGACACCATTGAGATGGCCGGCCTCGATCCCATGCGATTTGTATGCTTGCCCCGTTTAGTCGGCATTACTTCAGCCTTGTTAGGCCTGTTCATTGTGTTTGACCTGGTTTCCATTATGGGCGGCTATGCGGTTGTGTGGTCAACCACGTATATTCCTATGGGTGGTTTTTTATACCAGATTGCCAAAGCCATTTCAGTCACTGACATCCTCGTGGGAATGATCAAAGCCCTTGTCTTCGGAATTGTTATCACCACCACTTGTCTTTACCGCGGTCTCGAGTTGAAGAAACAAATTACAGAAGTTCCCATTGCCACCTCACGGGCGGCCATTGAATGTTTCCTCTATTGTTTGGTCATCAATGTCTTCATATCCGTGGCCTTTTACATGTAAAGAAACCCTATCATAATGATGATGAAAAAAAAGAGAACCACCCTATCAAAACGCAAAGGCCGCCGATTTATTGACAGCCATCTCCAAGGAGTGCTGCCATGCCTTTGATCGAGCTTTCCGATTATACCATAGCACCTACAGCCTCGGGTCAAGGCCTCAACAGCATCTATTTCTCATTGGCGGCCGGCGATGTGTGCGCGGTCGAGGGTCAGAGTCCAAATGATGCCTATCTTTTTGTTCGGGCGCTGGCCACTCTGGTCCACCCGGACAAGGGTATCTACCGTTATGATGGCCAAAAAGTTGATTTAAAAAACCAGCAGGAATTGTTGAGCTGCAAGAGAAAGATCGGCTATATCGCTCCGGATGCCGCCTTGATTAGCAACCTGAACATTCGACAAAATTTATTGCTTATGCAATACTATTTTAAAAATGACTTGACCCTCGACTTGGATGATCGTGGCCGCCAACTTTGCCAAAATATTGGTCTGGAAAACAAATTGCACCTACGACCGGCAGCGCTTAATCCCAGGGAGGTGCAAGCGGCAATCATTGTCCGAGAATATATAAAAGAGCCCGAAGTGCTGTTACTGATCAACCCGGAAGAATTCATAGGACATGAAAAAATCGATCTAATGACCCAACTATTTAATGACTGGACCCATAAGGCAAAGCCAGTTGTGTTTAGTTCCCATGACAAAAGATTGATTCGCCGATATGCCAAAAAAAAAGTCATCATTGCCAATGGCACCTTGACCACTGTTGAAATGAAGCGATTTGAGGATACCGAATAAGATCAAAGTCAGCATATGCCAGGCGGCATAACCAGACCCATACCGTTTGTTCACACGGGGCGATACGCCGGCATAGCGGTCTAATCCACGACAGGACGATGCACCATGGATATGGAATTTTCTCGGCTGGAGCGCGTTGTCGGAACATTTATCATCAGCGTATCCATGCTGCTTATGGCCGTATTGATTATTATCGGCCGGGGTAAAGACTGGTTTGAAACTTACAACACCTATTACACCTCTTTTAACGAAAGTTACAATTTACAGGAAAATGCAGCTGTCAAGCTGTTCAAAGCGGATATCGGCAAGGTTAAACAAATCGTACTTGAAAAAGATCGCGTGCAGGTCAAACTGGCGATATTGGAAAAATACACTTCCCGTATTCGGCAAGATGCCGTGGCCACCGTTGAGAGCCCAACCTTTATCGGTTCTGAATACATCTCCATTATCCCGGGCACCTCTGATGCGCCACTGATACCTAAACAAGGAAATATACCCTCCAGGGAAAAACGCTCCCTCACCGATGTGCTTAGCGATTTTGAAGTCGAAAAAACTGCCAAATTGGTCATTGATGCCATCCAAGATATTTCAGCGGTGGCAAGCAGCCTGAACGATCCCAAAGGCCCCCTTAATTCAGCCTTGAACAACATTCAAGAAACCAGCCAAAACATCAAACAGGTCTCTGCGGATCTTAAAGCCGGTAAAGGTCCGGCAGGTGCATTGCTGCAATCCGAAGTGGTGTTGGCAAAAATTCAGGATAATATTGACCGGGTCGGCGACATTCTAGAAAACGTAAATCAGGCGACCGCCAAAGCACCCCAAACCATGAATTTGGTCCAAGAAAATTTGGTCGCCTATCGTGATGCCGGTCTGGCTATCACTGAGCGCGTCGCCCAGGCCAAGGCGGCTCTAAACAATATCGAGACGGCCGCCAATGATCTTCAGACCATTTTAGCAAACATCAAAGCCGGTAGTGTCAAAGTACCCAGAATCGCTAACAGCTTTTTAGATGGCGTTGAAGAAATCCGTGAAGGTGTGGAACAGATCGATCGGGTGGTGGACGCATTACAAAAAAGCGTACTTGTGCGCGGCAATCTGCCTCCGACGCCTGCAGCACAAATTATGGATGCCGGGGCCCGGCCTTGAAAATCCTTTATTATCCCCGCCAATTTAGCACCTGCATCAGACAATTCCTTTAGACCTTTCGAGTAGTAAATAGCCTGGCTCAGAGAGCCAGGCATCGGGTCACACCCCCGTAAAGGGAAACTTTTAAACGCGTTTCCGGCAACGGCCATTGCGTTTTGCCGATCTTTAGCTTTCCACAAGCCGGCGCAGAGGCCGGCCCTATGCTGAATCGGTGGTTGCCAGGGGCGGATGAACTTCGAAGGGTCGGGCTCAGTCCCTGGCCCATACTGACGATGTTAAGGCAAAGCCGCCTTTCGCCAACCTGGACCTGAGGACCAGATTTGTTTTTGAAACAAATAGTAACAAATATGTCCTTTTTTAAATATAATAATGACATTTATGTATTTTATTCTGCCGCCACTCAACCCACTATTTCGTTTTTTTCATTAATATAAGTTAGTTATAATCACCCATACTACGGCACGATCTATGCTATCTTTTGCTGGGTTGTATGATTGAACCTGAAGTGCATTTCAAAGTTGAAGGAGGCATGGATGAAGTCCCGCTCAAATGTTGCAATTATGTCACTACCAGCCCTACTGCTAATACCCACTTTGGCCCATGCGGCTGACCCACAAGCTGTGGATACCGGCACCACGGCCTGGATGCTCATATCCACTGCACTGGTGTTATTGATGGTCCCCGGCCTGGCCATGTTCTATGGCGGCTTGGTGCGCACCAAAAATGTGTTGGGTACGATGATGCACAGCTTTGTCGCCATTGCCATCATTGGCGTGTTGTGGGTGGTATGCGGCTATGCCCTGACTTTTGGTAAAAATATTCTCGGCGGTGTTATTGGCTGGAACAGCGACTATTTCCTATTAAAGGGCATCGATGACTCCATCACGGCCGGTGTACCTGAATATGTGCTAGCCATGTTCCAGGGTAAATTTGCCATCATTACGCCGGCATTAATCAGCGGAGCCCTGGCCGAACGGGTCTATTTTAGAAGCTATAGCCTTTTCATCGTGCTGTGGTTCTTATTGATTTATTGCCCCCTGTGCCATTGGGTGTGGGCCGGTGATGGTTGGCTGTTCAACTCCGGCGCCGCGGGCGTTATCGACTTGGCCGGCGGTTTGGTGATTCACGTCTCAGCCGGCATCAGCGCCCTGGTGGTCGCCATCTACTTAGGGCCTCGCAAAGGTTATCCCAAAGCTACGATGTCGCCCAACAACCTGGTCATGACCATGATGGGGGCCGGTTTGCTTTGGGTCGGTTGGTTTGGATTCAACGCTGGCTCCACAGTCCAAAGTGGCCTGGCCACGGCCAGGGCCCTGACCATGACCCAGGTGTCCGCCGCCAGCGGCGCTTTGACCTGGATGATTATCGAAGCCCTCGCTTTCCGCAAAGTCACCTCCTTGGGATTTGTCTCGGGCATTTTGGCCGGCTTGGTAGTCATCACCCCTGCAGCCGGCGTGGTGCAACCTATCGGCGCCATGATATTGGGAACGCTCTCTGCAGTGGCCTGTTACTATGCTTTGAACGTCAAACTCAAGCTGGGCTATGATGATAGTTTGGATTGCTTCGGCATACATGGTGTTGGAAGCGGGCTAGGTATTTTACTGCTCAGTTTTTTTATTCGGGACAGCTGGATGACAGCTGCCAAGGCCAATGCAGCCGGCTGGGACGTATGGCATCAACTCATGGTCCAGCTGAAAGGCTTGGGAGCCACCATTGCTCTGGCAGCAATCGGGACATGGATCATTTGCCTGGTAATAGACAAAATCCTGGGTTTTCGAATTGATGAACAAAGTGAACTGGAAGGATTGGACAAATCGCTGCACAGCGAAAATGGATATGGTTTGATATTCCCTGAATCCCGCTAACGTTTAGCCTGAATTTAACCCCGGCTTAATGCCAGGGGAACAGCCATCTTCGCTATGCCCCTGGCCTTTTTTCGGATGGCCTCAATATATTAAAAAGATAGGGTATCTGAAAGTTAAAATACGATTGTTGGCGATTTATGAACCCTATTCCATTCATTGGCCATCGTGCTATAAGCGTTGCCTTTTTCTCCGCTCTTGGTTGGCCGATTGAAGCTTCGCTGTAACTGCATCGAGAATAAAATTATCCATGGTGATATTTTGCTTCTGGCAATACCCCCGGATTCTTTCAACGAGCTGAAGGGGCATTTTAATTTCAACGCTCTGTTCTCCATTGCCCATCTCGAGCGAATATTCTTCCATATGGCATGGTCTCCTCTTTAATTGTTAACGCGCCGTATAGGCGAAAGGTCGATCTGACATGCAAACTTAGTCATCGGCAAATTGAAATGCATCGGGGGCTATTATCTTCAATTGCAACCGCAAGTACCCTCAAAAAGGCTTTCTCATTGCCGCGGTTCACACCCCAGTTCAGAAAGACGCCGCATCTGCCTGGCCTGCAGTGCTTCACTGACCGTTACAGGATATGTGGGCGGATCATTCAGCACTTTATAATCATTTGGCAGTCTCATAAATTCAGATAAAAATACCTCTCTTGCCTGATGAATGGCGGGCAAAGCGCGACACACCCGGCCGCCTTGCATAACGCACTCAAGCATGGGCCATGCTTCGTCATATATTTCTTCACGCATGGCAATAATATCATGGGAATAGCAATTCGCATCGTTCACAAAACGGAATAGTTGTTTATTGCCGGTCAGCGTCTCTTTGCCAGGTGAACATTTGAGCACATCACGATCCTGGAACTTTACCATTTTATACACCATATCCAAAAATGGCAAATCGGCCGATACCCCGACCTTGGTACCCACACCAAAAGCGTCAATGGCGGCATGGCTTGAAACCGCATCAGACAGGGCATATTCATCAAATCCGCCCGAAGCGAAAATCTTGACCTGGGATAATCCCGCCGCGTCCAATAGGGCGCGCACTTGTCGGCTGAGCGCAATCATGTCACCACTGTCCAAGCGCACACCCATCAACTGATGCCCGTTTGCCCTGAGTTTATGTGCCACATTTACGGCGGTATGCACGGCAGCAAGGGTATCAAATGTATCGAGCAGCAAAATGGCGCCTTCGGGAAAAGCTTGGACGTAGGCATGAAAGGCATCTGCCTCGGTGCCGAAGGCCTGCACAAAAGAGTGCGCCATCGTGCCGGCCAGGGGAAGATCGTATCGCCTGGCGGCCAGTACATTGCTGGTAGCATCAAAACCCGCCAAATAGGTGCTGCGCGCAACAGCCAAACCGGCAGCCATACCCTGGGTGCGACGCAGGGAAAAATCAATCAACTGCCGACCTCCGACTGCATGCATACAACGTGCGGCCTTGGAGGCGATAAGGGTGTGCAGCCCCAATGTGTTGATCAGAAAGGTCTCCACAAGCTGCGCTTGGATCAGGGGCGCTGTAACCTCCATAATCGGCTCATTGGCAAAAAAAATGCTGCCCTCGGGCAATGCCCACACCTCACCCTCAAAACGCAGCTGGTGAAGATAGTCTAAAAAGGAAGCTTTCAATCGGCCGTTTTGCGCAAGAAATGCAATATCCTCTGTGTCAAAGTGAAAATCCTCCAAAAAAGTGAGTGCGGGTTCCAGACCGGCGGCTATATAATAACCGCGCTGGTGTTGGGGGCGCACAAAGAGTGAAAATGTGGCCATCCCATGCATGGCGTGGTCAAAGTATCCAGCCGCCATGGTAAACTCATACCAGTCGTTGAACAAGGGTGTCGGGGTGATCCGGTTCATTGGATTTGGGCCCCATAAATTTTGTGCATACGCCTTAAAGCAAATAGGTGGGCCTCGGCATCAAAATCCGCCACCTCCAATCGCGGTACCGTGACGGGAATGTCACGGTTGGCCAAACCGCCCACGGTATCCATGACGCAAATGCTCGTACACACCCCGACCACCTCAACGTGCGGGGGTCTTAAGGCTGCCAATACCTCATCCAGGCCTGTTTTGTAGAATCCACTGTAGCGGGTTTTGGGCAGGACCGTTTCCGACGGCCGAGGTGCCAGTGCCTCGATTATTTGCCCGCCCCATGTACCCACCACACAATGGGGAGGAAACTTTTCGAACTCCTTATCATCGACAGCATGGGCATCTTGTAAATATATAACCGCATTCGCAGCATGGCGGTAGCGTTCCAAACGTTTGCGGATACGCGGCACAATCGCATATACACCATTGCCACAATACAACGCCCCTTCGGGCTGAATAAAATCGTTGAGCATATCAACGACAATGAGTGCTTTGGTTTGCATGGGCACTCCTGCAGGAGGATATCCAACCCCCACGTTTACAATCATAAATGGATAATCAGCGAAAACATCTCCAACTCAAATCGCTGTCCATAAATATTGACAAGCTACCGATACACTAACATAATGCAATATCGTGCAGGCGTCCATCCCAAAGCAGCCGTATTCGCGCACCAAGAATTAAACAATGCGTTCATCGAATCCCATCAATTGGAGTTGTAATCTGTATCCAATCATGAAACCATGGATTCGGTTGCAAAACAAAAGATATTTTACGGCCCATCCGGCGCAATCACCGGAGGGCTTCGCTATTTAAGAGGCCGGTTATGTCGTTTGATGAATTTGGATTAAAACCAGAATTGCTTGAAGCCATTAAGGCCCTTGGATTTGCGCAACCCTCTGTTATCCAGCAGGAGGCAATTCCCAGCATTATCGATGGCCGCCACGATTTTGTCGGTCTGGCTCAAACGGGCACGGGTAAAACAGCCGCCTTTGGATTACCGCTGCTGCAACTGATAGACATGAAACTGTCCAGGCCCCAGGGGCTGGTCATCTGCCCCACAAGGGAGCTGTGCCTGCAGATCACCGGCGATCTCACCCAATATGCCCGCTTCTTGAAAAGCATTCGCATCGTTGCCGTTTACGGGGGAGCCAGCATCGGAGAACAAATTCGCCAACTTAAAAAAGGTACTCAAATTATTGTGGCAACGCCGGGCCGGCTGCTCGACCTGATCAACCGCAAGGCGGTCCATATCCGTCACATCCGATATAGCATTCTGGACGAAGCGGACGAAATGCTGAGTATGGGCTTTCAGGAAGATATCGACGCCATCCTGAAACAGACCCCCGACGACAAGCGCACGTGGCTCTTTTCCGCCACCATGCCATCGGCCGCCGCACGCATTGCTAAAAAATATATGCATGACCCCATCGAAGTGACCATTGGCCGTCGCAATATCAGCGCCGAGAACATCACGCACACCTGCTACATCATCAAGGAGAAGGACCGCTATGCAGCCCTGAAACGCCTTATTGATTATGCCCCGGCCATCTATGGATTGATCTTTTGCCGCACCCGCAACGAAACCCGTACGGTGGCTGAAAAGTTAATGAAAGAGGGTTACAATGCCGAAGCTTTGCACGGTGATCTTTCCCAGGAGCAGCGCAATCAGGTCATGCGCAAATTCCGCCAACACACCTTACAAATATTAGTCGCCACTGACGTGGCTGCACGCGGTTTGGATGTGGACGACATCACGCATGTGATCAATTACAACCTGCCCGATGAATCCGAGCGCTATACCCACCGCAGCGGCCGGACCGCTCGTGCCGGCAAATCGGGCATCTCCATGCTGCTGGTCAATACCCGCGAAGCACGCCGTATCAAAGAACTTGAACAGCGCAGTGGGGTCCGCTTTATCATGGGCAAGATCCCCCAAGGCCGCGACATTTGCGAAAGACAACTCTTTGCCATGGTTGAAAAAATGGTGCAGGTTGAGGTCAACCCGCACGAGATCGAACCCTATCTGCCACCGGTGTACAAAGCCTTGAAAACCATCAGCAAGCAGGAGCTGATCCAGCGCTTTGTCTCGGTAGAGTTCAATCGTTTCTTGGATTACTACCGCGACGCCGAGGACCTTAACGTCCAAAAGGGACCGCCGACAAAGCCGGAAACCAAATCCAGACGTCTGATCCGCCAGAACGCCCAAAGTTTTTTCATCAACATTGGCCGCATGGACAACATCCGTGAAGGTGCCATCGTGAGGCTCATCTGCGATAAGGCAGGCATCCGATCAGATAAAATCGGCCAAATCAGCCTCAACCGGGAATTTTCCTTTTTCGATGTGGACAAACGCGTGGCCCAGAAAGTCTACACGGCCCTCAAAGGTGTTCAATGGGAAGATCGCACAATCAAAATCAATTTTGCCGACAGTACACGACTGGGCACCAAAACGCGAAAACGCAAGCGCAAAAAAACATCGAAGCCATATCGTGCTTTGTAGCATGCTTTCTTAACGCCACCTGCCGAATGGGGTGGCAAATCTATTGCCCATACTTCGCCTCGAGTCTTTTCAAAAGAGATATCATTATAGCATTCATGGGCGCGCAAAGCGCCATGTGGCAAGTATGCGGGCTTCACTTTGAACGAATGGTGATCCATCCAGTTCATGCCGGCAATGGTCGAACAGGGCCTTAGCTGAATCCGGTGTGGTCTCCTGGTGGAACTGAAGCCCCACAATACGATCATCTAAAACAAACCCTTGATTGCGACAAGCTTTACTGGCAGCCAATACAACACCTGCGCTGGGAATATCAAAAGTATCCCCATGCCAATGAAAAACTTCCAACCCTGCGGGAATCACATCCGCCAAAAGGGTTTCATGGGCCTGACCGATATCGAAAACCGGAAACCAACCAATTTCACGGAAAGCGTTCGGATACACCCTGGCATTCAAGGCATCAGCGATCAATTGCGCGCCTAAACAAATACCCATACAATTTTACCGGCATCAATGGTTATCTCCGTGTGGCTCCGTTTTTCTATAACACTTTAAACCAAAGCATCCTGGCTGATGTCTTGCCCGTATTCTTCCATTGAGATGGAATGTGCCGGGTTAAATAAACCACATCGCCGGCCGTCAATTGCTTTGCCGTATTTTGAATGGTGACCTGTAGCGCGCCTTCTATTAAATAACCAAACTCTTCGCCTTTATGAACAAAGAAATGAGACGGTAACTTTTTCCCGGCCGGGATTTCTAAAAGGTACGGTTCAATAGAAGCGGACAAATCCACTGGGAACAACGCCTTTCCTTGGATGCTGCCTTTGGGCATATCTGAAAAACGCACAGCCTTGCCGCCACCTTCAAAAACAGAAGGCTGTTGGCCGTTACTTTGCTTCTGGAAGAAATAGCCTGCATCCACTGTTAAAATCTGGGCCATTTTAAACAAAGCCGGCAAGGAGGGATAAATCAAATTGCTTTCGATCTGCGAGATCGTGCTGGGAGTGACCCCCACCATGCTGGCCAGATCCTTCTGAGATAGATCCCGCCGCGTTCGTAATTGCTTCAATCGTGTACCCAAATCAATGTTGGACGGCAGGGATTTTTCCGAATCAAAATTGACGGACATGCCATCGGCCCAAAAGGGTTGCGATTCGTTCAGCCCTTCGGGTTTGCGATTGTGGGTTTTTAGAACCGTCAGAGCGCTCTTGCCACGCTTGATGGCCAGGTCGATGGCCACCTGGGCGACCCGATTGATATGGGCCTTGAACCGGTTGGAGTGCGCCCCTTTTTCAACAATCCAATAGGCAATGGTCTCCAGTTCATATAGCCGCGGGCAGGCGTGTGAATAGAACTTTAAGACACTCTCTTCGCCCTCCCACAGGTCCTGCATGCCGGTCAGGCTTTCGAACACGAATCGCACATCGCCGCTCAAGCCTTGATGGATACCGTATATGGCTTCCGAGACTTTTTCCGGTTTCCAGGGCTCATTGACCTTAACGATCTGGTAGGGGTATGGGGCGCCGTCCTTTTCGTAAAACTTGCTGAACACAGATGATCCATCACCTTTTCCGTGGGTAAAACAATCCAATAGGGTCAACTGGGGATCTTGTGCCAAAGGACCCAACTCTTCCACCAAGGCCTTGGGCGAATGGTCAAATGTGATGTAAATCAGGGGTTTGTTCTCTTTTTGGGACGCCTGGATAAAATTGAGCGTAAAGGGAAAGGCCAGACTACCCGCTTCATCATACCAAATAACATTGTCGCCGATAAGCAGCCCGTCCAGGCGCTGGTCCAAACCCCTAAGACCTGTGGATACCCGCCTTTTTTCTGTAAACATCCGGCCACCTCAGTTCACGGGTTTATCATCTTCTTTGGGCCAAATGTCGCCTTTACGCTCTTCGACTTGATAACAAAAACGTGCCCATTCAAACTCCCGTTGGGATAGGGGACAACGTAATTTTACGTTTTTGTCGCTAACGGCCGCCACTTCCCAGTCGCCATGGCGTCTGCCGCCTTCGATCCGAATCTTTTGTCCCACCTGGAACGGATAGGGTTCAAACACGGTCACATCAAATCGGTCCATTATCGCCTCCCCACCACAGCGGTCAACAGCGCCAACCACCGCCCGGCCTTGATATTTTCACTGAAAGTAAAAACTGCTTGAAGGTATTGTAACGATTGAAAACGCTTCTTTCAACAAGGAAAATGTCCACCCTTGTCTGGGTGCGTCGATCGCCGGGCAAGGTTCTTATAAAAAAACCCCCGGGGTTTTGCACCGGGGGTTTTTTTCAATATTCGATGAGACTAAAATAAAACTAAAAGAAACGGTACTGGACGCCGACCGATATGGCAGTGGAGTGTTTCCCTAACTCCGTACCCGCCGGAGAATTGGATCCCGTTACGCTGGTGGTCTTCGAATCGTAGGTCACATCGGTATACCCCAAGTTGAAGCGCCAGCGAGTATTGGGCGCGTAGACAGCGCCCACGCCGATGGTGGTGGCGTCCAACTCAGGTGCCAGGGGAATCAGATCTTCAGGGTCCATGCCTTCGATGTTGGTAATCATATAGCCCAGACTGGCTTTCCATTGGGGGTTGAAAATGTACTCAATGGATGCGGCCAGATCCGAGCTGTTGCCTGCATGGTCAAAACGTCCTGCTTTGGAGTCCAGCTCGGCGGCACTTTCAAGATAGAGGGTATAGTTGAGTTCCGCGCGGACATTCGGCGTAAATTGATAGGAAGCGCCTAAAAATAAAACACCGGGCAGGTCTTCACGACGACTGGTGCCGTCCGCCCAACCGATATCATCGGTAATCGAGCCGCCGGTGGTGTCCTTGTCCACATTGGATTCAAAATCCAGATTGGTATTGGACATGTATTGAAACCCGATGTTGAGCTTGTCCGTTGGTGTCACATTGAGTCCCAGGAAGTAGCTGAAACCTGTGGCCGTTCGGTCCAATTCTATTTCGTATGTATCTTGAATCGGCAAAGCGGTGGTCAAGTCCACTGAACCTTTAAACTCCTGCCTGGCGTTCACATAACGGATACCGCCGGCCACCGAAAACATTTGGTTGATTTCATAAGCGCCGCCCAAAGTGTAGCCAATCTCAAAACTATTGGCCTCGATTTCGGCACTGTCCAATCCGCTGTATGGCCCTAAAGGACCACCGGCATCACCCCAGATGCCCATCGCCAGCAAAGAGGTATAGGCGCTGCCGTCCTCCCATTTCACTTCCCCGCCGCCGCCGGGTATGGTGACGGCAAAGAAACCGGCCCATTTGTCCTGCTTGTAAACGGCAAAAAATCCCGGCACGATTGAAGGGACATCGCTCTCAAAATCACCATCTTCACCCGAGAAAAAATTGGTGGGAAATGCGGTCTGATCCGGTACTTTGTTCTCGTAGTCCTTGGTGATATACATCGCATCCCCTTTGATGTAGAGCCCATTGGGCATCTTCATCACCCCGGCCGGATTGTAGGCCACAATATCCGCGGCATCGGTTGCCGCGTTACGGGTCAACGATCGAAAATAGTCCGAACTCAGATTTGATTTGTTGATGATACCGCCTGCCATCAATGGTGATGCCACCATGCACATCAGCCCCATTGCCCCTATAACCACCAGCACTTTTTTCATGACTTTCCCTCCCTTTTCAGTGGCATGATAAAAAATCGCCATTTGCCGCCTTTTGCATAAATGGTGTCTCTATTTTAATCAGGTTTGGGCCCAACTCGGGTCGGATCGGTTGGGTCAAACCACATCTCGAGCCCAATTAAAAACGTGTAAAAAACACCAAACCTTTTATGGCATCCATTAATAAGATTAATATCTGCCCTGTTCGAACTTTTCTTGTTCAAGTCATAATTA
>JBNLFN010000061.1:0-45147 GCA_050305555.1 Desulfobacteraceae bacterium | reverse complement strand
AAAGAGATGCCGGCCAATGAAGTGGAGATCGTGGCTTCCGAGCACGAAGGCATTAAATTCCAATTCCTGGCAGCCCCCACCCGGGTACTCAAGGACGACAAGGGACGCGTTAAGGGCCTTGAATACTTGCAGATGGAACTGGGCGAACCCGATGCCAGCGGCCGCCGCCGGCCGGTGCCCATCAAAGGCTCTGAGACCATCATTGAGGTGGATATGCTGATTTCGGCCATCAGCCAGCAACCCGACCTCGGCTTCCTGGAAAAAGAGCCCGACAAAGACAACATCGCCGTCACACGCTGGAGCACTTTTGACAATGACGAGGAGACACTGCAGTGCAGCCTGCCTTACTTGTTCACCGGTGGCGACGTGGCCACCGGGCCTTCACTGGTGGTGGACGCCATCGGCGGCGGAAGGCGTGCCGCGCGTTCTATCCACCAATACCTGAGTGGTGAAGAAATAACAGGGCCCCCCAAATCGTTACGCAAAAAGCACATTGCCGAATCGCTGTTTGAATCGGTGCCCGGCATAGAAAAAAAAGAGCGCACCCCTATGCCGGAGCTTGAGGTGGCCGAACGCATCAGTTCCATGGTTGAAGTGGACCAGGTGATCAGCGAAAAAGAGGCTGCTTACGAATCCAGCCGCTGCCTGGACTGCTGTCGGCTCTGTTACAACCCGGATGTGAAAAAAACCCACGTGGCGTAGCTTTGACGTTCAAAAAATAAACCCCTTGCAGATCCTATCGGCTGCAAGGGGTTTTGTTTTTAACAACTCAGCTATCAATCTTAAGGTAGGGTGTCGATTAAATATTCAATCGGTCCGCATCCGCCATTTGACATTCGGGCGTTGGCATTGGGATTTGATTACTGTGGTGCCGCTTCGGCGATCATCAAACCATACCCATTCTATTTGTTGCTTCCGGCACACAACACTACATCGTCTGCAGTGCCTTGATGACCCGTTTCATGTCCTCGGGTAGCGATGCCTTAAAGCGGAGTGGCTCAGCAGTTGCCGGGTGGCTAAAACCGAGTTGAAAGGCGTGCAGCATCTGGCGTTGCGCTTGTTTGGCGGCATGGTAAAGCGCGGGGTTGCTTTTGGCCAGGCGGGACAGGGTGCGGCGTTGGCCGTAGACGCTGTCGCCGACAATGGGATGGCCCATGGCCTGGCAGTGGACACGGATTTGATGGGTGCGACCGGTTTTCAGATCCAGCTGTAACATCGCGGCGCCGGCGAAACGCCGGCGCACCTGCCACAAGGTCAACGCCGAGCGGCCGCCTGAACCGGTAGTGGCCATTTTCTTGCGTTCAATTGGATGCCGGCCCACCGGCAGATCAATCTCGCCACCCTCGGCAGCGGGTTCGCCGTAAACCAGTGCAAAGTACTGTTTTTGAATGGATCTGGTTTTAAATTGACGGGACAATTCATGATGCGCCTGGGCGGTTTTGGCCACCACCAGGGCACCGGAGGTGTCTTTGTCCAGACGGTGCACGATACCAGGGCGCCGCTCGCCGCCAATGCCCTCCAAATCGGGGCAGTGATGCAAAAGTGCGTTGACCAGGGTACCGCAAGGGTGACCGGCCGCCGGGTGAACCACCAGTCCCGGCGCCTTGTTCACCACAATGAGATGGCGGTCTTCGAATAAAACATCCAAGGGAATGGGCTCGGCGGTGAGATCAATGGGCTCGGCCCGCGGCAAGCGTCCGGTTACCACTTCATCTGTTTTAACATGGTAGCTGGATTTGCGCACCTTACCGTCCACCTGGACATGGCCCCTGCGGATCAGCAATGCAGCATAGGAGCGAGAGCAATCGATGAGATGGGCAGCCAGAAGTGCGTCGAAACGCAGTCCGGCCTCTTGGTCGGCGACGTTGAAGCTGAAAACGTCCTTGGCAGCCATCTTAATTCGATAAGGTGGGTTGATTTACTCTTCTTCAGAGATGAACAGCGCTTCGATCTTGGTCGTCACGGTTTTCTCATCACTGTTATCGGCCATGGAAAGCTCTTTGATCAGCAGGTTGTGGGCCGTATCATAAAGCTTGCGCTCGCCAAAGGAGAGGTCTTTGGTTAATTTAAGCAGAGACAAATCACGGAATACCTCGGCCACTTCATAGAGGGAGCCGGTTTTAATTTTGTCCATGTATTCGCGATAGCGGCGGTTCCAGGTCTGATTGTCGATGGCCAATTCACGCTTGGATGTGATGACCTCCATCACCTTGGGGATCTCTTTTTTTGCGATCACATCCCTCAAGCCCACGGATGCCACATTCCAGGTTGGAATCATGATGACCATGCCGTTTTCGAGAATCTTCATGATATAAAAGTCGTGCTCTTCACCGTTGACCACACGGGTTTCAATGGACTCGATGCGGCCCACCCCATGTGCCGGGTAGACAGCCAAGTCTCCCACATTGAATTTTTTGGCTTTCGGTGCAGCCGTTTTCTCTTCTTCAGGTTTATCGGTCATATAAGTACCAGGTATGTGCTGTAGATGTGCGTAAGCGCCCAAATAGACGTTGAATATACCATTCCAGGCATCAACATGCAACAAAAAAGGATCGGCCTCGAAGAGCCGATCCTTTTATATTTTGCACCTGACAAACAGGCGGACGTTTAAGATTACATCATTTTAATCAGTAGCGGCACCATCAGCAGGGCCACAACGTTGAGAATCTTGATCATGGGATTCACCGCGGGACCGGCGGTATCTTTGTACGGGTCGCCTACGGTGTCGCCGGTTACAGCCGCTTTATGCGCGTCCGAGCCTTTGCCGCCCAGGTGACCGTCTTCAATGTATTTTTTGGCATTGTCCCAGGCAGCGCCACCGGTGGTCATGGACAGCGCCACAAACACGCCGGTCACGATGGAACCGATGAGCAGGCCACCGAGGGCAACTTCACCCAATGCAAAACCGACAATGATCGGTGCAATAACCGGCAGCAGGGCCGGCACCAGCATCTCTTTGAGGGCGAACTTGGTGACGATGTCCACACATGCACCGTAATCGGGTTTGGCGGTACCTTCCATGATGCCCGGGATCTCGCGGAATTGGCGGCGAACTTCGTCCACGACGGCACCCCCTGCATTGCCCACGGCTTTCATGGCAATGGAAGCGAACAAATACGGCAGCAGGCCGCCGAGGAACAGGCCGACGATGACCTTAACGTCGGACAGATCAAAACGCATGGTTTCTCCGCCACCGCCTTTGATCTGGAACTCCATCACATAAGCGGCAAACAGCACCAGCGCGGCCAGTCCGGCTGAGCCGATAGCATACCCTTTGGTTACCGCTTTGGTGGTGTTGCCCACTGCATCCAAAGGATCGGTGACGGCACGCACGGACTCGTCCATCTCGGCCATTTCAGCAATACCACCGGCGTTATCGGTGATGGGGCCGTAAGCGTCGATGGCGATAACCATACCGGTCATTGAAAGCATGGACATGGCCGCCATGGCAATGCCGTACAGTTCGCCAAAATGGTAGGCCAGCAGAATAGCGATACAGATGGCGATAACCGGCGCGGCCGTGGCCTGCATGGAGACGGCCAAACCGGAAATGATATTGGTACCGTGACCGGTGGTGGAGGCCTCGGCAATGGCTTTAACCGGACCATAGATACCGGTGTAGTACTCGGTGATGATCACGATGACAACCGTAAGTACTAGACCGATGAGGGTACAGTAGTAAATATTCAAGGCAGGCAGGTCACCCAAACCCACCATGAATTGGTTGCAGGCATAATAAAAAGCAATCGCAGCTAAAATAGCGGAGCCGAACATGCCTTTGTACAGAGCGCCCATAATGTAGCCGCCGCTGCCCAAACGGACAAAAAATACGGCGATCATGGAAGCGATGATGGAGATGGCACCCAGTATCAGTGGGAACTCGGTGGCCATGGGAACATCGGGGAACAGCAGATGACCGATGAGCATGGCCGCCACGGCGGTTACCGCATAGGTTTCGAACAGGTCGGCCGCCATACCGGCGCAGTCACCCACGTTGTCGCCCACGTTATCTGCGATGGTGGCCGGGTTGCGGGGATCGTCTTCGGGAATCCCGGCTTCAACTTTTCCGACCAGGTCGGCGCCCACGTCGGCACCCTTGGTAAAGATACCGCCGCCCAAACGGGCAAATATGGAGATCAAACTGCCACCGAAACCCAGAGCGACCAGCGCGATGACATCATGGGTCATGGTGTAGAAACCGGCCACTGCGGTCAAAGCCAAGCCGGCAACAATCATACCGGTCACACTGCCGCCTTTAAAGGCCATGGAGAGGCCGGCAGCCATACCTTTTTTGGCCGCTTCGGCGGTTCTCACATTGGCCAGCACGGATACGCGCATGCCGATGTAACCGGCCAGAAAGGAGGCGACTGCACCCAGCAGGAAACCCAATGCGGTTTTAAGGCCCAAGGTTACAATGATCACAATAAAAATGATGATTCCGGCAATGCCCATACTTTTCAACTGGCGGTTCAGGTAGGCAATAGCACCTTCCTGAATAGCACCGGCGATTTCCTGCATTCTTTCATTACCTGCCGGCGCGGCTTTGACGATACCGGCCAAAATGATTGAAAACAGGATGCCAACAACGCCGACCAGTGTACAGATCAACGGAATATTACTCATGACAGCTTCCATTCTTTCCTCCATTTATATAATTAGCGCGGGGATTGATTATACAGATTCATTGCTTCTCTTGTTCCTTTTGACAAAATCGTCACGATCGCTTCTGTCGCCTTTTGGAGCAAAGGTCCCAAGACTGATTGTTCATCACGGCTGAAATTGCTTAGCACATGATCCGCTGCGTCCTTACCAAACTCTGAGCGCCCGACCCCCACGCGTAACCGGGTAAATTGACCTCCTCCGAAGGCTTCGATCATCGATCTTAATCCTTTGTGGCCACCATCGCCCCCTTTCTCTTTTATTTTAAATCTTTGAAAAGCCAGGTCGATGTCATCATGGACAATAAGCATCGCCTCGCCTGGAATCCTGAAATAATCAGCCAATTGGCGTACCGGTGGACCGCTGCGGTTCATATAATTTTGCGGTTTGGCCAGCACCACATCGGTTTTACCAATGCGGCCTCGGCCAAACAGGGTGCTGAATTTCTGGCGATCCACCGCAATGCTATATTCAGCAGCCAAGGCATCAATGGCTAAAAAACCGACATTGTGACGGGTTAGATCATATTTTGGCCCGGGATTCCCCAGCCCGGCCAATAATCGGACACCTTGCTCCGGCATAGTTTCCAATCGTGTCCAACGGCCAACGCGCTAGGCTTCGCTATCCGCCTCAGCAGCGGCACCCGCTTCGCCTTCGGCCACTTCGCCTTCTTCACCTGCTTCAAGTTCTTCGCCCTCTTCAACCTCCTCAACCTCTTCTTCCTTTTTGGGACTGAGGACGGTTAGAATCGTAAAGTTGACCTCGTGGGGAATCTCCACACCATCTTCGGTCTTAATGTCATTGACGTGCACCGAACCGCCAATTTCCAAGTCAGTGATATCAATGGTGATGGCCTTGGGGATCAGATTGGGAAGGCAAAATACCTCCAGCTCATGGCGAATCATTTGCAGCATGCCGCCCAACTCTACGCCGGCAGACATGCCGGTGGTCACCACAGGAACATTAACCTTGATTTTACGCTGCATGTCGATCTCATAGAAATCAACATGCAATATTTTTTGGGACAAGGGATTGGTCTGCATCTCTTTGACCATGGCGGCTTTAGCCCCCTTGACGCCATCGATATCCAGGTTAAAAATTGAATGGCCCATGCCGCCCTGTTTCAAAACGGTCTCCAGTTCATGGGTGTCAATGGAAATCATGTGAGCTTCGGTTTTACGGCCATATAGGATAGCCGGCACGCGTCCGTCACGACGCAATGCCCTTGCCGGCCCGTTGCCGGTTTTTTCACGCAAGTGCGCTTTCAGTTCGACATTTTCCAAAAGAATGATCCTCCTTAAGTGATCTTAAACAAACAACGAGGTTACCGAATCGCCCCGATAGCTTCGAATGATGGCTTCTCCCACCAACTTGGCGATGGAAAGCACTTTCACTTTGCCGCATGCGACGGCTTGGGCAGTCAACGGTATGGTATCGGTAACCGCTAAACTATTTAAATCAGATGCAGTGATGCGATCAATGGCTGGACCCGATAACACCGGATGGGCGCAACAGGCGTGAACCGCCTTGGCCCCATTGCGCATCAAAACGCCGGCCGCTTCAGTTAGCGTACCGGCTGTATCGACCATGTCATCAAGTATGATGGCGGTTTTGTTTTTGACGTCCCCTATCACAGCCATGGCCTGAGCTTCGTTGGGTGCTGACCGCCGTTTATCCACAATCGCCAGACCGGCGTCTAAACGTTTGGCAAAAGCACGAGCACGCTCTGCACCGCCGGCATCGGGGGAAACAACGACGATGTCATTATCAAAATGGGTCCGCATATAATCCAGGAGCACGGGTGCCGCGAAAAGGTTGTCCACCGGGATGTTAAAAAATCCCTGGATTTGGCTGGCATGCAAATCCATGGTGATGATTCGCGTGGCACCGGCTTCGGTGATCAAATCGGCAACCAATTTGGCACTGATGGGCACCCGCGGCGCTACTTTCTTATCCTGTCGGGCATATCCGTAGTAGGGGATCACCGCGGTAATGGTATTGGCCGATGCCCGTTTCAAAGCATCGATCATCAACAACAACTCCACCAAATTTTCGTTCACCGGCCGGCAGGTGGATTGGATAATGAACACATCCTTGGTGCGTACATTATCATTGATTTCAATCTGGATCTCACCATCGCTGAAGGTGGTTAGTTTGGCATCGCCCAATGGCATTTTCAGATATTCACAGATAGTGTTGGCCAGATCAGGATTGGAGTTCCCGGCAAAAACCCAAAAGTCATTTAGCGTTCGGCTTACCACGGCGGTTATTTACCTCTTCACGATGCGTTTAAAAATGGCTGGGGCGGGAGGATTCGAACCTCCGAATGCAGGAACCAAAATCCTGTGTCTTGCCACTTGACGACGCCCCAACTTAAAATGACAGAAAGCTACAGGTCCTTCCAATCAACAGAGCAACTCGGTGGCAAATACCTGCCACTGGGGTTGATGGCTCAAGCCCTTGGTTGCTTTGTTCGCGGTATCTTCATCAGCAAACAGGCCAAAGACGGTAGAGCCGCTGCCTGTCATCAGAGCCCCAATAGCACCCTGATTTAATATCTCTTTTTTAATCTTGGCGATAACCGGAAAACGCTTGCTGACACCCATCTCCAACTCGTTGTACAAGTGGCGGGTCGCATCGAATTTTCCATGATTAAAGGGAGAATACCTAAGTTTTTTTTTATATTTTGTCAATGGCAAATTGAGGTTTTCAAAGACCTCAGCCGTCGCGATGCCAAAGCCAGGGTAGACCAGAACAACCGGCATGGGGACCAATGATGGGAAGGGGCTTAGCTGTTCACCCACACCCGCAGCCATAGAAGGTCGATGTTCAATAAAAAAGGGAACATCAGCGCCCAGCCCAAGGGCAATGGTATGTAGTTGGTTCAAATTAAACGGATGATTGTAATAGTGGTTGAGCGCGTTGAGCACAGCAGCCGCATCACTGCTGCCGCCACCCAGTCCAGCACCCACCGGGATGCGCTTGGTCAGCTGGATCGATACGTTCCGGGGGACAACATCTGCACCTGTGGTCAACGCCTCATTAAACCGAATGGCCGCTTTGAGGGCCAGGTTGGAAGCATCACAAGGTACATCCGGATGATCGCAGACAACAGCGTTTTCAGGTGCATTCAAGGTCAGCGCGATACGGTCATATAGCCCAATTGCGCACATCAGGCTGCGCAACTCATGATACCCATCCTGCCGACGGCCAACCACCTCCAAATACAGATTGATCTTGGCGGGTGCCTGAACAGTGATAGGATTCGTCGACACGATACGGCTGACCTTTATATTGACGGAGTATTATATGCGCTCGAATCAAGGCCTATGCCTGATGAGGCGACTTGATGGAAACATGAAGCAGATCATCCCTCAATCAGGGCCCTTGTGGGTGGAACCAAGGCATACCCTAGTCGCAGTGCAGGGCCTTGAGGGCTCCAGACTACGGCGTCCCAAAGTGCAGCTGTGGTCGTAGAGCCAAGCCATATACCCTAACCGTGGTGTAGGGCCTTGAGGGCTCCAGACTGCGGTGTCCCAAAGTGCAGCTGCAGTCGTAGAGCCAAGCCATACCCTAACCGTGGGTGTAGGGCCTCGAGGGCTCCAGACTACGGCGTCCTAGGGGCATGCTGTAGCAGGAGAGCGCCAAGGACCACCCTAACCGTGGTGTAGGGCCTTGAGGGCTCCAGAGTCAAGGCGTCCCAGGGTGCAGCTGTAGTATAAACCCTGGGCAACGCAGAATCTGGAGTCCTCAAGGCCCTACACCACGGTTAGGATTTTTCTTTGACGTATAGCAACCGCAACTCATAGAGCAGGTTTTTGAGAATATTCGCTTCCTGTTCGCTTAGATTCCCCTGGGTTTTCTCTTCAAGCATGCTCAGCAGATCAATGGTTTGCTTGGCCATGGGCAGGTTCTTGCCCTTCTGACCGGTAGCCGGATCTTCGATTAGTCCCAGCTGAACCAGTACCGATGAATTGAGAGACAGCACAAAAGTGGAAAAATCAATTTGAGGAAGCGTATAAGCCTTCTCCTGATCGGTTTGGCTGTCACCGGGGGCGCTCTGATCTTGATTCTGATTCTGGGGCGCCTGGTCTTTGGTATCTGCTGCCATGGGAGCTCCTTAACGCATAAAGGTTATCATTCAGCCATGTTCGCCATGAATGGCGGCCAAGGCAGTTCCGTTAGAATTCCAGCGGTGTAACTTCCTTAACGGTTTTCAACGCACGCAACGCTTTAAGAACATCATCGCTCATGGGGTTGTCGGTACACAGGAAGATAATGTTACGCTGACCGCTCTCTTCCTGACCCACCTGCATGCGTGAGATGTTGATCTTGTGTTCGCCCATGGTGGTCCCGATCTCGCCGATAGATCCAGGGATATCCAGGTTATAGATCAGGGCCATGTGACCCAGTGGGATCATTTCCAAACGGAAGGTATTGATGCGCACAATGCGCAGGTCATTTTTACCAAAAACCGTTCCCGCCACCAGGTTCTCCCCTTCGGTGGTCACGATCTTTACCCTGATCAGGCTGGTATACTCTGGGTGCTCGGAGACAGTGGTCTCGCTGACTTTGATGCCCCGATCATTGGCTAGCACATGTGCATTGACAAAATTAACCAGGTCTTTGACCATTGGCGTAAGCAAACCTTTGAGCAGAGCCGTGGTCACCGGTGAAAGGTCGATCCCTTTAAAATTCCCGTAGTATTCCACCACCACTTCTTTGGGCGCCCCACTGATTAATTGGGCCTGTATGGTGCCGACCATTTCAGCCAAATTGATATAGGGGCCTACTTTTTCTAAAACTTCACCGGTAACCGAAGGTACATTGACTGCATTGATAATGGTACCATTGGCCAGGTACTGAATAATTTGATCGGCCACCATAACGGCCACGTTGGTTTGGGCTTCTTTGGTGGACGCGCCCAGGTGCGGGGTGCAGATCACCTGATCCAGTCCCAACAAAGGGCTATCGATAGGCGGCGGCTCGGTCTCAAATACATCTAAAGCCGCTTTGGCCACCTGTCCCGAAACGATAGCCTCGTGCAGATCGGATTCATTGATAATGCCGCCACGGGCGCAGTTGATGATCATGACGCCCGCTTTCATTTGCTCAAAGGCCTTCTTGTTGAGCAGATTCCGAGTGGTTTTCATTTTAGGTACGTGAATGGAAATGTAATCTGCTTGCTGATACAATGTTTCAAGGGTCACCGCTTCGTAACCGTCCTTTTGTATTTTCTCGGGAGTGACATAGGGATCATAAATAATCACCCGCATTTTCAATCCCCGCGCTCTGTCGGCCACAATGGATCCGATCTTACCATAACCGATAATCCCCAAGGTTTTCTGGTAGACTTCACGACCCTGCAGTTTCTTTTTTTCCCAGCGCCCTGCTTTCATGGATGCGGTGCCCGCCGGCACATTGCGGGTCAAGGCCATCATCATGGCGATGGCGTGCTCAGCAGTGGTGATCACATTTCCTGTGGGGGTGTTCATCACAACCACACCGCGCTTGGTGGCCGCGGGAATGTCCACATTGTCCAAACCAATACCCGCACGTCCCACCACCTTCAAATTGGTGGCTGATTCAAGAATATCCTCGGTGACTTTGGTGGCACTACGAATCACCAAACCATCATATCGGCCTATTATCTCTTTGAGCTGCTCAGGGGACAAACCTGTATTGACATCGACCTCAATACCTTCAGCTTCGTGGAACATCTGAATTCCGATTTCACCCAGATTGTCACTAACTAAAACCTTCATTTCCATTTCCCTTCATCATTCGATCTGGCGGCGCCGCTGCTCCGGTTCCAATCGCGAAATTAGCTATTGCTAAACTGTCTTATCGAGTACGGGGTCACCTCTATGGGCGGATAAAACAGCGCCATATTAGTGAAAAACAACAGGACATTCAACCCTTAATTACGTTCCGGGAAAGGGCATTGGGGATGCCGAAAAACCAAAAAAAGTCCGCTACCACCCAATGGCAGTAGCGGACGTATGAATGGCTTCATGCATAGAGGAATTATTTCTTCTCTTCTTTGACCTCTTCGAAATCGGCATCCACTACATCGTCATCGTCAGCCGGTTTGGCACCGGCATCTTGTCCTTGACCTGCAGCGTCACCTCCCCCCGGGGGGGCCTGACCATCCTGGGACGCCTGTTGGTACATGGCTTCTGCCAGTTTATGGGAGGATTGGGTCAGCTCTTCGGTAAGCCGCTTGATCTCATCCACATTGTCCCCTTCAAGGGCCGTTTTCAGTGATGCCATGGCAGCTTCAACCTTGCCGCGGATGTCGGCTTCCACCTTATCACCCAGTTCCTTTAAAGATTTTTCAGTGGCATAGATCAAGCTGTCCGCATGGTTGCGGGCGTCGATCACCTCTTTTTTCTTCTTATCATCTTCGGCATGCAATTCTGCATCTTTAACGGCTGCATCGATCTCTTCCTGGGTCAACCCACTGGAGGCCGTGATTTGAATGGACTGCTCTTTGCCGGTGGCGGTGTCTTTGGCCGATACGTTTACGATGCCGTTGGCATCGATGTCAAAAGTCACCTCAATCTGAGGTACGCCGCGGGGTGCCGGCGGAATACCCACCAATTCAAAACGTCCCAAGGTTTTGTTGGCGGAAGCCATTTCACGCTCACCCTGCAGCACATGAATCGAAACAGCCGGTTGGTTGTCTGCCGCGGTTGAAAAAACCTGGCTTTTGCGGGTGGGAATCGTGGTGTTTTTTTCAATAAGCCGCGTCATCACGCTGCCCAAGGTCTCGATTCCCAGGGATAGGGGGGTCACATCCAACAGCAGCACATCCTTCACATCGCCTTGGAGCACCCCACCTTGGATGGCGGCACCCAAAGCCACAACTTCATCCGGGTTGACGCTTTTATTGGGCTCTTTGCCAAAAATCTTTTTCACACGCTCCTGCACAGCCGGCATACGGGTCATGCCCCCGACCAGAATCACCTCGTTGATTTCCGAAGCCTTCAGACCGGCATCTTTCATGGCCGCATGACAGGGACGCTCAATTTTATCCATCAGCTCCGCCACCAAAGACTCGAGCTTGGCACGCGTAATCTTCACATTGAGATGTTTGGGGCCACTGGCATCAGCGGTGATGAACGGCAGATTCACATCGGTCTCCATGGAACTGGATAGTTCCATTTTCGCTTTTTCAGACGCTTCTTTGAGTCGCTGCAGTGCCATCTTGTCTGAACGCAAATCAATGCCTTGATCCTTTTTAAACTCATCGGCCAGGTAATCGATCAAACGCAGGTCAAAATCCTCACCCCCCAGATGGGTGTCGCCATTGGTGGCTTTGACCTCGAAAACCCCTTCGCCGATCTCCAGAATAGAGATGTCAAATGTGCCGCCACCCAGGTCAAACACGGCGATCTTTTCTTCACTGCGCTTGTCCAAGCCATAGGCCAATGAAGCGGCGGTGGGTTCATTGATGATGCGCTGCACATTAAGACCGGCAATTTTACCGGCATCTTTAGTGGCTTGGCGCTGGCTGTCATCAAAATAGGCCGGGACGGTAATCACCGCGTCGGTAACCGGCTCACCCAGATACGCTTCGGCATACTGTTTGATGTAGGCCAAAATAAAGGAAGAGACTTCGGCCGGGCTATGCAGGTTGCCCCGCATGTCGATACGTACATCCCCATTGTCCGCCTTTTTGATTTTGTATGGAAGGATGTTGATGTCATTCTGAACCACATCTGAATCAAATTTGCGACCGATGAGGCGCTTTACACCAAAAACGGTAAATTCGGGGTTGGTGACGGCCTGGCGTTTGGCGATTTGGCCGACCAGCCGTTCACCGCTTTCTGATACAGCCACAATAGATGGCGTGGTGCGCCCGCCATCCGGATTGGTGATCACTTTGGCATCACCGCCATCCATGATGGCCACGCATGAGTTGGTGGTTCCTAAATCAATTCCAATGATCTTGCCCATTTCATTTCCTCCTTGGCAGCGACGGTGCCCATAATTTCCATTGTGGCGTGGTTTTCATCCGTCGTATCTAACTGGTTATGTATTTATAATTATGGCTTGCTTATATTTTTTACGCTTCATTTTCGTTGTCGGGCGATACTGTCGGCGCTTTGGCGACCACCACCATCGCCGGTCGAAGCAACCGATCATGCAGAATGTACCCTTTTTGCATCTCTCGGAGCACCGTATTAGATGCCTGATCGGCTGTCTCCTCCTGCATCATGGCCTGGTGAAAGG
Organism: Desulfobacteraceae bacterium; assembly: GCA_050305555.1. Classification (GTDB taxonomy): domain Bacteria; phylum Desulfobacterota; class Desulfobacteria; order Desulfobacterales; family Desulfosarcinaceae; genus JARRKU01. Next base: position 32,250 of record JBNLFN010000061.1, on the reverse strand, counting down.
CTGGATCGAAAGGTTCACCCAAAGCCTTTACGGGCTTAACATTGTACCGCTCCAATAGCTTCAAAACCTCACCAAGGGTCAATTGAATGCCTTGCATCAGCGGTTCATCCGCATCGCCTTCATGACCCGCCGATTCAATGGCGCGTTCCAGATTATCCACAATGTTCAGCAGATCTTTGATCAGGTTTTCGTTGGCATATTTGACCAACTCCTGTGTTTCACGGGTCGTTCTTTTCTTGTAGTTGTCAAATTCTGCAGACAGTCGCAACAGGCGGTCATAATGTTCCTTGGATTGTTGCTCAGCCGCTTCAAGTTTATCGGTGTCGTCTTGCTCGCTTTCGACTTCGGCTGTATCATCCGAATCATCCGGCGGGGTTTCAATTGCGCTGTCTTCAATGGAGGCTGGTGCTTCCGGTTCATCCTGGTCATCGTTTTCATGGATCGGAATTTCAACTTTATTGCTCATTCCCGGCCTAACTCCTGGTCGTTTGTTCGAATCGATTTTTTAGGAATCGTTCCTATTAGTTTGATAATTCTAACAAAATGGGCTCTGAAAAATCGTTAAGAAGATAAGACGACTTGCAATGTTGTCAAGGTGGGGGTTTTTTTCAAACGAATTAGGTCATGGGGTACTATACTGAATGGTTGTGCACCCTCCATCGAATCGGCCTGGGCCAATCATCCAACACAATGACCGGGATCGACTGCGACACAAACTGCATCACTTATCGCTGCTTCCTTCCGGACCTGACGAGGTTCGCGACCGTTTGTTGCGTAGCGGCCGGTCGGTGAGGCTGATTTGCCTGTGGCATAACCCTCAGGAGGGAGTTCGGCCCCGCATAAAGCGGATTTCGGGTAAAGGGCACCGCTAGCTCCCCGCCTAGCACAACCAAGGTCGGGATTATAAAGAGGCCGGATGCGGATATCAAGGGGAAAAGGGAAATTAATAGATTAGCCGCTTAGCGATTCTGGCAATCATGATACTACAATAATAGCGGCGACACAGGCCAAAAAGAGTTTTAAGTTTTAGATTTTAGGTGTTAAGTTAATGAATTCTATCATTTTATTTTGGAGATTATTAAAAACGGACATTATTAGAATCGATCATTTGTAGTTTCTACCATTTTGGTCTAAATAGCATTGATAAAATCGGTTAAAATCCTCAACTTAAAACCCAAAACTTAATACTCATTTTTATGCCCCCCTCCAACCATTCATACGGCACCGACCCGCCCATCTTAAAGCAGGTGGTTGATACAATCGTCAAATATCGAATGCTTACACCCGGCGAGAGGGTTCTCGTAGGGGTATCGGGCGGTCCAGACTCGGTGGCCCTGCTGCACCTTTTAGAGGCCCTGGCACCGGCGTATCATCTTCAATTGGGTGTGGCCCACCTGAATCATGGGTTGCGTTCGCCCGCTGCTGATATAGAGGCAACCCAAGTGGCGCAACTGGCTGAAAAACTGGGTCTGGCCTTCCATGTCAAACAAATCCATCTGGATCCGCAACAGGGCTCTTTGGAGGATCGGGCCCGGCAGGTGCGATACCGATTTTTTAATGAATTGGCAGACCGTCACGGCTACGCCAAAATCGCATTGGGCCACCAGGCCGACGACAATGCCGAATCTGTTTTGCTAAATCTGATCCGCGGCAGCGGCCTGCGGGGGCTCAGCGGCATCCCACCGGTAAGGCATCCTCGTATTGTACGCCCCCTTATTGATATACATCGAGCTGAAATCATGACCTATCTAAAAAGGCGACACCTTCCGTACATGCTGGATGGCTCGAATATCGATCTGCGTTTTGATCGCAACCGCATCCGGCACCAGCTTTTGCCCTTGCTGCAAAGAGACTATAATCCCAATATCACAGCAACCTTACATCGCACGGCCGGCATCTGCCGAGACGAAGATCAATGGCTGGATCGGCACCTGCAGCCTGTGGTGGATAAAATGACAACGGCAAGCACGCCCCGCTCTCTGGTGTTGAACCTTGACCTGCTTGCCGAGCAGCCCCGCGTGCTGAAACGCCGCTTGATCCGATCCGCCCTGGGCCAATGGCGCGGTCATCTGAGACGCATCACGGCGCTTCACGTGGAAATGTTGATTGATCTAATTGCATCCGACCGATCCAGCAGCCATCTGAATCTACCCGGCGGCTTGACAGCCCAGCGTGATCTGCGCCGCCTTCAATTTTCTTTCCTGAAAAATCGCCGCAACTTTCCCTCGCCCCCGGCCACTTCATTCCACTATGCACTTCATGCGGCGGAAACCCTGCCGGCTCGACTCATCATCCCGGAAGCCGGTGTGAGACTGGATTTTACAACCGGACCACCTCCTAAAATACAAGATTTCGGTGGTTTAGATAACAGCATAGCTTGGTTTGACCTGGACCGGCTCGGGTTTCCGTTGTTTGTTCGCAGCAGGTCACCGGGGGACCGCTTGGTGCCCCTGGGCACCCAAGGCACCCAAAAGCTTAAAAAACTGTTCATTGATTTCAAAATTCCCCGCGGCCGACGCAGCCGTATCCCTATCTTGGCAAACGCAGACACCATTTATTGGGTGACCGGTCTGCGGCGCAGCAACGCCGCTCTGATTGACGAAACCACCACCCAGGCCCTTTGTATAACCTGTCGGCACTTGGCCGAAGATCCGTGATGAACCTGCAAATAGCAGGGCCTGCCGGGAAAGTACCGGATACATCTTGCGCAAACCATGAATCCGCATTATGGTATACGTCGTCTCTAACGCATCCCGTGTGAAAACAAGGAGGAATAATAGTTGAACCCTTTTTATAAAAACCTTGCCCTTTGGTGTGTCATCACCTTGATGATGATCATGCTCTATAAAATGTTCAGTGCCCAAAACCTGGCTGAAACCGCCCCAGGCTATTCTGAATTCCTCGCCATGGTCAGCGAAGACCGTGTGGAGGAAGTGGTTATCCAAGGGCAGGAGTTGACCGTAACCGATGTCAATGGTCGCCGTTACAGGGTCTATGCACCCCAAGATGTCGACATGATCAAAACCCTGCGGGCCAAAAACATCCGGATCAAGGCCAAACCGCCGGCGGATTCCCCCTGGTATAATATTCTGATCTCCTGGTTTCCCATGCTGGTACTGATCGGTGTCTGGGTATTTTTTATGCGCCAGATGCAATCCGGAGGCGGCAAAGCCCTCTCTTTCGGCAAGAGTCGCGCCCGGCTCATGTCCGACACCCAGGAAAGGGTTACCTTTGAGGATGTCGCCGGCATTGATGAAGCCAAAGAAGAGCTCAGTGAAGTGGTTGATTTTCTAAGGGACCCCAAAAAATTTACCCGTTTGGGCGGCCGTATTCCCAAGGGGGTATTGTTGATGGGGCCTCCGGGAACGGGAAAAACGCTGCTGGCGCGTGCCATTGCCGGTGAAGCCGGTGTGCCTTTTTTCAGTATCAGCGGCTCTGATTTTGTGGAGATGTTTGTGGGTGTGGGCGCCTCGCGGGTACGTGACCTGTTTGTCCAAGGCAAGAAAAATGCCCCTTGTATCATCTTCATCGATGAAATTGATGCCGTCGGACGCCACCGGGGTGCCGGGTTGGGTGGTGGCCACGACGAGCGCGAACAGACCCTGAACCAGTTGCTGGTGGAGATGGATGGCTTTGAATCCAACGAAGGTGTCATTCTGATTTCCGCCACCAACCGTCCTGACGTGCTCGACCCGGCCCTGTTGCGTCCAGGCCGTTTTGACCGTCAAGTGATGGTCAGCCTGCCCGATATTCGCGGTCGCGAAAAAATCCTGAAAGTCCACATGAAAAAAACCCCGGTGGGCAACGATGTCAAAACCATTCATCTGGCCAAAGGGACACCCGGATTTTCCGGGGCTGATTTGGAGAACCTGGTCAATGAGGCGGCCTTACTGGCAGCGAAACGGGACAAGGAAAAACTGGAGATGGTGGACTTTGAGGATGCCAAAGACAAAGTCTATATGGGCTTGGAGCGCAAATCCAAAGTGATCAAAGAAGAGGATCGTAAAACCACAGCTTACCATGAAGGCGGCCATGCCCTGGTGGCCCGTTTCCTGCCCAATGCGGATGCGATTAATAAAATCACCATTATCCCACGCGGACGCGCTGCCGGTATCACTTGGTTTTTACCGGAAGAGCGCGACTTTAAGTACAAGGACCAATTAGAAGGCGAATTGGCGGTCGCCTTTGGTGGCCGCGTAGCGGAAGAGCTCGTATTTAATCGCATCAGCACGGGGGCTTCAAATGACATCAAACAGGCCACCGACCTGGCCCAGACCATGATTCGTACGTGGGGGATGAGTGAAAAGTTGGGCCCTCTCTCGTATGCCAAGGGTGAAGAGCAGGTGTTTTTGGGACGTGAAATCGCCCAGCACCGAGACTATTCTGAAGAAACCGCTCAAAAAATAGACGATGAAATTGCCAGTCTGATCCACAACGCCCACGCCCAGGCCAAAGAAGTTTTGGAAGAGCACCTTGATTTGCTCCACGCCCTGGCCGACATGCTGCTGGAACAAGAAACTGTTTTGGGAAAAGAGTTGGATGAGTTGATCACATCGCTGAAACCGAGCATCAATTTACCCGTACGGCCTGACGATACGCTAGATGAAAGCAATGAGGTGCCCCCGGTCAGCGAGACGGCTACTGAAGCTGAGTAGAAGATGCGAACCTACACCCTTAGCTGGAATAACCATTGTTTAACACTTGGCCCGCGCACACTGATCATGGGCATCGTTAATGTCACACCCGATTCATTTTCAGACGGGGGCCGGTTTTTGGCCCCTGAAACCGCGTTGGCCCAGGCCGAACAGCTGGCAGCCGCCGGTGCGGATATTATCGACATCGGCGGTGAATCCACACGCCCCTTTGCCGCAAGGGTTTCCACAGCTGACGAAAAAATGCGCGTTGTCCCCGTAATTGAAAAACTGGCGGATCGCGTCAGAGTTCCCATCTCAATCGACACCACCAAGGCGGAAGTTGCCGAAGCCGCTCTATATGCCGGCGCCAGCATGATCAATGATATTTCCGCACTGCGTTTTGATCCGCACATGGCCCGGGTGGCCAGTCGGCACCAAGTACCGGTGGTTATCATGCACATGAAAGGCGATCCCGGATCCATGCAGCTGGATCCCACCTATGAAGATGTCGTGGCCGAGGTGTGCCAATTTCTCAGCAAAGCTATTCAAATGGCGGTGCAAGCCGGCATTGGACGAGAAAAGATAATCGTCGATCCAGGCATCGGTTTTGGTAAAAACGGCCACCACAATTTGCTGCTGCTGCAACAATTGTCAGCCCTGAAAAAACTGGATGCGCCTATTTTAGTCGGCCCGTCGCGCAAACGCTTTATCCGCGATATCCTGAAACCTCAAGGCCAAAAAGATATTCCAGCCGATCGCCCTGAAGTAGAAACCGGTACCCAGGCGGCTGTTGCCGCATCGATCCACAACGGTGCTCACATCGTGCGCGTGCACAATGTGGCCAACACCCGAGCCATGGTGGATGTATTGGATGCAATACGGAATGAAAAACCATAGTTTAAAGTGTCAAGTTTCAGGTTTTAAGTTGTAGTATTCTACCGATTCTTATAAACCACTTCTACAGGAGTTGGGAAGACACATTCGTTGTCGGAGCAAATCCACAAGAGCAGCGAAGTCAATAGTTCGCATGAAATGTAGCAAAGTTTGAAACGCTTTTTATATGGGCTGTGAGACAAGCCAAATAAAAATCGGCCTAAATTCCTTAACTTAAAACCTAAAACTTAAAGCTTAAAACTACACACTATTTAAAAACACCTCTTCAGCCGATTGAGCACAAACGGCCTTGGTTAATAGGAGTATCTGACAATGCTACTGGTCATCGACGTGGGTAACACCAACACGGTTATGGGTTTGTTTGACGACGATACATTGAAGCACAACTGGCGTATTCGTACCGAACGCAATACCACCGAAGATGAGTTCAATGTACTCGTAGCCGGCTTGTTTGCCCGCAGCAACATTCATTTTAGCGATATCGAAAAAACGGTCATCTCTTGTGTGGTACCTCCCATGGTCACCATCTTGGAAGCGTTTTGCCTGAAATACCTGGGCCGTGCACCCCGCTGGATCGATGCCCGATCCTACCCCGACATGCCCATTTTAGGCGACAACCCCAACGAAGTCGGCGCTGACCGTATCGTCAACGCCGTGGGTGCCTATCAACGTTACCTTACCAGCCTTATCATCATCGATTTTGGCACCGCCACCACCTTTGACGCCATCTCTGAGCAGGGTGAGTACCTGGGTGGTGCCATCAGTCCAGGTATCGCCATCTCTTCCGAAGCTCTTTTTACCCATGCTTCGAAACTGCCGCGAGTGGAAATATTCAAACCTCCCGAACGAGTGATTGGCAAAGACACTATCAGTTGCCTGCAATCAGGCATTATATTCGGTTATGCCGGTCTGGTTGACGGAATCGTTGGGCGCATGCAAACGGAGATGGGTGGAAAACCCAAAGTAGTGGCCACCGGCGGGCTGGCGCCGTTGATCCGGGAAGTGACCCACACCATTGAAACCGTGGACCCCGACCTAACCCTGCATGGACTGCGTATCATCAGCGCCGGTTTGTCTTAATCCACTTATTTTTCGACCATCGGTATTGTGCCGCACATGGCGGCTTTACATCGGCAACGCGCTTTGCCAATAAGCGCACCCGTCGCTTGAAGTACTTTTAAAGCATGACAAGGTTCAATTTTGGCGCAGTCTTCAGATTATAGAAAGCTTATATGATTAGACGCACACCTCCCAGCTCCGCAAGCCCGTAAAGGAAATGATTGCCCGGTGAGCCAATAAACATGAGATTCGTGGGAATATGCCACTCTTGTGAAAGATTTTTGATCATTTCAGGGCCAAATGTTCCGACTTGAACGACAAGTTCGATCTCGATGGTGGGATAGGCTTCATTGAGCATATGGATATCCCTTTGAAGGTTTGACGGCATAGGGCCATCTTGCTGCAAAACAGTTACGACCTTGACGCGATTGGTATGTTCGTTTTGTTTAACATACAAAACAGCTTTATTTAGGTTGGCCAGATTGTCCCCCCGCGTAAAAAATACCACTTGCTGTGAATTGATCTGATCAATTTTATCGCGCAGCAGCCGGGAGATGGTTGTCATGCGGCCAATAAAGTATTTTAATATGCTTCTGACGAGAAACAGGCAGGCCTGGAGGATAATAATACGGCCCAGCATGATGGATACGACAAGCAGGGAAAAAACGAAGTATTCAAGAAATACGATCAGATAGTGCGGATTCATCATGGCGTTGCCGATCAAGCCGGCAATAACGGCAGCCACGGCAATCAAAACGAACATGAGCGGGGCAACCGTGGGTCGAGGGAGCCCGGCGCGCTTGGTTTTCAAAAAGATGTTGCCCAAGCCGAAAAGGGCCATAACGGACAGAAATGAGATTGTATAAACCCCCGCTAGTGCTTTCAACTCCCCCTTGGTGATCAGCAAAATAGATACACACAGCACGAAAAAAGTGATAATAATACGATGCGTGGTACCGCGACGGCCGGTCTTGAGCAGAAATTGCGGCAGACAGCGGTCCAGGGTCATACGCCGTACAAGCCCATTGACACCGATAAAGCTTGTCAGCACCGCACCGCTGAGCACCAGGGCGGCATCGATGGAGATCAAGTCGGCCAGCCACACACCAGCGGAACGTTGGCCCATATGGGCCAGCAATGCCTCGTGGTGATTTCCCACCAGGTCGATGGGCATCAGCGCCAGTGCCAGAATGGCCATCCCCGGGTTGAAAATAGTGACGGCAACCCACATGTTTCTCAGGGTTTTGGGAAAGACGCCCTCGGCTTGCTCCTCGACAAAGTTGGCCGAGCTTTCGAATCCGGAGATACCCAGGAGGGAGGCCGCGAAACCAAAATATAGGGCGGTCATCAGTCCACCGGGAGCTTTCGTGGACATATTATGCAACAAGGTTCCCATTCCGGTGCCGGAGCTGGCAAGGTAAAAGATGCCGGCGCCGAGCAGCAGCGTGAGCGTAATCAAATGAAAAAGGAAAATAAAAACGGCAACACGGGCGGACTCGGCAATGCCAATGATCGTCAGCAGCATAAAAAAGGCCAACACGCCTATGGTGGCCCCGGTCACGGGAAGACCTTGCCATATGGTATGAACGTAATGCATTGCCTCACTGGCCGAAATAACAGCCGTGGCCATGTAAGACAACAAGGTGAGACAGGCGGCGATGGACGCCCTGTATTTGCTGGTTGTATTCAGTAGGGCATTATAGGCGCCGCCGTTGAGTGGCAGTGCTCCCACCACCTCGGCATAGATCGATCGAAACAAAAACAGAACACCGGCAACCATCAAAAGGACAACCGGTGCCCAGCGGCCGGCATAGATAATCGCCAGTGCGGATACATACAAGCACGAGGAAGTAATGTCGTTGCCGCAGATTGCGGTAGCCGCTAACTGACCCATGCCCCCTGTTTTATGTGCTGTAATTCCCTCGGGGGCATCTTTTCCTGATGATGGCGGCTCTGCTTCTGTATCCGCTTTGGCGGCCTGGTCGCCCCCTTGTGCTGCATTTTGCATCGCAGACGTTATCCTTTTCCAAATCGTTCAATGGAGAATACACAGACACATCTCGGCGGGGGTTTTCAAAGTCTGCATACTGAAAGCTTCATTGACATAACTTTCTCTTCAGTTGATGTCGTAGCGTTTCAGCTTGCGCCAGAGCGAGACCCGGTCTATTCCCATTATTTCAGCAGCCTTGGTCTTGTTGCCGCTGCATTTTTCCAGAACCCAGATTATATAGCGCTGTTCCTGTTCGGTCAATGTAGGAATCGACCCTGCGGGATGGCGGTAGGTTTCTATGGACAGATTGCGCAGGTAGTCCGGTAAGTCCCCAGCCATGACAACATCACCGGTTGCCATGGCAACACCATGCTCGATGACATTTTCAAGCTCCCGTACATTTCCGGGCCAGCTGTGGCAGTGAAGCAGCTTCAAGGCATCCGCGTGGATCGAGTGTATCAATTTGTCCAAGGCTTGGCGCTTTGCAGCCAAAAAATAATTGGCCAGTACAGCAATATCATCTTTACGGCCACTGAGCGGCGGCAACTGGATGGTGATCACATTGAGCCGATAATAAAGGTCCTGCCGAAAAACTCCCTGTTGCGTATCGGCATGGAGGTCCCGATGGGTGGCGGCAATAAAACGAACATCCACCGGATGGGAGCGAACACCGCCAACCCGGAGCACTTCGCGTTCCTGGATCACCCGCAGCAGCTTGATTTGCATGGTCTGCGGCATGTCGCCGATCTCGTCTAAAAACACGGTACCCCCATCCGCCGTTTCCAGCAGGCCGGTTTTTCCCCGTGTGGCGCCGGTATATGCTCCCTTCTCATGACCGAACAGTTCGTTGGCCATCAGCTCTCTGGTAAATGATCCGCAGTTGAAGGCCACGAAGGGGTGGTGCGACCGCGGACTCAAATGATGGATGGTGCGTGCGACGAGTTCCTTGCCGGTTCCGCTCTCTCCGAGGATCAACACGTTGGTGTTGGCCGGGGCAATCTGATGAATAGTCTGCATCACCTCCTTCATGGCCTGGCTTTCGCCGATGATCAGCGGGGCCTGTCGGGCGGATGCCAGCTTTTCCTTCAACTGCATGTTTTCCAGTTGTAAACGTCTCTTCAGCAAGGCTTCGGTTACGATCTTGCGAACCGCGTCGATTTTAAAGGGTTTAGCGATATAATGATAGGCTCCGGCTTTCATGGCTAAAACCGCTGAATTTACAGTAGCATAACCGGTGATCAGGATGACCTCGGTCAATGGATCGCATTTTCGGCTCTGGGCCAGCACCATCATGCCGTCCACTTGCTCCATCTTCAGGTCGGTGATGACCAGATCGAAACTGCGGGTCTTGAGCAGCTCCAATGCTTCGGCCCCTCCTGGAGCAGGGATCACGCCGTAGCCTTCTTTTTCCAAGATATGGACAAGGTTGTTGCGAGCGATGTTTTCGTCTTCGACGACTAGAATTAATTCCTTATTGGATGGTTCCATCGTTTTTTCCGATTGGCAAATAGACGGTAAATGAAGTGCCTTGGCCCGGATTGCTCTGCACTTCGAACCTTCCGCCATGTTTTTTGACGATGCCATGGCAGATGGCCAACCCTAATCCAGTGCCTTCGTTTTCCACAAATCCTTCGTAAATATTGGCGTCACCCCCATTGCGACGCCGTGCCGTTTTGGTGGAAAAAAACGGGTCAAATATTTTGCGCAGCAGTTCCCGGGGGATCCCCTTGCCCGTATCAGCAACCCTGAGGTAAAAGGTATGGGTATCTCTGTGTCGGGCGGAAATGGTCAGGGTGCCGCCGTTCTCCATGGCCTGGATCGCATTGAAGATCAGGTTTAAAAGCACTTGCTGGATGCGGCGGCGGTCAACAGAGGCCTGGATATCATCGGGAACATCCACCACAAGCTGGACCGTGGCCGGTAATTCACCCTTGATCAACATGATGGTGTCGTCTACCAGGGATTTGACCGCTACGGTCTTAATGCTGAAGGTGCGCTGACGAGAGAATTCCAGCAGAGCCCGAACGATGTCCCGGGCGCGCTCCACCTCCTTTTCAGCATTGATGAGCAGCTCACGTTTGTAGTCCAGATTCGGTTCATCCAGCTCTTCCAGCAGGATTTGGACCGAGGTGGAGATGTTATTCAGCGGGTTGTTTACTTCATGGGCCACGCCGGAGGTCAGGGTACCCAGGGCGGTCAGTTTTTTAGCCTGGATCAGCTCTTCACTGCGCTGGTTCAGCATGCGGATCATCTTGTTCAGGCTGCCGACCAGCGATTCAAATTCCACAGCCGGTGCAATGGAGGGGACATTGTCATAGTTGCCCGAAGCAATTTCACCAATGGCCTTTTCGAGCATTTTCAGAGGCCGCAGGACATTAAAGGAAAAAAACAGCACCGCCATCACGGTGATCAGGATCATCCCGCCCAGAGTGGTGAAATGATAAAATTGAGACTTGATGACCAGTCGGCTGATGTGTTCGCGGCCAACTTTTACCATGGCCTCGCTGGCCTCGGTAATCCGATGGCCCAACTGCCGGACTAAGGCCGGATCGTTCTCAATGGCGGCAGGTGACGGCTGGTTTGGCAAAGCGTCCACTACCGGAAAGTTCAAATCAATCAGATGTTCCATGGCCAGGTGGTAGCTGGCAAGATTATGCCGCTGCAGGGTGGTACCCGCAATGCCCGGCTCCCCGGTTTGCGCCATGTCAGGGTCGGCCATCTTTTCTTCCGCCTGACGAATAAAAGCGATGGCGCTGTCAAGATGTTGGCTGTTCTGGGTCAGAAAGAAGTTTTTTTCAAAGCGGCGAGCTTCCAGAATGGTATTGAGCACGTCTTCTTTTTTTTCGATGATTTGCAGGTTACGGTTGATCAAGGCACTGTTGTAATAATTTAAGTACCATACCGACCCACCGACGAACATATAGACCGTCAGCACGAAAATGATCTTTCTTCTGAAGCTGCCGCGCATATGGATTTTCCTGGCCGTCAAACATAGTAGGGACGGCCTATGGTGCAATCGATATCTTTCACCCCCGGGATCTTGGCCACCAGAGTACTGATTTGTTCATACAGGTCTTCTCTAATCTGGTCCTGCACCTGATGTTGAACATTCGGGCTGGCTGCGCCGGAAATCTTCAGTTTCTGACCGCTGACTCGAATGTGGACGATGCCGCCTTTGGCTGTAACGTCGGCTTTGCAGACAGCTTCGATAGCGATCTTGACATGATTTTCCAGCGCCAGATCCTCAAGGGCGGACTGGGACCGTCTGGTGGCCTTGAAACTGTCCCCGGATGCTGCCTGGCAGACGATATCGCATGCATCATGGATGGTCAAGCGGCCAATGTGCAACACCAAATCATACAATTGGGGATCACTGCCATCGATTTGGTATATTTTTTGGTACCATTCGGCCCGTTGATGATCCTCGAATTCGATGATGCGCAGCGCCTCTTTGCGAGAAATATGTCTTATATTTTCAAGTAATTTAATGCGATCCTGCATGTCGGCGAATACCCGTACCCGCAGGACATGCTTTATACCGTCCAGCAGCATCTGACCGGCGAGACCGTGGTAGACAACATTGTCTTTGACGACGTGTTCCAGCAGCGCAGCCTGAATACGGTCGACAAACCGTTGACGTTCATGAGTGATCCGATCCAAAAAACTCGGGGCATCATGCAAAGATTCGAAAAGCTTCGCCTCGGAAACTTTAAAAAAATGGGATGCCTCCAGCAGGATCTCCCGACTGATGCATTCATAGCCAAGCCGGTTGGCAACACATTCGGCAAGTTCTTTGCCGTGACTGAAGCAGCCCCTTGAAAAAGTAATAATCGCCATATCAATCGATTCCCTATCAAACACCGTAGAAAAAATAAATAATCGCCAGTTCCACCACCAGAAACAGGATGGTCATGACGAATCCAGCCTTGGCGTAGTCGATGGTCCGGTATGCGCCGGGACGCATCACCAGCGCATTGACCTGGTGGGTTGGCAACACAAAGGTGTTCGAGGCCGAAAGCCCCACCACCAGGGCTGCCATGCGGGGATCAGACCCGGCCATCACCGCCATGTTCATGCACAGGGGAACCAGCAGCACCGTGGCACCCACATTTGAGATAAACAGGGTAAAGCAGGAGGTCATTATGCCCACAGCGGTCAACAGAACAATGGGCGTGGGGTGCCCCAGCAACCCCAGCACCTGGGTAGCGATAAAAGCCGCCGTGCCGGTTTTCTCAAAGGCCATACCCAGTGGAATGAGTCCGGCCAGTAAAAAGACCGTCATCCAGTCCACAGCACGATAGGCCTCGTCGATGCTCAGCACACCGGTAATGATCATTCCCAGGGCACCGGACATCAAAGCCACGGAAAGCTGAATCTTGAAAAAGATGATCTGTACCAGGGACAGCGCCAGCCAAGTGATAGCCAGTTTGGCTTTCTGGGGTCTTAAGATTTCTCCTTCCAGGGGGGTGGCAAATGTCAATGCCCGCGGCTGGGGCTGGTTTTTCAAAAGATGGAATCGTTCCCAAGGACCTTGGAGCAGGAGCGTATCCCCCCGGTTTAGGGTAATCTGAGTCAAGCCGGTGTAGTAAATTCGGTTGCCCTTGAAAAGGGCCACCGGGTTCAGATTGTAAAGGTCCTTAAAATTGGCTTCATACATGGTTTTGCCGATCAGTTGCGAGCGCGGCGACACCACTGTTTCGGCCATGCCGGCATTGGTCCGGGCCAGGGTGTCGGCATAGGTGTCCAGACCCTCCTTGAGCGTCCAGCCCAATTCCTCAGCCATCCTGAGAACATTTTCGCCTTTGCCCACCACCGCAATATCATCCAGCGCCAGAATATCGTTGTGGCTTCTGGGAATAATATTGATCTCCTTTTCGCCTCTGTGGCGGATGCCAATCACGGTGACCAGGAATTTGGAGCGAATGTCGAGTTCCTGAAGGGTTTTCGGGCCCTTGAATTCCTCCGGCACCGTGAGTTCAAAGGTATTGCCCAGGGCCTTGTACTCCTCCATAAGCGTCGCCGTGACCCCCCGGTCGCTTTCGCCGGTGGCGGCCGGCAGGATATACTTGCCGAATATCAGAAAATAGGTGATGGCGGTGATCAGCAGGCAGATGCCGATGGGGGTCTGAGTAAATAGCCCGAAAGGTTCCAGTTTCTCTCCGCCCAAGGTCATCAGGTCGTTGAGAAGGATCGTCGGGCTGGCTCCCACCAAGGTTAGGGTGCCGCCGATAATGGCACAAAATCCCATGGGCATGAGGATACGCGACACCGGAATCTCCATACGCTTGGCGATGCGCTGGGTAGCCGGCATGAACAGCGCCGCCGCACCAATGTTCTGCATCATGCTGGAAATGACGCCCACCGCTCCCGATATCAGTGAGATTACTCGGCTTTCACTGTTTCCGGCCAGCTTGATAATGGGTCCGGCGACCTGATTCATCACCCCGGTTTTATCCAGTCCGGCGCCGATGATAATGACAGCGATGATGGAACACACGGCGTTGCTGCTCAGCCCCACGAAAGCCTCATTGGGGGAAATCAGTCCCGTCAAGGGAAGCATCACCATCATGATGATGCCCACAACGTCTACTCGGACCCACTCAAAAACGAACAGAATAACAGCAAAGGTCAACATGATTATCGTCAATATCATTTCGGGGGTCATCCAACAGACTCCTTTCCATCCTTGTTTTACGGCAAGGGATTTCGTGTGTCGTTCAGGTCGTAAAAAAACCGGGTTTTATGCTCAGAATCAAGTCATACGAAACAAATGAACACCGGCAAATAGCCGATGTTCCATGATAAATGGTTTGCATCACGCTGACATGGGTTGAACAGGCCGCTTCGAAATGGGAGCGCATTATTTTTCCTTCCGGAACCAGTAGCAGAGACTAAAAGCTATCAAAATTAATACGATGGATAAAAAAAAGTGGCTGTTCATGATCGTCATCCTTTTCTGTCCGTTTGGCAAAGATCCGCGGCCTTAGCACGCCTCGTTCCCACAACATGACGCATCCCCTCAACGTCGCCACTGAGGGGATGTCATTCATTAAGCTGAACGCCGCAGCGTTCGGTATTGGGCCCAGTAACCCATGGACCCGTTCAAATCATCGAATATACAAGTACTTCATTGCGTGGACGATTGGTGTTCGCTACGCGATCCACCGTCGACGGATGTGGTGAATCGGAGATTACAAATTCGATTTTTTCATATTCCTGCTGCACACTGGTCAGTGCCTGTTCAGGTTCATCGAATTTTACCACATGGGTGAACGGAATTCCGTTGGACTCCGCATTCTGGCGGAATACCAATGCATTGTCTTTTGAAATGGACTGGAATTCATCACACAGTTTATTGCGCGATGTAGAGAACAGGCTGAAAGAAGCGCAAGAAAGCGGTGCGCTGTTCAACGCCAGGATCTCAAAAGACATCCGTCGAGCCATTTCGATGGCATATTCCATCACTTCATTGGAAAAAGTACTCTCGCGTCCCATAACGACAAGTTTTCCCTGGATGGCCGTCGGCGCGTGCCCGCTCTCTGGTGGTTCGGCGACCACTGCCTCCGCTTCCTGCCGTTTATCATCCCTTTGCCCGTTGGCGGCCTTTTTGCCTCTGCCTTTTTTGAAAGGATTTCGCATGCCGTCCTGTCTCCTGTCTTGATAAAGGTTAGCTAAGCATTTGATACGCACACAACCGGAATCGCTAATCTCGGCAATATGTTGCGCTCCGATGGGCGGTTTATTTTTCCTTTTTTGGCATGTTGCGAATCGAAAATCGCCAGGACCACACTACGGTGCTGGTGCACATACCGTTCGATGACCATGTCCGAGGGCTCGCCGGTGATCACACAGTGATAGTCGATAGATGAATTCGTTTTTTGCGGAAGTTTACGCCTGAAATGATCATATGCCGCCATTTTGAGTTCCCTTTCCGGATCGATCGCACCGGCTTGTGCATACGTTGCCGTGACCATGGTATTTTCAAACGCATCCCTTGCCCGCAAAGCTCTGGAGGCGATTGTTTGCAGACGACTGGAAGGTTTGGCCGGCGAATGAAGAATATGGAGCACATCCAGTTTTGCCAACATGCGCCGGCACAGGGTCAGGGTATAGTTCAACGCTTGCTGATCCGGACTCATACGATCAATGGCGAAAAGAATGGTTTTCATTTTTAATTCCAATGGTGACGGGATTACATTCTCAATTCCGGACGACGGTTGAGCTTTTCTCTGACCTTGTCCGATACACGCCGGACGCTTCGAGGGGTATCCGGCTCCATTATGCGCAGGGCGGTATTTGAGTCATTGCTTTCGGCAAATACCACCGCTATCATGGTTCGCTCAAAGCGGTCTATCCAGTGTCCAAAGGATAACATGATGGGTTCCTCCCGTTGTTGGCCTGGCATTGCGAGGCACTGATTTGGACCATAGCAGATCAAATTTCGTGCCAGGCCCGTAGAAAAGCCGTAACCTTTTAGAAATACAATCAAAATATTAAAAAAATGGGGGCCCGCTGCCGATCCTTTAACTGTAACAATATGCAACGATTTTACGAGTATTCCAAGAATCAATAATATTTTCAAAATGTTAAATTAAGTTACAAAAAATTAATCCATGTTACATATTGCAACGGTCCATGAACCCTATCCCTGCGGCGGCTCAATGAAGGGTCCGAACAGGCTTGGTGGGATCTTTTGGCGGCTACTGTTGCAGGTTATGTCCAGCACCGGCCGACAAAGGGTTGGGGCGCGTTTTGACGCTGATGGATCTAAAGCGGAAACACGAATATGGGAAGTTGATTTTCCCACGTAAGAGTCGAGATGAGAACAGTTTTTGCAGTGAAAGCTCATTCGTGTTAGGCAAAAGAACCGTTTGAGCACCTTGAGGGGTGCCGTTGGACAACACCAGGGAACAGGACAAGCGCCATGCATTTTTTCAAAAAAGAGGAAAAAAAAGAGCTGTCGGTCAGTGAATCCGATGATTTGAGGTCTTCGGTCCTTGGTGTGGGAATGCCGCCGGAGATCGAAGCGGCGACATTAAAAGAGGTGGATCGACTGGCCCTGGCAGCACCCGGAAGTGCCGAGCACACCATTGGTATCAATTATATCGACTATTTGACTCACTTGCCCTGGAATCGGACCAGTGAAGACCGCCTCGACCTGAAAGCCGCCAAGGATATACTCGATTCGGAACATGACGGGCTTTCTGAAATCAAAAACCGTGTTTTGGAGCACTTGGCCGTGAAAATTCTGCAGGCCGGGCGGAAGCATAAAATACTGGTCGTCGATGATGAGAAGATTACCCGCATGAATTTGGAACATGTGCTGACCAAAGAGGGCTATGCGGTTTCGACTGCTGCCAACGGACTGGAAGCCGTCAAATTCTTGGAACACCATGCCGTTGATGTGGTGATTACCGATTTGAAAATGGAGGAGGTTGATGGCATCCAGGTGCTTCAAAAGGCGAAAGCGGAAAACCCGGGGACCGAGGTCATTATTATTACCGGATATGCCACGGTTCCAGCCGCTGTTTCAGCCATGCAGAAAGGCTCCTATCATTTTTTGGCCAAACCGCTGAAACTGGAAGAAATCCGGGATACGGTCCTGCGGGCTTTATCCGCCAAGCGGGATCAGCTGCGTAACCGGGGGCCGGTACTGTGCTTCGTGGGCCCGCCGGGAACCGGCAAAACGTCTCTGGGTGTGTCTATCGCCAAGAGCATGCAGCGCCGGTTTGTGCGCATTTCCCTCGCCGGCATGAAAGATGAGGCCCAGCTGCGTGGGCACCGTCGCAGCTATGTAGGCGCTCTGCCAGGCCGTATCATCCAGGAGATCCGGCGCTGCGAGACTAACAATCCGGTGTTGATGCTGGACGAACTGGATAAAATTAGCCAGGATTTCAAGGGCGATCCTGCAGCGGCCCTGCTCGAAATATTGGATCCCCAGCAAAACACCCATTTTATGGATCACTACCTGGACTTGCCCTTTGATCTGTCCAAGGTGATGTTTATCGCCACGGCCAATACCGTCGATGCCATACCTGAAGCCTTGCTGGACCGGTTGGAGGTGCTGCAGTTGTCGGGATACACAGAACGGGAAAAAACCACCATTGCTTTCAATCACCTCATTCCACGTGCTGTTGAAGCCAACGGCTTGGATCCGGCCGGCATCACTTTCAGCCAGGAAGCCATCGTCAAGGTGATTCGCGAATACACCCGCGAGGCGGGCCTGCGCAGTCTTCAACGACAAATCGAAAGCCTGTGCCGGAAAATTGCCCGCAGGCAAATTGATCAGAAACAGACTTGCATAGCAGCGGAGATTTCAGCCGAATCGGTTGAACTTTTTTTGGGCCCCCGTCGCTTCTTTTTCGAAGTCACCCAGGCCACGGACCGTATCGGTGTGGCAACCGGACTGGCATGGACCGCCACCGGGGGTGAGATTGTTTTCATCGAGGCAACCAAAATGAGAGGCAGCAATCAGCTGATCCTGACTGGATCACTGGGCACGGTGATGAAAGAATCGGCGCAGGCGGCGGTGAGTTATATCCGCAGTCATGTGGAGATGTTTGATATTCCAGAGGCTTATTTCGAGACCCATGACATTCATATCCACATTCCGGCGGGAGCGATTCCCAAAGACGGGACATCGGCCGGGCTGGCGATTGCGGTGGCCCTCTTGTCCATGATCACCGGCCGGCCTTGTCGCCGTGAAACAGCCCTGACCGGGGAACTGACACTAACGGGTCGAATATTGCCAGTGGGCGGCATCAAGGAAAAGCTCCTGGCGGCCCATCGCGCCGGGGTCCATACCGTCATACTGCCCGCCAAAAATATGACCAATCTGGTAGAAATTCCAGATGAAATTCAGCGCTCCCTTGAAATCGTTCCTATCACGGAACTTTCTCAAGCCATAGGGTTGGTCCTGTCCCTACCGGACGTCGAGGCCACGCCGCCGCTGCCTTAGGGTTCGCGCAAAAATTAATTTGCACTTTTCTGCCCACCACCCGCCTCCAAATACCCCCAAAACCCTTTGATGCTATTTAGCAAAAAATGTCGTTCACGCTGCTGTACGTCAACCGGCAGCCGGGAAAATCCGCTCAACAACTGGTCTGTGGCCAACAGGTGGGCCAGGCATGCCGGCAGTGCATCCGGTCCGTACGAACCGGCATGCTCGACAAATGGCCGGATAAGCTTGCACCAAAGCAACAACTGGTTGCGGTGGGCACTCAGCAGATGACCGGCCTGTGCACGCATGCCGATGTGGCCATAGCAGATCCGGTTGGGACTCAGTGCCAGCAAACGATCAATGCTCTCAAGGCTGGTGTGTAAAAAAAAACGCGGTGGCGTGGCCGGCCGCAAATACAAACCCTGATCATCTAACGGCAAACAGACCCCGCCGGCTTCTCCGGCAAACAGCAGATCGCCGATGATAAAACTCATATGGTGAACGGCGTGGCCCGGGGTGTTCACACAAACCACTTTCTTAGATTCGAGTTGGGCCGCGGGCAGCACTTGTGCAGCGCATACCGGGGTTATGGGACCATAAGCCCTGGCAACATCGCCCAAGGTCTCCAGGGAGCCCTGCCATAAGCGTTCCGGATCGATCAGGTGGGGTATGGCTTTGGGATGACAAACAATGGGTGTGTTGGGAAAGGCCTTGGCAAGGGTGCCGATGCCGCCACTGTGATCAATGTGTATATGGGTAAGTAAAATCAGGTCCGGCCGTTGAACGCCCATGGCCGTCAGGGCGGCCAACAATTGCGGGGCCGTGGCAGCCGGACCGACGTCGATGACAACCACCGGATCGGAGGTGTACACCCAAGTGCCGATAAAACCATCAAATCCAGGAAGGGGTGTCGGTAGCAAAATCAGATAGAGATCGTCTCTGATTTGCTCAATGGTGGCCTGTGATGTCATGCCGGCAATCGTGAAATGGTGAACAAGTGCAAATGAATATCCACCGCTTGGCCCCGAACACTAACTCGTCAAGGATTCATTGTACACTTTATAAAATAGTCCGAAATCGGCCATGCCCCGCTGCAGAATTTTGTCAAAATCATCGACATTGCGGATATTCAAAATCATGTTTACGCTTTTTTGAAAAGCTTGCATATGGTCCATGGTCCTGAAACGCGATGTCATCAACGTCACAAAAATATTACGCCGATATTCCATTGCCATCCGCTCCAGGTAGATCAGCAAGGGGTTGGCATCCGGATCCTGGGTGTCAAAATATTCATTGACGATGACCAAATCGTAATTGTGGTAACGCATTTTCTTTAGGGCTTCACGACTGTTAGGCGCCTCGGAGACGTGGTATTCCATGAGCTCAAGGGTTGGCCGGAGCTTCTCGCGAATCAGGGCGTCGGGTTCGGCCACCAGTGCCGTCTTGCCCTCTTCTTCTATGAAATCAAATGGTTTTTCTGCTGAGTCGTACCCCTCGCTGTCATCTTCTTCAAACGCAAAAAGATCATCAAATGCTTCATCTGCATCCGCGCTCTGGTTGGTGGCCGGAATGGCTATTTTGGACTGGCAACGCGGGCATTTCACGGTTGCTGTTTTACCGGCAGGCAATTTGTCGTCAGCGATTTTTAGCTTTCCTTGGCAGCTTTGGCAGATAATTTCCATGGGACGATATGAACTTTCTGTTTGAGGTATGGGTTTCAGGGGTTTTGACTATACGTTCGGTCGATCTCAAGGTCCTTGATGTCGGTGGTGGACTCCCCGCGTGCACTTTTAACTTTGTCGATGCCCCGCCCCACCACGGCTCGGTTGGAGGCGTACGCAATGGCGGTCTCTTCAGTGACCAAGCCCTGCTCATAGAGCCCGACGATGTAATCGTCAAAGGTGGTCATGCCGAAAGGTTTGCCGGATTGCATCATGTCGTAATAGGTCTTGCCTTCGGATTCGCCTTGCAAAATCGCTTCTTTAACCCGTAAGTTCATGCGCAAAATTTCAAAAGCCGCCACACGGCCGCCGCCGACTTTGGGCAGCAACCGCTGACTGACAATCCAACGGATGGTATCGGCCAGACGGATGCGGACCTGTTTCTCCTCTTCGTTGGTAAACATGCCTAATACGCGGTTGATTGCCTGGCCGGCATCCACGGTATGCAGGGTGCTGAGTACCAGATGGCCGGTCTCAGCAGCGGTAAGACCAATCTCAACGGTTTCACGATCACGCATCTCACCCACCAAAATCACTTTGGGCGCCTGACGCAATGCGGCCCTGAGCCCATTGGCAAAACTGTCGTAATCACGGCCCAACTCCCGTTGATTAAAGGTAGCCTTTTTATGGGGGTGCTGGTATTCAATGGGGTCCTCCAGGGTCACCACATGGACCGAACGACGCTCATTGATATCTTCCAAGATGGCCGCCAAGGAGGTGGTTTTGCCGGTACCGGTGGCACCGGTAAAAATCACAATGCCGTTGAGCTCTTTGGACATATCAAAAAAAGATTCGGGCAGCTTCATATCCCGTATGGTGGGCACTTTGGACTCCAGTTGCCGCAGCACAATGGAATAATGCCCGGTTTGGGAAAAAATATTGATACGAAAACGCGCCTTGCCCGGCAGGCTATACGACATGTCGCACGAGCCGGTCCGGATCAGGGTCTCGGTCAAGCGCCGGTCTCCACCGATCAGGTTCAAGGCCACGGTTTCGGTCTGAAAAGGCGTAAGGGCTTTGATGGATGGCTTTAGATCCACCGTCATCAACTCACCGGCGCTTTCCACCTGCAGGGGCTTGCCAACGGTAAAATTCAGATCCGACACATTGCTGTAGGAGTCCAACATGCGGGTTAATATGTGATCAATTTCCTGCCTTTTCATGGTTCACCTCTTGCGGCCGGATGGTTATGTAATCCATAGCAACATGCGGGTCTTACACTTCAGTAAAGTCACTGGGCGGCGTTCTTAACAGCGGCCTGAAACGCCCTTTTTCATTGGCCTTCAGATAAGCGTCATCTGCACTGATTTTACCCTTGTTGAATAAATCCATAATGGCGTCGTCGAGCAGCAACATACCGTATTTTTTGCCCGTTTGAACCATGGAGGGAATCTGGTGCGATTTGGCTTCACGAATCAAATTGCGCACGGCCGGTGTCGCGATCAAAATCTCCATGGCCGGGATACGACCCTTTTTATCGATCCTTTTAAATAAAGTTTGCGATATGATGGCACGGACACCATCGGCCAGTGTGGAACGAATCTGGCCCTGCTCTTCCGAAGGAAACACTTCGACAATGCGCTCCACTGTCTTGGTGGCGCTGGTGGTGTGCAGGGTAGAGAACACCAGGTGGCCAGTGGAGGCCGCTTCAATGGCCAGGCTTATGGTCTCCAAATCACGCATTTCACCCACCAGAATAATATCCGGATCTTCACGCAAAGCCCCGCGCAGGGCGGCGGAGAAGGTTTGGGTATGAATCCCCACCTCACGTTGGTTGACCAGGCAACCATGACTTTGATGCACAAACTCGATGGGGTCTTCGATGGTAATGACGTGGTCGCTGCGGGTTCGGTTGGCTTCATCAATGATTGCTGCAAGGGTGGTGGATTTGCCGCTGCCCGTAGGACCTGTGACGATTACCAAACCGCGGGGAAGACTGGCCAGTTTGGCCATAACCGGAGGCAATCCCAGTTGTTCGCAATTCATTATGGTGCTTGGAATTTCACGAAATACAGCAGCTATGCCGTTTTTTTGCATGAAAAAGTTGGAGCGGTAGCGCGCCAGGCCGGGAATTTCATAGCCGAAATCCACATCGCCGGTCTCTTCAAAATGTTTGATCTTTTCAGCTGTGGCAATTTCATACAGCATGCTGCGCAACTCATCATTATCCAACGTCTTGTATTTGACTCTCTCGATATCACCATGAATGCGCAAAGCTGGTGGTTGCCCAGCAACCAGGTGAAGATCGGAAGCGTTTTGTTCGTGCATCAACTTAAAAAAAGCGTCAATTTTGGCCATATGAAGCTCCCTGAAATGGTAGAGTTATGTCCAGCTCAAAAAAAGGGGGGATGATCGAATTCCCACCCCCGTTATCGACCCGTTCTGGTCAGGAGTTTAGCTTAAAGTGCTCGGTGGTTGTTTGAGCAGCGCTACCTTACTGTCATCTTTATCCATCTCATCCATGCTCTCTTTTCCAATCTCGAGCAATTTACTGTGGGCATCGATGACCGACCGAATTTGGACCTCTATTTGCATGCGCTGTCGTTTCAATTCGGCGATATCTTCGTGCAATTGCGACAGGCGATTATGGGCACGATTTAGAATTCTCTCTGCCTTAACTTCAGCATCCGCAATGATAACTTCAGCCGACTTGCGGGCGTTGTCTTTCATCTGTTCCAGCACCTTTTGAGAATTGACCATGGCGCGCTTGAAGGATTCTTCGCGCTCTTTGTAACCCTGAATCTCGAGTTTAAGGCGCCGAAGTTCTTCCTTAAGTTTTTTGTTTTCGGTCTGAATGACTGCAAAGGTCTCGGCAATCTGCTCTAAGAATCGGTCCACTTCACGAATATCAAATCCGCGAAAGCGCACCCGAAATTGCTGTTGCTGAATATCAAGTGATGTCAGGTCCATGAGAATATCCTCTCAAAGTATGGCTAAGGCAGAAAGCCGGCGCCTACGTATTCAATGCTGGGAACCAACCAATAGCTTAGAAACATAATGCCCAAAAAAACAATTATGGGTGAAAAATCAATACCGGCGTACGCCATGGGCAACCGTCGCCGGATGGGCTGCAGGATCGGCTCGGTGACATTGTGAATAAAGCGAACAACCGGATTAAAAGGATCGGGGTTTACCCATGACAGCACCGCACGCGCCACAATAATCCACATGTAAAGGGTCAAGACCAGTTTTAATACCTTGGCCAAAGCAATTAAAAAGTAACCAATCGGGGCCATAACCAATAATCATCCTTGTGTCAGTATCGATTTTTATCGGGCATTGATACGAAAAGAATCAGGTATACATCTCAAAATCGCAACCCATTGTCGCTCAAATCCAGTGAAAGGATAAGGCCTTTTGTGGGAATAAGTCAAGGTTTTTCAAGGGTTGCACGAGTATACCTTCGTCCGGCCGGTAGAAATCCAGTCCATGAATCACATCCATTCCCAGGCGCCGGATCATAAAAGGGAGAATGCGCTGATGGGCCTTTTTTAACAGCAGCGCGTACAATCCGCCACCTGTATGGCAGCAATTCTCATTGAAATTTCTTAGCCGTCGCCGATAAGATTTTGGAGCGGATCGCAGAAAATTTTCTGGGACGACTTAGGCATGATCCGGGGTCTGTGGGAGAGGCGTCTATCCGCAACATGCCATGCGCATGGCACTGATGTCGGGGCGGGACGCCCCTCTCACAATTACCTGTCAGCGTTCACAACCATCGGGTGTTTCACCGAAAATCACTACCAGGATGGATTTCAATTTGACGTCCTGAGAATCGATCACTATATTAAGCAGCTGAGATACAGGAATAAAAATGACAACGTCGAATAATGACAATATCTATCTGCATTATTGTTCGAATTGCGGTACGATAAACAAGCAGCGATTTGAAGGCTACGTCTGCGATGGGCTGGACGAATTTCATCGAAAGATGTTTCCTAGTTATAATTCAGCCTACAGCATGACCTGTTTTAAGTGCAAATCCACTCGCACCTATGGCGCCGCTTACCAAACCCACGCATCGCTCCCAACGCACACCAAGCCCTGTATTTAAGTTCACCCATTCGCTGACACATACAATTGATGGCTGATCGCATAGGGATCTGGAACCATGCATTACCCAACTGCCGGCGGCTATCGCGACCAACTGCTCTTTTAAGCCAAAAGCTTGATGCTTGCTGCACAAGCAACATTTTAGCAAGGCACGCAAACCATGATCAAATTTTTAGAAAATGCGCCCAAAGCAGAGCTTCACATTCATCTTGAAGGATCCATTACCCCAGAGATGATGTTTGAAATCGGGCGCAGGAACAATGCAGCACTACCTTTTTCAAGTACCGCAGAAGCACGCGAAGCTTATCAATTTAAAAACTTGCAATCTTTTCTCGACATTTACTACCGCAGCGCCCAGGTCCTGCAAAACGAACAGGATTTTTATGATATCACCTGGGCCTATTTACAACGCTGTCATCAGCAGAATGTGATCCACGTAGAACCTTTTTTCGACCCCCAAACGCATACCGACCGTGGCATTGCTTTCAAAACCGTCCTCAATGGAATTGTTTGCGCGCTTAAAGACGGCGACAAACAATTGGGCATCAGCAGTTGCCTGATCATGTGTTTTTTGCGCCATTTGAGTGCGGCCAAGGCCATGGATATCTTGGAGCAAGCCTTGCCTTTCAAAAAAGAGATCGTAGCGGTTGGACTCGATTCTTCTGAAATGGGGCACCCCCCCCGCAAATTTCAGAAGGTGTTCGAGCGCGCCTTGAACAATGGCTTTCTCAGTGTAGCGCATGCGGGTGAAGAAGGGCCGCCTGAGTATATCAGGCAAGCCCTGGATTTACTAAAAGCCAGCCGGATCGACCACGGTGTACGCTGCAGCGAGGACCCCCAATTAATGCGACGGCTCAAGCGCATGCAAATCCCTTTAACGGTCTGCCCGCTGTCCAACATCAAGCTCGGTGTAATTAAATCCATGGCAGATCACAACATCCTTCACCTGTTGCGACAAGGTCTGAAAGTGACCGTCAACTCGGATGATCCGGCCTTTTTCGGAGGCTATCTCAATGACAATCTAATCGCGTTGTACAATCACCTGCACATGGATCGGGACATGGCTGTTCAATTGATCCGAAACAGTTTTGAAGCCAGTTTTACCGGTCCGGACAGAAAAAAAACGATGCTGGATCGTTTGGATCTTTATCTAGCCAAGCCTTAATCCCTTTGATTTTTCTTGACAATATAGACTCATACCTTAAAGTTAGCCCTGTACGCGAAGCGTGCTTGGCGGTCTATTTTTCAATCAAACGGAGATGGCACAGATGCTCAAAAATAAAACCATTGGATTCATCGGCGCCGGCAATATGGCCGAAAAACTGCTTAGTGGATTGATCAGTTCGCAACAATCTGAACCCAAAGCGATAATTTGCTCTGATGTGCGCCCAACACGCTTGGCGCAATTGGCCGAAGAATATGGCGTCCAGACCACCAGCGACAACAAGGCCGTAATAAAAACGGCGGATATCATCGTCTATGCCATCAAACCCCAGCTGATGGCTGAAGTGCTCAAAGAGACAGCTGATGCTTTGGATATATCCAAATTAATCATTTCCATTGCAGCAGGTGTTCCTTTGGCGGCCATTGAATCACTCCTCCATAAGGACTTGCGCCTGATTCGATCGATGCCGAACCTGTGTGTGGCCGTAAAAGAGGGCGCCACCGCCATTGCCGCCGGCACTCATGCCAAACCCGAGGATATTGATCAGGCCATGGCTATTTTTCAATCGGTGGGGCGCTGCATCTTTATAAAAGAGAACCATCTGCTGGACGCTATCACAGGACTGAGCGGTAGCGGACCCGCCTATATTTTTATGATTGTGGATGCGCTGGCCGATGCCGGCGTTAAAATGGGTTTGTCCCGCCGGGATTCTCAGGAGCTTGCATCCCAAACCGTTTTAGGATCAGCCAAGATGTTGCTGGAAACCCACATGCACCCCGGCCAGCTAAAAGACATGGTCACTTCACCGGGGGGAACGGCCATTGCCGGACTTCATACCCTGGAAAAGGGCGGCTTGCGCACCACATTGATCAATGCGGTAGAAGCGGCCACCTTACGCTCTAAGGAGCTTGGGGATATGATGATTGATAAATTTAATGGGAAATGAGTTAACTTACGCTTATTGGGTTTGTTACGTATGCAACGGCCAGCAATGGCCGTTTGTTGATTGGAAAGATCTAGATAAAAATGCCTTACAAACTTAACGTATCTACGGCACTCATAGCGATGGGCCGCATTCTGCTGGGTGGAATTTTTGTCTATGCCAGTTGGGATAAAATACGGGATCCGGCAGCCTTTGCAGCCATCATCGCCAACTATCAGATTTTGCCTCCCATATTTGCCAATG
The DNA here is from genome assembly GCA_050305555.1 of Desulfobacteraceae bacterium. GTDB lineage: Bacteria > Desulfobacterota > Desulfobacteria > Desulfobacterales > Desulfosarcinaceae > JARRKU01. Next base: position 5,608 of record JBNLFN010000061.1, on the reverse strand, counting down.
GGGTCGCCTTGGGTTTGCCCTGGCTCGAACTGGTCTGTGGCATCTGTCTGGTCGCCAACTGCTGGACCCGCGGCAGCGCTCTGATTGTATTCCTGCTGATGGTGATTTTTATTGCGGCCATGGGATACAATATGTACCGCGGTATTGATGTCACATGCGGCTGTTTTACCCTGACCGGCAAAGCCACCCACAGCATGTGGCTCTATTTGTCACGGGATACCGTACTACTGGCCCTGGCTATCGCTATTTTGACACTTCCCAAGGCCCACCTGCCGATTCGGGCGATATTCGGAGACCGCCAAACCAAAGGAGATGCCAACCGCCATGTTGTTTGATGTGACCTACACCACTGCTTTTGTGGCGGGCCTGCTCTCTTTTTTCTCCCCCTGTGTGTTGCCGCTGATCCCTTCCTATTTTTGTTTTATCACCGGGCTTTCATTGGAAAAACTGACTGCGGCGCAGCACAACACCATTCGCAGCAAAATTATCATCTCCACCCTGGCATTTGTTTCAGGCTTCAGTATCGTATTCATCGTATTGGGTGCATCCGCCTCTTTGCTGGGTGGGGTTTTAAAAAGCCATCAAGGATGGATCCGTATATTGGGCGGCATCTTGATTATCTTGTTCGGCCTGCAATTGAGTGGTCTATTGCGCATTCCTTGGCTCCAATACGAAAAGCGCTTGCAATTCAAACGGAAACCGATACACTTTCTAGGTGCCTTTTTTGTGGGTATGGCCTTTGGCGCCGGTTGGACCCCTTGCATTGGCCCCATATTGGGATCGGTGCTGGTCCTGGCCCAGAACCAGGAAACCCTAGCACAAGGGGCTTGGCTCTTGAGCATCTACTCAGTTGGGTTGGCGCTGCCGTTTTTAGTGTTATCGGTGGGCATAAATTATTTATTGGTGTTTGTTCGCAAAACCAGCAAAGTGTTGCGCTATGTCAATCCCATTGCCGGCATTCTGCTAATCGTCACCGGCTTGTTGTTGGCGACAAACAAATTGGTACTGCTATCTTTTTATTAGCGGGCAGGGGGGGAGAAACAAACGATGGTCCCAAAAATGATATGCACTGGATTGGTTTTGATGATGCTTGCAGGATCAGGTATCGCTTATGCAGACAACAATTGGAAAGGGCGTATCAACTGGCGCACTTACGATGAAGTCCAGCCTGAAAAAAAGGGCTCATCCCAGAAAATATTTATCTATTTTTTCAGCAAACGCTGCGGTTATTGCCGCATGTTGGAAAAAAAATCGTTTACCAACGATACCATTGTCAACTACATCAACCAACACTATACCCCCATAATCGTTGATACCGACAAACAGAACACCCTGGCAGCACGCGCCGGTGTCAACGGTGTACCGGATTTGCGTTTTTTAACACGCGAAGGCAAACCCATTGCCCGCTTGCCCGGATATGTCCCTCCGGATACCCTGCTCAATCTCCTGCAATATATTCAGACGGACAGCTATAAAACGATGGCATTGAAAGATTTTGTAAAAAATAAAAAAATCGATTGAACAATTGAGCCAATCTGCAAATATCATGGGATCGTTAATAGGATGGGCCCGAGGGAAGGTTCGAACACGTTCTTAAGGTTCTTTGCGATGCATGGATTCAATCATGCGCAGGATCAAACGTCGCAAAACGGATAAAAGTACGAAAAGGCTTAACACCAATAGTGTCCATGGCATCCAAACCGCTTTTTGATAGGCTGGGTATTCACCGGCAACGCGGATGCCCAGCCAACTGAACAAGACCAGTGACAGCATGACGACCAACAACAGCCAACAAAGGGGTGTGCTGTCATACCAGGGCATCATAATTCTGCGAAACATGGGGTTGGGATCGAGTCGCATAACACTACCTTCCACAGTCATTTATTGAACGCTAACATACCAAAAGAGGTCAACACAAGCTATGAAATATGCTTTTCGTCACTGCGCTTGGTCCATGTTTTTGATCTGGATCATCATTGGTGGGTGTACCGTGAAACCCAGTCTGCTTGAAATTGAGGGCCATGACCAACCCCTGGCGCCGGGGACCATCCTCGATACTGCCAAAGATGTGCTTATAAGCTTTGACCAACTGGTCCAGAGGTTAAGTCAAGCCAGGGTGATTTATGTGGGTGAGCGCCACACAGCGGTCGCACATCATAAAGCTCAGTTGCAAATTATCCAGGCGCTGACTGAAAAAAAAGGGCCTCTGCAGGTGGGCATGGAGATGTTTGACCACACCTATCAGCATAAGCTGGATCAATGGTCCGCCGGCAAAATGCAGTGGCCAAAATTCTTAAAGCAAGTGCATTGGTACGCCAATTGGCGTTTTGACGACAGCCTCTACAAAGATATCCTGGTCTATATTCAAGAGCATCATCTCAAGCTGGTGGGAATCAACATCCCCTTTTGCTTACCACCTAAAATCGCCGTGGGCGGCCTGGACAGCCTATCGGAGTACGAACGCGGCTTGCTGCCCAAGACCATTGACACCACCCAGGCTGATCATCGTACATATGTGGAAAACGTGTTTAGAGGCCATCACATCCAGGGACGCAGGGATTTTAATAATTTTTATGCAGCCCAATGTGCCTGGGAAGATGGTATGGCCCACACCATTGCCAACCATATAGAAACAGCGACCATGGTGGTCGTGGTGGGCAATGGTCACATCGTGCGAAAATTCGGTGTTCCCAATCGAGCATTTGCCCGCAACCCAGCGCCTTTTTTGACGGTCTACTTAGCAACACCCCACATGACGGTTGATCGTCAGGATGCTGATTTTATCTGGGTCACAGCGGCAGAAAAGCCGGCCATGCACGGCATGTAATAGGAATCGCTTTTTCGATCCACCGGATCGATCAAATCCCTCAGCTGCCCCCATACCCGATGGCCATTTTTTCGCCTTCTACAATAATAGGCACCTTACGCACCCCATCGGAGAGCTTCAACATCTCCTCCAAGTTCCGGGGATCGCTTTTGACGTCAATGTATCGATGCCCAGGATAAGCCGACCTGGCTTTTTCTGTATAGGGTCAACCCGGCTTGCCATAAATTTTGACTTGTGCGGTCATCTCTCCTCCTTTAGTCATATCCAATCGTTTTGGTTCTTAGTTTATCCTAAATCCATTCTATTTGACCAGTAGAAATCCGAATTCTATGATTTCATCCTGTAGGAGTTGGGTCTCGCCGAGCCTATTTGGGAGCGTAAGAATTTATTATATTGCAAGCAAGTATTGCCTATTGACATAAAGGCGTCAATTAGTATATTAGCAATAGCTAATATGATTAAAAACATTGAAACCCTGTCTGAGATCTATAAAGCTTTGGGCGACCCCACCCGTCTAAGACTGCTCAAGTTGCTGATGGATCAGTCCGTGGTCTTTTGTGAGGGCCGCTGCGATGGCCGGAAGTTCCTGTGCGTGGGCGCACTTGCCGACCAATTGGCCATTACACAATCGGCTGTATCCCAGCATTTAAAGATATTACGCCAGGCGGGCCTGGTTAAAAAAGAACGACGTGGTGCCTTTATGCATTACTCCATCAGCCCCCAAGGCTTGGAACACTATCGCACCCTGGTGACTCAGACCATGGGCAATCAATTTGCGTCCGGATAGGGTCAAATTTTTTTGGCCTATAATATTAGCATATGCTTATTTGGTTAAACACAAAAATGAAAGGAGGACCGACCATGTGTTGCGAAAACACCCAAAAGGCCAAGGCCCATGAATTTATGGGTATAGCCGCCCAGAAGTGCGGCTGCGGCTGCATCGGCAACCACCTGTCCAAGACCGGATTGGAAAAATACCGCGAGCATCTCGCAGTGGAACTATCATTTGTAGAAAAACAGATCCGGGTCCTGGAAAAACACTAAACAGTTAAAACCAGCGCACCGGCATGGCTTTGCCGGTGCGCCATCGACCAACGGCTTTTTGTAAATGCAGTCACTTTATATTTATCAGCCGCACTTGGTAAAACCGCAAAAGTGGCAGGTCTGGCAACCCTCCTCAAAGCTGATGATCTGACCGCACTCCGGGCAAGTCGCGCCCATGAGGCTGTTGCCTTGGCCCCCTTTTTTGCCCTTGCCTTGATCCAGGTAACGCTTTTCCAGCACATTGCCGATGGCGTCAGGGATGGAGAGCACCAAACCACCGTTTTGAAAAACAGGGTGCTCACCGCCAATACCTTTGAGCTGCTCCACGATCTCTTTCACTAATATGCCGCTGCGCAGAGCCAGGGAGACCAATCGGCCAATGGCTTCGGTTTTAGCGGTGGTGGAACGGCCTGATTTGCCAATGGTGGCAAAGACTTCAAAAGGGCGGCCATTAAATTCGGTAACAGTAACATAAAGACGCCCCAAGCCGGTTTTGATCTTCGTGGTAAAACCTTCCAGGGTTTCCGGGCGTTTTAGGGTGGTTCCCGGAACAGGCTTGGTGGTGCCGGCACCGGCGCTGGTGGAAAGCACCTGGTTGTCTTTGCTGCCATCACGATAAATGGTGACGCCTTTACAATCCAGCGTATGGGCCAGATCGTATATCTTGCGTACATCTTCCTCCGATGCATCGTGGGGCAAATTAACCGTTTTGGAAACCGCATTGTCTGTGTGCTTCTGAAATGCGGCCTGCATGCGAATGTGCCACTCGGGCGAAATATCGTGGGCAGTCACAAAAACCTTTTTCACCTCTTCAGGGATCCCTTCCACATCGGCGATGCTGCCGGTTTGGGCGATGGTGGCCATCAACTCGGGCGAATAGAAACCGTGCTTTTGGGCCGCCGCCTCAAAGTAGGGGTTGACTTCAGTCAATTTGTCGTTGTCCATCACGTTGCGGACAAAGCTGAGGGCAAACAGGGGTTCAATGCCTGAAGAGCAGTTGGCGATGATGCTCAAGGTGCCTGTGGGAGCAATGGTGGTCAAGGTTGCATTGCGCGGAGCCTCATCAGCCTCTGTGTAAATGCTGCGGGGCTGGTTGGGAAAACTGCCGCGCACGCGGGCCAGCGCCCGGGATGCCGCCTGGGCTTCAGCTTGCACAAAAGCCATGATCTCTTCCGCCAGCTCCAGGGCGGCTTCGGAGTTGTAAGGCACCTCAAGTTGAAAAAGCAGATCGGCAAATCCCATGACACCCAAACCCACCTTGCGGTTGCCTTTGACCATGGCGTCGATGGCGGCTAAAGGGTATTGGGACATATCGATGGTATTGTCCAAAAAGTGCACCGAGGACCAGACCGCCTCCTTGAGGGCTGCGTAATCCAACGCAATACCGTCGCTGCTGGTGGCCACCACTTTGGCCAGGTTGATCGAGCCCAGGTTACACGCTTCCATGGGCAAAAGGGGTTGTTCGCCACAAGGGTTGGTGCTTTCGATTTTGCCCAAATCGGGTGTAGGATTGTCGCGGTTCATGCGGTCGAGAAAAACAATGCCTGGATCACCATTATCCCAAGCCTGTTGCACCAAAGCACCGTATACCTCCCGCGCATCCAGGCTGCCGGTGACCTTGCCGTCGCGGGGATCCACCAAATTGTAAGCCGCCCCCTCTTCCACGGCCTGCATAAAGTCGTCGGTAAGTCCCACAGAGATATTAAAATTGTTGAGCTCATCATTGTGGCTTTTACA
>JBNLFN010000060.1:0-16450 GCA_050305555.1 Desulfobacteraceae bacterium | reverse complement strand
CTTTATTCAGCCGCCGGCGGATCGAACCGGATAAATTTGTTTGTCAGTGGGATAAAAGCACCATAGAATGGCCCTGATGAAATCCAAACGGGTTAAAATGCTTATTTGGGCCGGGTCCATCGCCGCTATTTTGGCGGTCGCTGCCTGGGTGTCGCTGTCGGTGCTGGTGCCCCTCTACTTGGAATCCCGACTGATTCCCGAGATGGCCCGCAAGTACGGGCTGGACGCCAAAGCGGTGCAAATTCAGCGCCTGGGTTTGTGGGGGGCGGAACTGGGCCCCTTTGAACTGGAGGGCGACAACACTTCGGTGGTGCGTATCGCCGCCGTGCGGATCGACTATTCGCCGTTCACATTGATGACCGGTCAGGTGAAAGGCATCGCCATTGCGGGTGTGCGCGTGGTGTTGCGCCTCACCCCCGAAGGTCTTGTCATACCCGGCTTGAAGCTGCCGGATAGAGAACCGATCGAAGGCCCCCCAAAAGGGTTTCCCGATCTTGGGGCGCTTTTGCCGGTTGGATTGGAGACGGTCAGGCTCACTGAATCCGAAATCGTGATCCTCGGCAAAGACGGCCCCCGCACCATCGCCCTGGAGGCCACCTTGGCTTGCGGCCGACTGCACCAAGGCATCTTGACGGGTCATGGTGAATTGGCCATGGGCGGCAATGCCGTCGTGGCCGGCGGGCAGTTGGACCAGGGGGCCAACAGGGTATCTTTTTCAATTGATAGCAGCACGCTATTGTTAGACACCCTGGCGGATATGGTGGAGCTGCCGCCCGGCATGACGTTGGCGGCACGGGCCGAGCTTAAGGGCCGGGCCCGCTTTCAACTGACGCCCTTAAAATTCAAAAGCGTCTCGTTGACAGGGCAACTGCATGAGGTCGACATCCGCACGCCTTACGGCAGCGTTGAAAACCTGCCGGACCCCCATGACGTATCGCAGCCCTTTGCCATGGGTGCAGAAACCGTGGGCGCCAACCATGTGCGGTGGCACTGCGGCCCCTTTCAGATCCAATCCTTAGTTAAGACACGGATTGAAACCGTGGCCGGAGAGTGGCGTGCCACGCCGGCAGGCTGGACAATGAATGCCGGCATCGAGGCTTGGGTTCCGGCACAAAAAACCGGGACCGGCATCACCTTTGCCAAGGCCGTGCCCATGCAGTGGCAGGTCCGGGCGCAGCAGGCCGATCAAAGCGTCACTCAGTTTGAGGTTCACACGAAGGCGGCCGCGCCATTGTCATTTGAGATGGCGCCGTATCAATTCACCTGCCGGACGTATCAGATCGATGCCAACGGTCGTATCGAAAATGAGGTGCTCAGCGCCGAGGGCACCCTGGATGCCGACCGGATGCGCTTGACTTTGCCCGACGGTGAGGTTGTGATACCCCAAATCAGGGGCAGCAGCGCCCTTTTGCTGCAACCGTCGGATCAACCGCAACCTTCGACCATCAATGCGCAAGCCGTATTGTCCAAAGTCACCGCCCATCACAAAGCCGTGCGCTTAAACCTGCCCCGGATAGACATCGCTGCCTCCGGTCAAAGCGATGCAGCGCAGCCATGGCAATACCAGGCGGAGCTGAAAATAGCCAAAGCCATGCTGAACGATCCAAGTCGCAAAATGAGCATCCGCAACATCGGCATCGACCTGCCCGTGCAGTGGCCGCCGGTGCCCCGCGCCCCAGCCGGCAGGCTGACGGTCGGCACCCTCCAATGGAACCGGCACAACCTTGGGGATCTCAAGGGCCGCCTGCAACAAAAAAATCGGGCCTTGGAGATCGCCCTGCGACATCAAAGTAAACTTTTTCCCCATCTAAGCGTCTTAGTGAATGGACGCCTTGATGAAACCGGCGGCAGCATCAACGCCGACCTGCCCAGCCATCGTTTTGCCGAGGCGGTCGATCTGGGCCGCTTTGTTCCAAAGGCTGCCGGTATAATGGTCGACGGTCAAATTCAAGGGGGCCTCGATATCAAGTTACACAATGGTGAGATAGAAAGTACTGCTGATTTTAATGTCAGCCGGGCAAGCCTGCGCCATGAAACCCATGCGCTTTCGGTTGACGGTATCGAGGCGACGATACGGCTGGAGGATTTGATCGCTTTAGCCAGCGCACCGCACCAAAAGATACGCGTGGGGCATTTGAATTTGGGTCAACTGAAAGCGAGTGATTTTGACATGGATTTTCAACTCCAAAGCGAACGAAGCCTGTTGGTCGAAAAAGCGCATGTCGACTGGTGCAAAGGCCGCATTGTGGGGGATAACCTCCGGATCGCCCCCAACGAAACCGTCGCCCTGTTTTGCGATCGTCTGAATTTGGCCATGCTGCTGGAACAGTTGGGCGCCGCCCAGGCCGAAGGTAAGGGCACGGTCAGCGGCACCATCCTGCTGGGTTGGCGAAATGGCCGACTGGGCCTGGACAGGGCCAACCTGGCCTCGACCACCGGCAGCGCCATTCAGATGAGCGGCACTGATGCGCTTCTGGTGGGCCTGCCGCCTGATACGCCCCAACATACCCAAGTCGATATTGCCATTGAAGCGCTGAAGGACTATAGCTACGAGTGGGTTAAATTGAATGCGGAGAGCCAAGGCGAAAACCTGTTGCTGGATCTGCAACTTGACGGCAAACCCAACCGGCTGCTGCCCTTTGCCTTTGACAAACAATTGGGACGATTGAAACGCGTCAGCGGCGAAGGTCAGGCTGATTTTAAAGGCATCCGCATCGATCTCAATTTCAAAAGCCCGCTGGACAAGATGCTTCAATACAAAAAACTGCTAACACCCAACCAATAGGTTCGTGAAAGGAGCGACCCATGAAGCATATTAGTTTTGCTGTTATGGCGACCCTGCTTCTCTTTCTGGGGCAGGGCTGCTATTCGCAGCATAAAATAGAGACCGTGCACAAGATCCAGGTTGAACCCATGCACATCACCATCGATATCAACGTCAAGGTGGACAAGGCACTGGACGATTTCTTCGGTGATTTGGATGCGGCCGAAGAGCAAATTCAAGAGGCACCTGCCAATTAAATCGATCACAACAAGAACAAAGAACTTCTGAAGGAAAGGAGTTGCTATTATGTTTCGTAACACCAAAATTCTCAGCTTATTGTTGGTTGTCGCCATGTTGGCGATGGCAAGCCAGGCACTGGCCGAAGGAATTAAAGAGCGCATGCGCAAAAGGCTGCCGGTGATCATCGAATTAAAGGCTGCCGGTGTGGTGGGCGAGAACAATCAAGGTTATCTGACCCTCCGCCAAAAAAATAGCGAACGCCAAAAACTCATTGAAGCCGAGAACCGGGATCGGCGCGAAGTCTACGGCGTCATTGCCAAAAAGAAAGGCACCACGGCCGAACTGGTGGGCCAGCGCCGCGCATTGCAAATTGTCAAAAAAGCCGACCCCGGCACCTGGGTGCAGGGCCCCAAGGGGAAATGGTATCAAAAATAGCCGGCGACGGGTTGATGGGTCAGAAAAAACAGAAAGGGCACAGCCCCCATGGGGCCATGCCCTTTCTCTGATTGAAAAGATCTATTCAAGACCGACTGAATTCGCGGTTATAGATTTTAGTGTGAAATTCGTGATGCATATGTCAACCCTGAATTTTCACGGTGAACCCAAACCGGACACAAGGTCCTTACTTTACAGCATCTTTTAGCGCCTTGGCGGCGACGAACTTGGGAACTTTGCTGGCCGGGATTTGGAGAGGGGCGCCGGTTTGAGGATTACGACCGGTGCGGGCTTTGCGCTGGCTCACTTTGAATGTACCGAAACCGGCAATCTGAACGGTATCGTTGTTGGCCAACGCCTTGCTAACGGCCCCAAGCATCGTATCCACGATATCCTTGGCTTGTTTTTGCGTCTCCACCATCTCGGCTACTTTACTGACCAAATCTGCTTTGTTCATCGAGGTACCTCCTTTTATATGGATGAAAAATAAAATGAAATGATTCAGTGGGTAGGTGAAAGAGAACATAACGTCGGCAACTCCAATATTCAAGCTAAAATCTTTTGACAGGCAGATTATTTAACACTATTAGGCGAAGGTGCCCTTTGCACCCTGACAACACACCCCCTCAAAAGACCGAAAAAAATGAGCTTTTCATCAATGGATCTGAGAAACGAATTACGCCGGCTCAGCCAAAACTGGATTGAGCAGGGGCAGCCGCCCAGGGAAAAATTGAATCAAACGGCCAACGAATTGCGTCGCTGGAAAAAACAACATGCGGTGGAGGGTATCTGGTCCAAACCGCCTTTGATGGTTACGGCCACTCTGGACGATGGTATCGGGCAAGGGATTGAAATCATAAATTTATATGCTGATGTGGCGGGTTTTGAGCTCCACTTCCTGGGGGTGTTGCAATCGCCGGATGCCATCCTCGAGGCCTGCCGGCAGTACCGTCCGGCAATCTTGGGGCTCACCATTTTGCAACTGGATTCGGATGAGGATTTGGCCCGTATCGGACGCCATTTGCCGCCGGACACCGCTTTGGTTGCCGGGGGCCCTGTCTTTCAATATGATCCTGAATTGGCCCAGCGCGGCGGCGTCACCTATGCAGCCCCCAACCTGGCCGGTTTTATTGATTTTTTATTAGATTGGGAGCCTGGTCATGACGCCGCCTGCCGATGAGACGCTCTCCCGGTGGGGAGCCACCAGCGCGATTTTGCTTTGCATCATTTTTGGTGCCAATGGCGTCGCCATAAAAATCAGCCAGGCCGGCTTAGGCACCTTCACCACGGCAGGCTTGCGCTTTACCATTGCGAGCATCGCTATCGCCCTGTGGGCCAAGTCCACCGGGCGCCCCTTTCGGGTCTCTAAAAAGGAGTATGGCCCCCTGTTATTGTTGTGCGCCCTTTTTTCATTACAAATTTCCCTTTTCTATCTGGGCCTATCCAAAACACTGGCCTCTCGGGGAGCCCTGGTGGTCAATGTGGTGCCCTTTTTCGTATTGCTGCTGGCCCATTTTTTTATCCCGGGAGACCGCATCACTGTGCGCAAGGTCTTAGGATTGGGTTTGGGTTTCAGCGGCGTCGCCATGGTCCTGCTGGAAAATGGTATAAGCGGATTGGGCCGCTATAGCGGTGATTGGATAATCTTATTGACAGCCATCATCTGGGCAGCCAATGCCGTTTATACCAAAACCGTGATTCATCGCATTCGCCCCTTTCAACTGGTGCTCTATTCCATGATGTGCGCCGCACCCCTCAATTTCCTACAAGGCTGGCTTTGGGACGATCGCATGTTCCACCATCTCAACGGCCCGGTGGTGGCGGCGCTAATCTATCAAAGCCTGATTACGGCTGCTGTGGGTTTTGTGCTCTGGAACAGTTTGCTCCGTCGCTACGGCGCTTCAACCTTGCACAGTTTTATCTTTATCATGCCCATTGCCGGGGTAACCGCCGGCGGCTGGCTGCTCAACGAGCCCATCACGGGAAAACTGGCGGCAGCCGTTGGATTGGTGGCGGCCGGCATCGCCATTGTGAATATCAAACCCCCGCAAGCACCGCCCAGCTTGCCGGAGGGGCGCAGCTATTAGGCCGATCTGCCCAATCCAGGCCTAGTGACGGCAGCTCGTTTGTGCCGCATAAATCACGCTTCTGGGCCATCGCTTTAATGGGAAGGTATGGGGTCTATTGGAAATAGGTTTGAACGGAATTTGCGCACACCAGGGGGAATCCCAAGCCAACCGGTCTTTCGACAGCCGTCTAAAAGAGATTTAATATATTGTTAATATTACCTATATACAAATATATAGTCATCGTGATAAGCTGGTGCCGATCTTGCTTCCCCATATTCGAGGAGAAGGAGAGCACGATGCATAATTGCGTTTTCAGGTACCGCTATGCCATGGCGCTGTGGCTCTGCATGGGCCTTTTCAGCTGCGGCGGCGGCAGCCAGAGCACGGTCACCGACAGCGGTAGCGGTCAAACCGCGCCCGCACCGCAGGTCGTCTGCAACGACGCCGCCCCGCCATCACCCGGCCACACATTCTATCTTGACCCTGACCATGGTGCGAACACCCAAAGCGGTACATTGGCCGATCCCTGGGGTTCGCTTGAATCCGTTATCGCGGACAACATGATCGAAACCCGGGTGTATGCCGATCTGCCCTACGACGGCACCAATCCCCTGGTGACCAAAAACGCCGGGGCTCCCGTCAAGGCCGGGGATACCTTGGTACTGCTCAATGGTCATCACGGTGAATTCTACCTTCGGGGCGCTTACAATGAATTTACGATTACCGTTAAAGCCGCAGCAGGGCATCAACCCACACTGTCCCGCATCTTCCTGTCCGCCGGGGCCAACTGGAAATTCGAAGGGTTGGAAGTGTCACCTTCAGCAGCGCCGGCCTATGAAACCCATACCCTGTTTCAGGTTGAATCCCACAAATGGCATGGCCCCAGTCATCAGGTGACCATTGAAAATTGTTTGCTCTATTCAGTGCCGGATGCCTCCGGATGGGATATCAACGACTGGAACAATTTGGCGTGCAGCGCCGTTCAGGTGTCCGGTGACTGTATGACCATTCGCGACAATACAGCCATAAATGTCGATTTCGGCATCACCGTATCCGGCAACACGGCGCTGGTGAGCGGCAATAACGTTGAAAATTTTGCCGGTGACGGTATGCGCGGGTTGGGCAATGACCTGCTGTTTGAATACAATGTGGTTAAAAATTGTTACGATGTTAACGCCAATCACGATGATGGATTTCAATCATGGTCCATCAATGATGATCCGCCTCGCGAGCGTGTGGTGCTGCGCGGCAACACCATCATCAACTATGAAGATCCGGCCCAACCCTTTCGCGGTACACTGCAAGGGATCGGCTGCTTTGACGGCCCCTACCGTGATTGGGTCATAGAAAACAATCTGGTGATCACCGACCACTGGCACGGCATAAGCCTTTACGGGGCTTTTAACAGCCGCATCGTCAACAACACGGTGGTGGATCGCAACGCCGTGTCGCCGGGTCCGCCCTGGATTATGATCAATCCACACAAGGATGGCACACCCAGCCAGGGATGCCTGATCCGCAATAACATTGCCGCCACCCTAACGGCTACCGGCGATACCGTTGAAGACCACAATCACCTTCTCCTGCCAAGCGACGATCTTTTCGAGAACCCGGCCATATTGAACTACCACCTGCGCCATGATGCCACAGCCGTTATCGATCAAGGCAGCAGTGACCTGGCCCCGAATATCGATCTGGATGGTGCAGCACGCCCTTCCGGCGCCGGTGTGGATATCGGATGCTATGAATTCTAACAACAATGAATACGCTGTGGGGGACAAAGCTGGGAAAGATGCTGTTGTCCTGCCGATGATGGACGCAATGTGGGGGCGCCGCGCCGCCCGAGGCCGGTGTCATCTCACGCCTTGACGATCAGGAAAGCCAAATAACCCACATAACATGCGAGCAACAGGCCCCCGCCGCTGCGGCTGAGGGTTAGGTTTTTACGCATTAGCAGCAAAGCCAAAGCGCTGGTCGCCATCATGACCGTGTAATCGATCCACAACCCCGATTCGAAAAACCCGCCGGGAATGGGTATCGGCCGCACCAGCGCCGCCGCGCCGATCACACTGAGGATGTTAAAAACATTGGAGCCCACCAGGTTGCCGATGCTGATATCCATCTCTTTTCGAATCGCCGCCACTACGGAAGTGGCCAGCTCCGGTAAAGAGGTGCCGAAAGCCACGATGGTCAGACCGATAAATTTTTCACTCACCCCGATCATGGTCATGATTTTTACTACCGCGTCCACCACGATCTCAGCCCCGGCCACCACACCCACAATGCCTGCACCGATGAGCAGCAACTGTCTGCCGCGTGTTTTCACAAAACCGATATCCGCCACTTCACCGGCGATATCCTCACCTTTGCCGCCGGCATCATAGACGGTGTCCTTGCGCACCCAGTAATAGTTCATCACGGTATATGCAATCACACCGGCAAACAGGGAGAAGCCCTCCAGGCGCCCCAAATGGGAGTTGAGCGACAACACCGTCAAGTAGAGCGAGATGGCCAGCATAATGGGGATGTCGCGCCGCACCACGGAAGAGTGGCTCTTGATGGGATTGAGCAGGGCGGACACCGCCAGCACCAGGGCGATGTTGCAGATATTGCTGCCCACCACATTGCCCACGGCGATCATGCTTTTACCTTTCAATGAAGAGACGACGCTGACCACCAATTCAGGAGCCGAAGTGCCGAAGGCCACCACGGTCAAGCCAACCACAATGGGGCTGATGCCCATGCTGCGCGCCAAACTCGATGATCCTTTAACCAGCCATTCGGCACAGTAATAGAGCAAAATAAATCCAACGCCGCACAAGAGGATATAAAGCACCATCACCCTATCTCCTTTTCCGTTGGATTTGATTTTTGCCCAGGGGTCATGATCAAAAAGTCCGGGCCATCGCAGCGCCGACGCAGGCGGATCCAGGCCCCAGCGGTCATTGGCTCGAACAACATAATTTAGCTATCGATTTCAAATCCTTATTATAGATCTTCAGCCATGTCAAAATCCAAAAAATGGTACGCCACCCCTGTCTTGCGAAATAGGTCCCGATTTCAAGAAACCATCTCAGAGCATGCCTGGCAAACACGTCAAAACCGTTAGTGCATACCGCCTCAATCAACATACCATGATGCGATACCCGAGGGGCCAAAAGAGGTCGCGTCTTCCATCATATTTCTTTGATGAATCCGGGTCTGATCCCCGGCAGTGGTAAACTCTTGATTGAAAGGGTATCTTAATTGTGTGCTTGTTTTGAAAGGTGGATTTGTTATATTACCCTGCTACTGGTTGCAGCCAATATTTATCGACCATAGTAAGGAATTGATATTAATCAAAATATCACATCCAGTGGGATTGTGAACGCAGGTGAATCTAGTTGGCAAAACTTCGTGATCGTTCAATGAGCAGGAAAGCACAGCGCACCTATATGCGATTTGTGATTGCACTGAAACGTTTCTACAATCGCTTCTTCAAAATCAGAGGGACCCCGCAGGAAATTTCTTTGGGTCTGGCATTGGGCATATTCGTCGGTATGACCCCATTTCTTGGGCTACATACCGTAATTGCCGTGATGCTGGCATCCGTTGTAAAATGGAGTAAAATTGCTGCGGGAATAGGTGTTTTTATAACGAATCCTTTCACCGCGCCTTTCATCTATCCCGTAACCTATCGGTTGGGCTCTGCTATTACGGGTTTTTCCGACCCTTCCCGGTTTCTCAAATTGTTCGGCCCTGACGGTCTTGTGCAACTGATGAAAAACTCTCCCATGATTTTGGTGGATCTAATCATCGGGGGGATGATCATTGGGTTGCCCCTGGCCGCAATCACCTACTTTGTCACGCTTCAGGCCGTTTCCCGCGCCAGAAGACGCATTGCACTTCGAAAAGAACGCCGCGCGCAACGCAAACTGGCACGGATGAGCAAAAGCAAACAAAATCCCCCCGGAAGATCAGATTCGGGCCACCATTGAAGAGACCGTAACGGAGATCGCCGGCATTTCCAAGGTCATCAACGATATCAATGAGATTGTCTCCACCATCGCCACGGCGGTGGAAGAGCAGTCGGTGACAACTCGAGAAATCGCAGGCAATGTTACCCAGGCCTCCACGGGTGTCCGGGAGGTCAATGAAAATGTGGCGCAAAGCTCCACCGTCAGCAGCGAAATCGCCCATGACATCGCCGATGTCAATCAATCGGCCGATGAAATCTCCACCAGCAGCGGCCAGGTCAAGCTCAATGCCGAGGACATGGCACGGCTGGCGGATGAGTTAAACACTTTGGTGGGTAAATTTAAGGTATAGAACCCCCTTTTGCTTTTCAACGATGCTTTTGCAATCGACCGGCTGCATCGAAAGCCGGGGTTTCTGTGTTGGACTTAAAAGGGTTGACCGTTACACCTTTTCGTGTAACATCACCCCTTTGAACACATACACACCAACACAGGAGCACTGGCTATGGCAATGGCACTTAAATACGTGAATCTTCTCATGCTGGCGACATGGCTCGGCGGCATGATCTTCTTTTCCTTTATAGACGCGCCGGCCATCTTCAATACCCTGCCAAAAGATCTTGCAGGGCAAGTAGTTGGCGCCATCTTTCCGAAATACTGGATACTGGGCTACGCCGGCTCCCTTATCCTTCTGGGCACTTTCTATCTGATCGCCAAAAACCATATAGCGGCGATGAAACCGGCGCTGATCATTCTTGCCCTTCTGGTGCCGCTCTCCTTTTCCCAGGGACTCATCGTCGGCAAAAAGGCGGCGGCCATAAAACAGGAGATCAGACAAACAAGTGATGAGACGAAGGTCAGTGCGCTAAGAAAGAGTTTCGGCAGGGTTCACGGCGTTTCGGCCATGCTCAATATTGCAACGCTAATGCTTCTGCTTGCTTATTTATATTATATACCGGCACTGATGAGGTTGTAGTCGCAAGTCTCGTTCAAGTAGGGGGCAATGCTTCTGCCGGTCAAAAATTCTACCGACCCGCACGGGACAGGCGCCTTGCTAACAATTTGTTTTTTCTATCATTTTAATATTTAACTGCTCAAGGCCCGAAAGGATTGGTTTATAAATCTCCTTTTGGGTGGGAATCTGGACACCGGTCAGGTTGATTTTGTTTTCAGCCATCAGTTTAATCCCGATCCCCAGGGGCAAACTCACCGTCCTTGCCATGGCGGAATCCCCATGGGGGATGCCGAAGTCAATCAGGGTGGAGGTGATGCTCGATGCTGCGGCATCCGCATTTTCAATGAGGAATGTGTGGCGCAACAGAAGCATGTCTTTTTCACCGTCCCTGTAATATAGTTTTTCCTGCAGTTTCTCGCATAAGATATCCAGGCGGTTGTTAAAGGCAGGCACCAGGGCATCTTCAAACAGACCCAGCCACTCGAGGTTTTTGATGACAAAATGATTTTTATCCAACCCGGCTTTTGCGGCGATTGCACCCTTCACATCCGATCCTGGATCAACGCCTGCAATGCCGGCCATCATCTGCTTAAAAGAGATCCCGGAAAGGGTCCTGTTCACGGTGTCGTCCACCAGTCCCAGGTCAACCATTTTTTTAAGGGTGTCACACCAACCGATGTTCCGATAGGTGCCGCGCATGACGGTCACGGCATCTTTGAGCCCGTATATGTCCTTATACGGGATTGAATCCCGATTGGGATAGACCTCGAATTCCCCTAGCCCCTCGATCTTTTCGACACGGTAATTTAAAAACAGGTCCTTTCCATTGATGTTCACTTCTTTGCCGTTTTCGAGGAAGCGGGCCGCATTTCTGGAGGCCAGCACTACGCCCTTGGGGCTCCAGGAGAATTTATAGCCAAATGGATTGTTGTTATCCTCCGGTGCCGGCAGACCGCCGCAGATGGAATAAAAATGTTTGATTTTACCCCCCTGGTCGTGCACATCGTCGATGATCTTCATGGCAGACATGTGGTCGATCCCGGGATCCACACCGATCTCATTGAGAAAGAGCAGTTTCTTGTCTTTGACTTCCTGGTCCAGATTCCTCATCTCCTCGCTGACATAGGAGGTGGTGGCCATCCGTTTGTTGTTTTTTAAACAGCTTTTGGCCACAACCATATGAAGGGTCCAGGGCAGCAAACTCACAACTATATCGTTTTCCCTAACAAGGGCATCCAGTGCATCCGGGTCTTCCACTTGCAGAGACAAAGCTTTTCCGTTTTCAAATCCCTGGACGATTTCCCGGGCTTTTTCAACCGTACGCGAGCCAATCGTCACATCAAATCCGTTTTTCAACAGGAATACAACGCCAGGTCTGCTGACAAAACCGGCACCCAGTATCAATATCTTTTTCATCCTGTCGCCTTTAAAGTTTTTTAAATAAACTTTTCCATATAGGTATAGTCACGTGTTAGTTGTCCGTTGTGCAGGATCAGCGCTTTTTTAATGGGATAGGGCAGCGCCAGGGCCTCAAAGGATTGTGAGAAATCAGCACAGACAATATCATGGGCAAAGGGCTTCAATACATTTGAAAAAAACATCGACGACTCTTTTGAGAATTCACAGGGAAGGTTGTCAATGGCCATCACCGTAATCCCACTGCTTTGGGTACCGTCTTCAAATGTGTCTGATCCGGGAAAATAAGTATAACAGGCATTGTCCGGCAGGGTGGCCGCTTTGGTAATCTCGATGGCACCTTTGATGTCACAAGAAATATCACCGATAAGGGATAGATTGAATGCCTTTCCTGCGCCATGCTGTTTTTTTAAGAACGCTTTGGTTACCAGGCGCGGGTATTTTTCGGTCCAGTAAATGCAGTTGACCAGGATATCAAGATCCGGCAAATAGGTTTCCATGACGGATTCATACTTTTCCGGATGGTCATAATACTCCTGAAGTTCAAATGAGCCGGAAAGCGGGCGCACCATGTCCGCTTCTGTAAAAACGACTTTGTATAGATGCCGAGTATCGGGATCGGGTCGGTTGCGGATAGCTTTAATTTCAGCAGGTGAAATGGGGATGACAGGCAGCATGTCAAAAATCTCCTGCGCACCCTTCGACACATTGCCGTACCCGGCAAACCCGACAATTATTGGACAACATGCTTCCGGAAGACCCTGCTGAGCGATCAGCCGCCCAATATCTTTGATGTGGGCTCTGGCAGCATCAAGACTCGGGTACGCATAAGCCTGTTTGATCTGAGCCAGGCAAGTATCAATCCCCTTCAATTTTATTTTTTTGGCGAACGCAAATAAGGTTTCGATGATACCGGAAAAACCCGCATAGGCGCCGAAAAAAATCAGTCGCTGGTTATTATCATTCACAATGCGCTCATAATCGATCAGGTTACATTTAAGCGCCATCATGCGTTTGAGCATCCCCATATTGTGTGATTGGCCTTTAATGGTATGGGAAAAAAATATATAGGTTTTGTTCTCTTCAAATAGATGCGCGGGGATCTCTTTAACCGCAAAAATGGTGTTGACACTGCTAAAATCCTCATCCACGAGAACGTTTTTCTGCCTGAAAGCGTCATCCGGATATATCCTCAGCTTGGACGGCTGAACCACCGCGTCAATACCGAAAGTCTCTTTTATCTCCTTTAAATCCTCTGGGATAAAGGGAACGCGTTGTTCCCATCGGTTTTTATCCTCTCTTCGAATGCCCAAATATTTTTTCATTTTGCGTGCTAATTTTTTAAGAGGTTAAGGTGCTATTGTAATTATTCCGACCCAAAAACACAAGACGGTTTAATGGCTGATTTTGGATCTATTTCTGGTTTGAGTTTCTTTTTTTGGCAACGCAATCGATCGATCAAAAGAACTGAACATCGTATCCTCTATGGATAGTGAGCCCACAGGTGGGACAGTCGAAATGTTGACTCGCTGGGACTGAAACTAATGGAGAAGAACATCCAATAATCCGTGAAACCACTGTCCTTAGCGACTGAAATTAGAAATGCGATGTGTTGACCACCTCGCATTTCTATAGGGTACGGGGCAGGATCCGGCATCAGACCCGGAACTGCCTTTTCATGTTGTACCTCCAAAACCGTTGCTTGAAATACGTATCCGATAAAAATTGTTGTACAGCTGCCACTACTATCGTGAGTTATTGGCAGATCTTTAGCCCAATTTTGCCCAAAATATCGCTTGGAAAGAACGATACCGATTTGAACCGGCTAGATGCACCTTATTTTTTGGCGCGCCTGAATCATTGATGGATTCAAGGCATTGGATACCTACCTTTATTTCAAACATTCAGACATTGCCTGATTACAGGCAGGTTTCAAGCAGAGCATAATCCCCAATCGTTGGGTGAAACTTTTACACAATCAAAGAACCGGCTTTTATTGTTTACAATTTACACACATCTACTTAAATTGACCCTATGAAACCATCTTGCATCAATGAAAGTGCATTAAGGAGATTGGCATGAAGCGTCGCACCCCATTCGGCCCGAACGCTGGAATGAAAACTTCCCCTTGGATAATTCTGGGATCCACGGTCATCCTCCTGATTGTCGTGATTGTGCTGGCGGTGCAAAACACAAATCGCGAAAAGCGGTACATGTCGAAAATTCTTCGCGAAAAAGGCGCGGCGCTTATTCGTGCAGTGGAAGCCGGCGCACGCACCGGAATCATGGGCATGATGTGGGGGGGAGCGCAAATCCAGCGTCTGCTGGAAGAAACCGCCAGGCTGCCCGATGTATTGTATATGGCGGTTATCGATCCTCAGGGCAATGCCGTGGCGCACAGCGATCCTTTGAAGGTCGACCAGCTGTTTCGTCCCCAAAACAAAATAATTCACCTGGGACCGGACCTCGAAGAAAACTGGGCTCTGGTGCCAATGGACGCTGGTGGAAAGGCCTTCGAGGTACACCGCCGGTTTGAACCGCTGAAGCTGAGCCCCAGACAAAGCATGGGCCGCATGCATGGCCGCATGCATGGGCGTGGTCGCATGCCGGCCGCCCCCGACGACTGGTATTCAAAAATCGATACCCAACAATTCCTGATTGTGGTCGGATTGGATATCGCCCCCTTCCAGGAGGCCATCCAAGAGGATATCCGAACCACCGTGGTGTTGTCGGTGATATCGCTTTTGTCCGGGTTTGGCGGCTTCGTTTCCATTTTCTGGATGAACAGTTACCGGAGTGCCAAGCGCACCCTGCAGGATACCAGCGCCTTTGCCAACGAGGTCGTCACTTATTTGCCGGTGGGGCTGATAGCCACCAACCGTACAGGCCGTATTACTTTTTTTAATCCGGCAGCCACTAAAATTACAGGCATCATTTCGGATGCGGCCAAAGATCGAATGCCGGACGATATCTTGCCGGCCCAGTTGTGCGGCTTGCAACAAACACTCGATCGCGGCGTGACCATCACCGACAAAGAGATGGAGTGTATTTTTGCCGACGGTCGCACTGTCCCGGTCAGCGTCAGCGCCACGCGAATCACCAATGAAACAGGCGAACATATCGGAAAAATCCTCATTTTGAGGGATTTGGCAGAGGTGCGTGAACTGCAGGATGAAGTCCGGCGACAGGAAAAGCTGGCGGCCCTTGGCGGTTTGGCGGCCGGGGTAGCCCATGAAATCCGCAATCCGCTCAGTTCCATTAAAGGCATGGCCACCTACTTCGCCGGGCAGTTTGAAGACGGCAGCGAGTCCAAACAGGCTGCAGGGGTCATGATCCAGGAAGTGGACCGCTTGAACCGTGTGATCACCGAACTGCTGGACTTTGCCCGGCCCACCGATCTTAAATGCAAGGCCACCGATCTTGCCCACCTGCTGGAACGCTCCATTCAACTGGTTCAGGCGGAAGCGGCTAACTTGAATATTCGCATCGACGCCCATATCGCAGACGGCATCTGCCTGGTGATGATTGATGCCGACCGCATCGCGCAATGCCTATTGAACCTTTTCCTCAACGCCATCCAGGCCATGGAGAACGGCGGCACGCTGACGGTGCGCTGCCGGCTTGAAGACAATCAATCCGCAAGCATCACCATCAGCGACACCGGACCGGGAATTGAAGCCGATCGCCTCAACCAAATCTTCAATCCCTACTTCTCCACCAAGAACAAAGGCACGGGATTGGGACTGGCCATCGTCCATAAAATCATCGAAGCCCACCAGGCGCACCTGAAAGTCGAAAGCACGCCCGGTGAGGGCGCAAAATTTACGCTGCGCTTTGCCTGCCATGATGGCGGAACCGATAAGAGGATGTCATGACCGCAAACAAACCCGCCAACCTATTGATCGTGGATGACGACCCCGGTCATCTGGCCACCTTGAAAACCATTACCCGCAGCTGGGGCTATTCGGTTCAAACCGCCGAAGATGGCGTCGGCGCGGTGGAACGGGCTAAATCCGAGCCCTTCGATCTTGTGCTGATGGATGTTCGCATGGCCCAAATGAGCGGCATCGAAGCGCTGGAAAAAATCACGGCGTACAATCCATCCATTCCCGTCATTATCATGACCGCCTATTCATCGGTGGAATCGGCGGTGGAGGCCTTAAAAACCGGAGCCTACGACTACCTGATCAAGCCGCTGGATTTCGAAGTGCTGAAGTTGACCCTGGAACGGGCCCATGACCATGCCGGGCTCAAAACGGAAAACAAGCAGCTCAAGGCACAACTGCGAGACGACCTTGACGCCTCCAGCATCATCGGTAATAGCCAGGCCATGAAGGCGTTGATGGACATGCTGGCCATGGCAGCGCCCTCGGAAGCCACCGTACTGATCACTGGAGAGAGCGGCACCGGCAAAGAGCTGATCGCGCGGTCGTTGCACCGAAACAGCCCTCGCAAGGATCATGCGCTGGTCACGGTCAATTGTGCAGCGCTTGCCGAAACCCTGCTGGAGTCCGAGCTTTTCGGACATGAAAAAGGGGCGTTTACCGGCGCCGACAAGCGGCGGGACGGCCGCTTTATGCAGGCGAACAAAGGCACCATCTTTCTGGATGAAATC